>NZ_CP092417.1:2474285-2778571 GCF_023716865.1 Endozoicomonas sp. SCSIO W0465
TTTTGCTCAGACTTCGCAAATTTTATTTCTGAATCAAGTTGTTTGATTCTATCGACAAATCCTGACTCTCTAACCTGCGACATGACTTCATTAACCTGATCTCTTCGAACCAGTGGGTCTGATGATTCAATAATAACAGGATCAGCACCTTCAATTGGAATTGGGACAGTAATTCTCTTTTTGCTATGGATCACTCCCTCAGGGTCTTCACACACCTTACGGGTATTCTTGTAGACCCGGTTCAGTGTATCCAGTTCTGTTTGCTTTTCAGTCTGTTGACCTTCAAGACTCTCAAGTTGATTGATGGAGTCGTTATGTACTTGAGCTTCAAGTATCAGCTGTTCAGATCCATTCTTTAATGAATCTTCCGGAATTATTTCCCAGTTTTCATGTTTGATAGCTTTTTTGAAATCACTGAACGTCTTACTAATTGACTCTTTAAAACTGCTGTTCCGTTCAGCAGCCTTAGGAAACTTCTTCGTGAATGCAGTTTGAATGTGGTTTTTGGCAGACTTCAGTTTGTTGAATATAAATTCCCTTACAGTTACCGTGTCCTTTTCGGCAGCTATCTCAGCTTTTCTCTGTTTTAGAGGGATTTTTCTGGGTACCGATGCATCCGACGGCTGGCCTGATAACTTTAGGCCCGGTGTCGGCTGCACATCTTTCATTACTTCTATAGAAACCTCACCATTAACTCCAAATGTAATCTTACACTTATTCCCCTTATCAGTAAGGTCTTGAATCAATTGTTGTTGTTGTAAACTAACTGAACCAGCACCAGATGTACCTTCCATAACCTGTCCTCAAACATTCCTTTGATCACTCAATTAATAGTAGCTGTATCTGAATAAAAAGCCGGTTGTAGCCATAATTCAAACCGGAAAATATTTCAGCAAGTTAAATCGGAAAAGCATAAGCCGGCATCAGGTAAAGAATCGACTGGCAATTACCAGGAATGCAATAACTGTCAAGAATTCCTTGTTAGCTGTAAAAAAATGAATACGAGGGGATGAGTTGTATGTGTTTTTGTCTGAAGAACCTGGTTTTACCAAAAAACGATGCACAAAATGTAAGTGGCTCTTCTATTTTCTCTTATTCTTTTTACGATTAACCTAATCTCAAAATATCCTATTCAGGTTATATATATTTCTTTCCAACTCAGTAAAATATCAATCTGCTTGTCGATGTCGCCAGGCAAACTTACCTCATAAGCGTGAATCAGCCATGAAGAAAGATAAGCAGAAAGTCATTGGAGAGAAGTTAAGTGATGAGCGTTTGAAAGCCTTGCTGACACTGCAGTCGGCAGCTGGCGGCAGTCGAGACTATCACATATTGTTAAGAGCCTACCGCTACCTGCGAGCAGACGATTTTGCCCGTTTTATTCCATTTTTTCTGGAAGCTGGCCTGGACCTGAACGCCCGGAATCCGGATGGGAAAACACTGGCTGAAACCATCACGCAGCATCACCACGGTAAACCGTATCTTAAAGCCCTTGCTGGCGGAGCCAGGCATTAAAATAGCAAAGGCTGCCCGGTGTTTTTCCCGGGTAGCCTGATAAGTTCTCGACTTTAGAGTCTGTATAAAACGATAATTCGGTCAGCTTTTTATAGTGAAGCAAGCCGAAATCAGTGAACTGTTTTTCCAAGTTCGTTATTACTTCCGTTTTTTGCCTAAAAGCCTTTAGTTATGCTGCTTCTGAATTATCCGGTATTAACTGGTCGATCAGATCGCGAAAATTGAACTCATATTTTTGCTTATATCTGTTCCAGCCCTTGCGAATAGAGAACCTCGGAATAATTCCTGAAAGAGCAATTTTCATCATGCCTGCAGTGGTTGTATCCGGGCTTCTCCAGGGTATCCGAGAAATATTCAGACATGCCTGATTTTTACAAACGGTTAATAACTGCACTTAGGGTAGACATTAAGCTCAAAAAAGGTTCGTTTCCGGCGGCAGAACCCACCTTGAACAGCCACAATAAAGCTTCGAAACCATTATCAATGGCTGAACAAGATGAGTACTGCAAATAGTAGATTAGTTGAAAAAAACTGTTGACCTGTTTCGACCGGTCAGAACTCCTAAGTATGGCGGAACAGCTTGGTTTTACTATACGACAGCGAGATATCCGTCCTTTGGATTTTATCCTCTCACTGATCGATGCCCTCGCTGGTGATGGAAACTGCGATACCCAGGCGGATCTACACCGTAAATTTAACGAGTTGACGGGGCTGAATGTCTCTTATCGTTCTTGGGCAAATCAAGCTAAAAAGGACGCGCTGCCTACTCTTATCCTGTGGCTATGGGTGCAGTGTCTGGAAATATTTTCCCGCAAAGTCATGGCGTTTGATGAAGACAGTCCATTTTCAGAGTTTGAGCACATTCTGATTCAGGACGGTTCGTCACAAGCTGTCTATGATGCCCTGAAAGAAGCATTTCCCGGCAGGTTCTCAACGGTCAGTCCTGCTGCCGTCGAGCTTCATACGACAATGGATCTTCTCACCAACAACCTGGTGCGGGTGCAGCTGACTGAAGATACCCGTTCAGAAAGAGACTGTCTGCCACCACTGCCAACATCCATGGCCTATATCCTGATGCTAATGGATGCCGGTTATTTTGAGCTGGAACTCTTTGCCGCTATTGATGACAGGGAGGGTTCTTTTATCTGCAAGGCACCTCAGAGTATCAACCCGACGATACTCAGCGCGGTACGGGAGGATGGCAAGAATCTCAATCGCTACAAAGGACAAAAACTGAAGGATGTACTGTCTGGCTTCCCCAAAGACCAGTGCCTCGACCTGGATGTAGAATGGCCGGGATTCAAAGCCTGGCCATTCCGCTTGGTTGTCCGCTGGAATGACAAAAAACAGAAGTGGGTTTTCGTTGTGACCAACCTGAACCGGGTGGAGTTCACCTTGAGTGATGTGCTCCAGGCCTATCGTCTACGGTGGCAGATAGAGCTGATTTTCAAAGAGATCAAATCCTATTCAGGGTGGCATCGTTTTAACACCAAATCAGCGACACTGGTGTTTAGCCTGATTCTGATGTCCTTTGTGGTTGTGACGTTGAAAAGGTACCTTGCCCATGCTGCACAGGCGAACCTCTGTGAAAGTGGGAGCATTGAGGAAATCTCGACGCACAAGGTGATGAAAAGTGGGACTCACCTGTTTGGTAATGTGATTTCATCGTTGATGAATGCAGGAAAGTCATTGGTCTCATGCATTAAAAAGCTACTGGACTTCTGGGGAAATAATGCGAAACGAGAACACCCTGCACGGGATGGTTGTTCAGGGCGTACAAGATTAGGCCTTTGTGCGGTGGGTGGGGCTTAATGTCTACCTTAAGAATAACTGCAATAATGCATAGCCTGCCATTTTCAAATGCATCCATCGAAGCAGTGTTCGCAATTTCTGCTGCCATAAATGGCAACAGCCAAAAGCATGTTTGAGTTGGTGAAACATTGGCTCTACCGGCCATCTCCGGGAATAGGCACGAAGCACCTCCAGTCCCTCAAGTTCCGGATTGGTCGAGATGAATATTCTGCTTTCGGTCAGACCTTTGTCATTTTCAAAGCGACTCCAGACGACGCGTACTTCACGACCTTTAAGGAATCTGGCGCGACAGATCAGGGTACGATAACGTATTTTGCGAAATTTGCCGTACATCCATACTGTTGCTTTTTCTTCCGGCAGTTTCTTAACCTGTTCTGTCGTCATCTTGATGCCGTACTTTTTTGGGCGCCCTCGCTTCTTTACGGTGGGTGCTGGCGGCAAAGCATAGAGGGCCCGATTTGAAGGTATCTGACCAACAACTTCTATGTTCATTTCCAGAGCTGGCTTTATCAGTGTCCAGTTCATATACCAGCAATCGGTTAGCAGGCGTAGCACTCGATCCTTCACTTCATTGCGTACCACCCTGAGCATGGCCACGGCAATTTTCAGTTTGCTGGTGTTACCTGAAGCTGGTGTCGGAAATGAGATCACCGGTATGGCGGTAAATACTTCATCTGCAGCCCGCTCAAATATGATGGCCAGGGAAACCCAACACTGCCCCCAGATGTACGTCGGCCGATTGCGTTTCTTGCTGTGTTGATGATGTGTACGACAAGCAGGGGCTTTGTCGGAAAACCGTTCGATTACCCAGTCATCAAGCCCCAGGACCACAGGTTGATTCTCAGGAGCTTTGGAGCAGACCAGACGGATCAAGTGGCGTGCCAAGTTCTTCCATTGCCACTTGCCCTGAGATAGCCAGTGGTGGTAGCTGCTCCACACACAATGAAAATCAATTGTTAACAACGCCTGTGTAACAAAGCCGTCGGCTGAAAGCATGCAACCGAACAGCAGTTCGCAGAACGTTGGTACTGCAGTTGATGATAGCGCTCCAGCAAGAAAGGTTGTATATGAAGCGAGCTCCCTGAGGATTACTTGATGATCTGAAGTGAGCATGGCAACCATCTCGAATTTCGTCATTGGGGATGGTTGCTTTTAGCAGATTATGCGCCGGAACTATTGTGCTCTTAAAACTCTAAAGTCGAGCTGATAAGTTGTGTTAGCCTTTTATCCCTGAACAGGCGTGGTTGATTCTGAGGAACGAACTGATGTCATCATACCGAAAACACCCCCCAGCATACCCTGACTCTTGATCACATCTCTCCAGCGCTGAACTGCCGGGCTATCTGCCAGGTTTTTACCCGATCCTGCAATTTCGCCCAGCCTTCCCATACCACTAACCAGCCGGGCTGCCCTGTATGCTTTGAATCACCCCAACCACCAAGCCGAGCAATCGTTTGAAGCAGCCAAGTGACTGTTGGCGGCTTATCGGGCAACGCTTTTTTTTCATAGGTTAGCCAGAGAACCTGCCATTCATCATCACTGACCACCTCATTCGCGAGTGTTTTTTCACTCCAAAGCTTTCTGTCTTTGTGCTGCCTGTCATTCGGTAACATTAATGCTTCACGGATTTGCATTAGTCTGACAGCGACAAACATTAATATGACCGCAAGTCGTTCAATGTTATCCGGAGATTGCAGACGAAGCCTTTCTACTCCTGCTCCCGATTTCCAAGCCTTGTGGAACTCTTCTATTCGCCATCGGAGCTCGTAAAATCGAATGATAGAGCGACAGTCTTCGAATGTTTCAATATCTTCAGTTGTCAATAGTACCCAGTGCAAACGGTCTTCGGAGTCATTGCCAATCTCTTCAGCCGACACAATATTCATAGTTACCGGTTCCGGCCTGCCGCCTGGCCTTTGCGGCGCCTGTATTGTCATCTTCTTTCTTTTGACCTGCAGCGTTGCCTTTCGCTTCTTTCTACCTCCTTTTTGAGGAACCACTATCGTATATTTCCCCAACACTTCAGTCTGAGCTAAGGAATCAAATAATAAGAGTTCGCCATCCACCAGGATTCTGTTTTGTGTAGCTCTTACAACAAACCGCTGTCGGTTATCCAGTTTGTAGTGCATATATTCGTATATATCCGCCTCCCGGTCGCAAACACTGATGATGTCAGGCATTTTACCCCCCATCCTTTGTTCTGTGTTTTCAGAGGCTCTTTGCCACTTAAAGCTTTCCTTTCCCTCGTAAGGTAGCTGACGACGTTGGTTCTTTTTCCCCCGCTGAACGTCCTCTCTAACCCATCGTTCTTGATCAATAAGCCCAATGCTTCGCTCTGTATCCGCATCAACCAAGAAGACAGAGTGGACGTGGAATCCTCTGGTTTTAGAGCCTTCAGGACCTCCAAGATCACCAAGCTCGGATCTGACAGCATGTTTATAACCCAGGGTTGTTGTATCTTCGAGAGCCAGAAGTAGGCGAGACTGTCTCGCTATTTTGGCAGTTGCCTGAAAGCCTGCCTCAGCTATTGCTTCAGGCTTTACGGCCTCATTCTCAATCAGCCGGTAAGCTCCAGTTACCAGTGCGGTATAACCTTCGCATGAAGATGACAAAGAATTACCGGTATGAGCTGAAAGCTCGGCAGCAACTTTGACAAGTCGTTTTGTACGTCGAGTATCGCCCAAATCAGCACATCCAAAAGTTAGTTCTGACCATGGTTTAGGAGAAAGTGGAAGCATGACCTGTTTTATCAGTGAGAAATGATAGAACAAGGTAGCTATTTGTGATCAAGAGACAGAGCATACCCGGTAACAGCCAGACCAGACCTTCTTTCTGCAAAGGCAAATACGCAAGCAACGTATTAGCCGGCTCAACAAAAGACAGGCCAGCCGCATGCAGTCCTTCTATAAGACTGATCAGGCCTACCGGAATAAGAACAAACGTCATTACTCGCTCTGGTTTCGCCAACCACGACTTCAGCAGTGTCACAATAATCAATGCGATGGCTACCGGATAGATAATCAGCAACGCTGGAATAGTAACCTTCAGTAGCGTATTCAATCCAACATTGGCAATCAGCGCGCTGGCCAGGGCACAAAGAATCACCCAGTTGCGATAACCCAGCGCAGGAAATACACGGGAGAAATATTCACCGCAGGCACTGAGCAAACCAATCGCTGTGGTCAAACAAGCCAGAATAACGGTGATAGCCAGTACTACCTTGCCCCAGGAACCGAATACCGCGTTCACAAACAGGCTGATAATTTCAGCACCATTTTGTGGTGCAGCCACCAGCTGATGGCTGGTGGAACCAATGTAACCCAGCACCAGATACACCAGTGAGAGACCAACAGAAGCGATCAGACCAGCAATAAATGTATAGCGCGCAACCTGCTGTGTGTCTGTTACCCCTTTATTTTGAATAGCATTGATAATGACCACGCCAAATACCAAGGCACCCAGGGTGTCCATCGTCTGGTAACCTTCACGGAAACCATTAAAGAACCCCTGACTGATCATGGACTCAGTGGCAGCCCCTGCTTCTCCCTGTGGGTAAAGAAAAGCACCAACCGCAATAATCGTCAGAACCACCACCAGCAATGGCGTAATCAGCTTGCCAACTGTTTCAACCAGCCGACCCGGAAACAGTGCAAGATAAAGCGCAACAGCAAAAAATAACAAAGAAAACAGTGCCAGCGAAACAGTACCGGACTCACCGATAAATGGCAGCAAACCCAGTTCATAAGAGACGACAGCGGTTCTTGGTGAAGCAAACAGGGGGCCAATGGCAAGAAAGAGAACAACCGCGAAAGTTAAGGCAATTTTTGGCGGAAAAATATCCGTCAGCTTTTCCAGTCCACCACCGGCACGGGCGCAGGCGATCACACCCAGCAGCGGCAGACCAACACCGGTCAGAAGGAATCCCAGCATTGCGACCATCAGCTCAGTGCCAGCCATGTGCCCCAGAAATGGAGGAAAGATAATATTTCCTGCTCCCAGAAAGAGAGCAAATGTCATCAGGCCTGTGGCCATGATGTCTGTGGCTTTTAACGTCTTCGGCAAAACCTGTATCCTGTACCGATTCTTTCCGAGAGGTTACCAGCTGACCATACAGCGTTGGTTGAGCCTGTAACCAGAAAGAATATTGTTAGAAGTGAGCGTATAGAGGCACAACCAATGCCTCCTGAGGGTAACCTTTATTTCACAGATGAGTCCTTCACCGTATTAGTGTTTTCACCTAAAAATGGTAATAAGACAGGAATTATTGGGAATAAAACGATAATAAAGGGCACTTACTGCATAAGTTGGCCAACATCAACAGCAATCACTACCGACCAGACCAGTGATTCTATCCGATTAAAGCAGTGGGCTTAGCAACTGCAGGGTATTTTCCAGTAATTTTCGTCGGAAAGGTCTTTTTGACCAACGATTGATATCCACCTCAACGGCCTGATTTATATATGACTGGAGCACATGGAATATCTGCTGACCAAAGCCATCATCATAAACAATCAACGTCACTTCATAATTCAGCCAGACGCTGCGCATATCCAGGTTAACAGTACCAAATAGAGCGGTTTCACGGTCGACCAGAACACACTTGGTATGCAGTAACCCCCCTCTGAACTGCTGAATAGTGACACCAGCTTGCAGCAACTCCTGATAATAGGAGCGACTGGCATGATGAACCATTTTCGAGTCATTTTTCTCAGGAACCAGCAATTGGACATCAACACCACGCATTGCTGCCGACTTCAATGCTGTCAGCAAAGACTCATCGGGTACAAAATACGGTGTACTGATCAGGAGTTCTTGACGACTTTCATAAATAGCCGTCAGCAGGACCTGCTGCAGCATTTCCCGGTCTACATCAGGCCCGGACGGCAGAACATGCACAAATGCGCCGTCCCTGCCATTGTGCTCAGCCGAAGGGTATTCATACTGTCTATTGAACGATGGGTGTCCCTGCCCGGTTTCCAGTGCTATATCCCATTGCACAATGGCTCCGAGTACATGAGCTGCAACACCATCAATCCTGACCATGGCATCTACCCACTGCCCGACCTGAGCTTCCTGCTTAAACAGGGAAGGATCGACCAGGTTAAAGCTGCCGGTCCAGGCCACTTGATCATCAACCACCAGAATCTTCCGATGGTTACGAATATCAATGCGCTCCACCAGCATTCGCAAAGGGCCAGCTGACATGGATGCAGTAACACTGATCCCTTCAAGGCGAAAACGACGAGCCCACAAACCATTCAAAAAACCCCGGCTGCCAACATTATCCAGCACAACCAGGCAATCAACCCCCCGCCTCGACGCACGGATAACTGCATCTGCCACCTCTGCGGCCCGACCGACGGGCTCCCATATGTAGAACTCAATCACAACGCTTTGTTGGGCATTTTCTATATCACGCAGCAGCGATTCGATGATGTTCTCAAAATCCGAGAAGAGTTGCAGATGGTTACCTGGCAGTAAGGGGATACTCATGCTTTTTTCTACCAATGAGAAAATACCATGATGACTGGTCACCGGACAGTGGGATGGCTCACCGCCTGAGATAATCCGTGATAAGTGTTGATACCACTGAGCATAATCCGGATAAAGTGCATGCATGCGCTTTAAACGGCGGGTACCAAGGCGGGGAGATCCAAATAAAAGATACAGGACGAACCCCGCTACCGGCAGGGCAAACAGCAGCACCAGCCAGGCCAGTGACACCCCCACCGATCTTCGGGTCATGATCACCACTACCGCAAACGCAATAATGGCACTTAAATAGGCAGCACCAAACAGCCAGCTATACCAGGTTGTTTCCATGAACAATAGTTCCGAAATTACGCCTGCTGAATTCCCTGACTGTCCGGGTGATCTGGTTAGAGATACTTTGCTAATGGATTTCGCCACAGCTCCGGCTATGAATCAATACAAAGCCTTTAGCGTATTATTCTGACGAATTGACCGGAATATATCGAGTTCTGGAAACACAACAGGTATTACCTGAAAGGCTACCCCTTAGCGGATAACCTTAAGAGGTAAAAAGCGACAATGGTTTTAAACAAGATGCCTATTATTGGAGCAAATGTCCATAATCTTCCCAAAGCAGTTTGGCCGTCATCACCAAAGACACGCAAACAATCATGGGCCGAATCAATGCCTCACCACGGTTAAGTACTACATGCGAGCCCAGCCTGGCACCAATCACCTGGCCCAGGATCATGACCAGACCGACTGCCCAGACCACATGGCCACCAATAATGAAAAATAGCAGGGCTGCCAAATTGCTGGTGCAATTCAGAACTTTGGTATGAGCGGTAGCACTGGTGATGGAATAACCCAGTAAGCCGGCAAACGCCATGGTAAAAAACGAACCGGTACCGGGTCCAAAGAAACCATCATAAAAACCAATCAGCACCGCCACGGTAAACGAAAACACCGACAGAGAGATCAACTGCGGTGACTGATCACTGCTCAGTCGTGGAGAAAGCAGAAAGTAAACAACAATACCTATCAACAGGAATGGAATGACCTGATCCAATACTCCGGCATCAATTCTCTGCACCAGGAGTGTCCCCATCATACTGCCAATAAAGGTCATCACGATTGCCAGGCGGATTTCACGGAGATTAACCGCACCTTTGGAGATAAAATAAGCACTGGCGGACAGCGTACCAGCAGCCCCCTGAAGCTTATTGGTTGCCAGCGCCTGAACCGGCGAAAGCCCCGCAGCCAGAAGTGCGGGCATTGATATCAACCCCCCTCCACCAGCAATGGAATCAACAAATCCAGCCACCGAGGCCACAGCAAAAAGGAAAAGTACAAGATCCAGAGTGATGGTTGCGTCCAAGGTTAATCCTTGCAGATAGAGGGTGATGATTTAGGGAAGCGTAATAATAGACCGTCCAGGGAAAAATTTTCAGATAAAGTTGACCCTCTACCCAACGGAATTCACTTATTTGCACCTAGTTTAGTAGGTAAATTACGAGACGGGCATGACACATCATCGAATATCTCAGTAGCAGAACTTCCTGGTGATTATTATCAGCTCAATTAAAGAGGCGTCCAAATGGCAAAAACCGCTGATCATCTCCCCAGATAATCAGCGGTTCGTAATAATAACACCCAGCCTGTTAATTTCTCTCTGCTCTCTATCATCGAACCTTGTGAGTTTGTACCCTTGAATTTTTCTACCCTTATAATCCGTTCATTAATTTGTAACAGACTGGAATTCCCGTGATGGGCAGCAACTCAACACATACGCTGATGGTACAGGGTACGACCAGTGACGCTGGTAAAAGTGCTCTGGTCGCAGGACTTTGCCGGGTGTTCAGACGTTATGGTATCTCGGTAGCACCTTTCAAACCCCAGAATATGGCACTGAACAGTGCGGTTACCGAGGATGGTGGCGAGATCGGTCGGGCTCAGGCGCTCCAGGCCGCTGCTGCAGGACTTGAACCTCATACGGACATGAATCCCGTACTGCTGAAACCGAACAGTGATATCGGTGCCCAGGTGATAGTGAACGGCAAAGCGGTGGGTGAAATGAATGCGGCTGAGTATCATGCCTACAAACCAAAAGTAATGGCTGCCATTATGCGTTCCTGGCATCGGCTGCAAAACCACTATCAAATCATACTGGTGGAAGGTGCTGGCAGCCCGGCAGAAATTAACTTGCGGGAAGGTGACGTTGCCAATATGGGGTTTGCTGAAGCAGCGGACTGCCCGGTGATTATTATTGCAGATATCGATAAGGGAGGAGTCTTTGCTCATCTCTACGGTACGCTGGCACTGCTCTCGGAGTCAGAGCAGGAGCGGGTAAAAGGTTTTGTGATTAACCGCTTTCGAGGTGACGTAAAACTGCTTGAGCCTGGCCTTCACTGGCTGGAAGATAAGACCGGTAAGCCGGTGCTGGGCGTTTTGCCTTATCTTCATGGCTTGCACCTTGAGGCAGAAGATGCTGTTATTTCTCATCAGTATATCGTTCAGCAACATGAAGAGCAGAAAAGAGTATTGAAAGTAGCAGTGCCGATTCTGACCCGCACCAGTAATCACACAGACTTTGACTCTTTGCGTCTTCATCCTGAAGTGGATATTCACTTTGTCGGAAAAGGTCAGTCTATTCCGGACTGTGATCTGGTCATTATTCCAGGCACTAAAAACACCCGGACCGATCTTGCGTTTCTCAAAGAAAGTGGCTGGGATCAGGATATTCTCAGACACCTGCGCTATGGTGGCAAATTGATGGGAATCTGCGGTGGTTACCAGATGCTGGGCAAAGCGGTGCATGATCCTGATGGTATTGAAGGTGCTGCCGGAAGCTCAGATGCGTTGGGTCTTCTGGATCTGGAAACCACCATGATTCGTCAGAAGACACTCACTCGAGTTAGTGGAACCATGCAGTTGCCTGGTCAAGAGCCGGTTCCTGTTACTGGTTATGAGATTCATGCCGGGGTGACTACAGGAGAAGCCTTGGAAAAATCGCTAATCCAGCTGGATCAGAAAGTTGATGGGGTAATGTCTGACGATGGTCAGATATTTGGAACCTATCTTCATGGTGTGTTTGAACAGCCTGACGCCATTACTGCCATTTTGAAGTGGGCAGGCTTACAGGAGTCATCAAGAATTGATTATCACCTGTTGCGGGAAGAGGGTATTAACCGCATGGCGGATGCTCTCGAAGAGAACCTCGATATTGGAAAAGTGTTTGCACTGTGTGGCGTTCAGCAACGGTGTTTTCCAAGGGTGTTTTCCAAGAAAGTTGCACCAGCTGATTAAAGCCGTATTTGATTGATCACAGAGATAACGTTCCGTTAAAAAAAAACCGCTCAACTTTTATGCTATTTAGTGCTTTTTTAGCTTCCATATACTACTAATTGAAATAAAAAATAAACAAAAATTTGACTAATCCATCTTTTGGTTCTTTACTGAAATAAGAAAATGAAATTTAATTTCAGAAAATTTTATCTAAGCTGTAAAAATTAACCAGATGACAGGGATCGTCGTCATATGGAAACAGCTGAGCAGGTACTCATTATTGAAGACGCAGAGCAGCGTCGCCATGACTTAAGCACAATTTTGCAGTTCATGGGCTATCACCCAGTAGCTATCGGTGCAGCCTATTGGGAAGATACCGTTAGTGCTTTTCCTCCGGAAACCTTCAGTGGTTTATTTCTAGGTGATTTTTTACAGGCAGAAAGTTCCCTGCAGGGAATGCTCTCCAGAGTTCAGGGCTGGTGTGGTGGTGTGCCTATTATTCGTATTTCTGAATCACTGCCAGATAATCTGCCGGTAGCGCTTGCAAGACAGATTATTGCTCGGATTGACTGGCCGTGTAGTAAGCCTCAGCTTTTATCTGGTCTTCATTACGGACAGGTGTATCGTGAGCAGTGGCGTCAGGCTCATCAGATTGGCTATAACCAGCAGGTACATCTGTTCCGTGGACTGGTTGGTAAAAGTGAACGTATCCGTAAAGTGCGGGCAGCCATGGCTCAGGTTGCGGACCGGGATGTCAATGTTTTGATTACTGGTGAGTCTGGCACGGGCAAAGAGGTGGTTGCCCGTAATCTTCATGAGCACTCCTATCGCAGAAGCGCACCCTTTGTTCCGGTAAATTGCGGTGCTATCCCTACAGATCTTTTAGAAAGCGAGCTCTTTGGTCATGAAAAGGGGGCTTTCACCGGGGCTGTGGCCAGTCGAAAGGGGCGGTTTGAGCTTGCGCAGGGAGGTACACTGTTTCTTGACGAAATAGGCGATATGCCTCTGCACATGCAAGTTAAGTTGCTCAGGGTGTTGCAGGAAAGAACCTTCGAACGGGTCGGTGGAACAGAACCTATTGAGGTGGATGTTCGAATTATTGCCGCAACACACAAGAATCTTGAAGTTATGATCACTGAGGGAAGCTTCAGGGAAGATCTTTATTACCGTTTAAATGTATTCCCCATTGAGATGCCTTCTCTTAAAGAGCGGCCTGAAGATATCCCGTTGATGATTAATGAGCTAACCCATAATATGGAGAAGCAGGGTAGGGGGTCAATTCGACTCAGCTCAGCAGCAATATTGTCTCTTTGCCGGCATGACTGGCCGGGAAATGTCCGGGAAATGGCAAATCTTCTCGAGCGTCTTGCGATTATGTATCCCTATGGGGTTATTGGTGTTCAGGATCTGCCAGAAAGTTTCTGCCACCTCGATTTGATCACTCAGGAGGATGATGGTGTTGCTGATTTGTTTCCGGATAGCATTCAGCCAGCAGGTACCGCCACTTCTGAAGACCTTGCGGTATTGCCTGTAGGGGGGCTGAACCTTAAGGAGTACATGACTCGACTGGAAAAGAGTTTGATTCAGCAGGCACTCAGTGACTGTAACAGTGTTGTTGCCAGGGCAGCAGATAAGTTGCAGATAAGGCGCACGACGTTGGTGGAAAAAATGCGAAAGTATGGTCTTCAGAGATATGAGGATTCTGTGAAGATCTGATTTTTGGATTTATGGTGGTGTAAAAAGATGGCTGCAAGTTTCTTGCAGCCATCTTTTGTTTGCCCAGCGAAGCGGACAAACCCGTCAGGCTGAAAGAAGCCTGAACCACCCCGACTGAGGGGAAGGTAATCCAAATGGCAAGGGCGTTGCTGGCCAACGGCAGGGTCTGGGCGACCCCGTCTGAAGGAAGCCATAGGAAGTCAGAGGTACACAGCGTAAGCGAACCTGATTCGGCAGGTCGGGAGCGGCAAGCGTGCGAAATAGCGCGACGCCCAATACTCAGTCAGTCCCGACAAGTGTTAGAGGGTGGAATTTCTGGCAGGGATCCGTTCAGTAACTGGGGAAGCCTGGCATCAATCCCTGAACCATCAGGGGCTGCTATCACAAGAGGAAACTCAAGGATAGCAGTGGTGTGAGGTGGCAGATGAGCCCGTAGTAGTGTTGAAACTCCGGCCTGTGAAAGCGGGTAACCGTCTGGAGCACAAAACCGGAGTGACCACAGTCTGGTATCTGTGGGGCATGTGTCGTCAAAAGTGGCAGATGTTGCGAAGGGGTGAAGCATTCTTTAAGAACGTCCAGAGCGCAGGAATGACTTTGTGGATGCACAAGCTGCTTGACGAAGCAGGGTATCTTCAGCCGGTGGGGTCGGGAACGACCATGCTGTCTGACAGAACTGTATAAAGGAGTACCAGACAGGTAGCCGGTAGATTGCCTTGAGCTAGGAGGCTGTCCGAGAACTAGCTATTGAAAAAACGAAAGCTTCAGCATTTTCTTGGCTGATCAAATATTGACCTAAATTTAGCCTGTTTTGGGGTAAAAATTGCGTTTTTTACCCTTTTGCTTGCCTTTATGCTGCCATTTTAAGCCTTTTTGCTTCTTCAAGACGGATTGATCCCGTTGAAACCGATTTGACAATTTTTTTGAAATTATAAGCACTGCAGACCAGTGAAAATTCTCCAGCCACTTTTTCCTTACCCCGGACACTGAACCCTCTGAATCCTGAGTTCTTGATTTGGCCAAAAGGCGGTTCCGCAATCACCTTGCGACGCTCATAAACCGCTTTGGCCTCTTTGGTTTCCATTTTGCGGTTCATCGCCTGGCGTATGGCTCGTGGCGGTCTGTGCGAATCACTTTCCCCGGGTCTTTGTTGTCACCACTGCACCTTTTACGTAACGGGCAATCCCGGCAGATATCTTTACTGACGCGGTAGCTTTTGTGTTTTGCTTTGCTAGCCGTGTTATAAATCAGCTTCTCACCGGCAGGGCAGGTAAAGCTGTCGTCTGCTTCATGGTAAATAAAATCCGCTTTGACAAACTTTCTGTCAGAGTCTTCCAGTCCCTCTGTTGCAGGCTTCTCCTGTCGATCCGTAGCCATGTAAGCGTCAATGTTCGCATCATCAAACGCTTGCAGGTTGGGCCCTGAGTAATAGCCATTATCCTCACTCATTTTGCCAATGGACGCGTTATCTGTTGCTTCTGCAATGGCTTCAAGTGCAGGCTTTACTTCCTGCTTGTCATTGGCATGCTGGCTGATGTGCTGGCCAACAATGATACCATTATCGCTGTCGACGCTGATCTGGGCGTTATAACTGTACTGATAGCCACTGCCTTTTTTACCCATGATCCTGGCATCATGATCAGCAAAGCTGATTTGCTTTTTGTCGTCTATCGGCTTATCGGGATTCAGGGCCTGTTCCCGTTCTTCAAGCGCTTTTTTGGCCTCCTGGATTTTCTCTAACCGTTCCTGCTTGAATTGCAAGTCTTCAGGAATGCTGTAGCCAGTCTCCTGCTGATAAGCATCGTCCTCTTCACTGTCACTGGTTTCGGCTTTTTTAATCAGGGCCTCAACTTCAGCCATTAATTCAGCTTCTTTGGCCTTAAGTCGTGCGTAGCTCATGGCCTTATGCTTTGATGAGTCGGCTTTGAATTTGGAACCATCAAGAGCGATGTGGCCCAGCGAGGCCATCTGTAGTTCCCGGGCGAGCAGCACGCTCTGTTTGAAACTGCTTTTAAAAAAGGTGGCCTGGTTTTTACGAAAGTCACTGAGCACCCGGAAATTTGGGCAGTGCTGTTTGGCGATATACATGAAAGCCAAGTCCTGATTGCAGCGCCGTTCAATCTCCCTGGAGCTGAACACACCATGGCTATAGGCATAGATCAGGATCGATATAATCAGTCGTGGGTGGTAGGCATTCTGGCCAAGATGGTGATACTGCTTTTCCACTTCAGAGGTGTCGATATGCTTGAAGATATCTTCAAAAACGAAGCAATCATGATCTGGTGGCAGCAGGTCGAAGATGTTCGATGGGAACATCAGGTGCTGGTCAAAATCAGCAGGGTTATCTTTGAATTTGATTGATGACATCCGTTTCGGCAACAACAAAGTGGGCAGAAGATGCCTGATTATACTTAATCAGGCTATTCTCGGACAGCCTCCTAGAACGGCGGTGAAAGTCTGGGAATAACCTGACCACAGAGAAAGGAATACGTCATCTGTACGACGCGGGACGGTAAGTTGTGAGAGTTTACTGCAGCCTGTATGGTCGCCTGCTCTCAATGGAGGCACTGTACAACGGGTTTAAAAAGGTGAAGAGAGCGAATGGCGCGGCTGGCATTGACCGGCAAAGTCTGAGCGACTTTGCCCTGAATCTGGGTGGTAATCTCAAGCAGCTGTTACTTGAACCGAGGGAAAAACGCTATCAGCCTCTGCCGGTGAAACGAGTGGAGATTGAGAAGGAAGACGGCGGAATGCGTCTTCTGGGGATTCCCGCAGTGAGAGACCGGATAGTCCAGCAGGCTCTACTGGATATCCTGACCCCGATCTTTGATCCGGACTTTCATCCATCCAGCTATGGATACCGGCCAAAGAGAAGTGGCCAGCAAGCCGTTACCAAGGCGACGATGTTCATACGGGAGTATGGCAGGCACTGGGTAGTGGATATGGATCTGTCGAAGTGTTTTGACCGGCTCGACCATGAGATCATCATCAAAGCCTTCCGACAGAAAGTGGCCGACGGGAGCATTCTGAACCTGATCAGGATGTTCCTGAAAAGCGGTGTGATTATTGGTGACCAACTGGATGCCACAGAAGTAGGCAGCCCACAGGGTGGGGTTATCAGTCCTCTGATCAGTAATGTGTATCTTGATGCCTTTGATCAGGAGATGAAGCGTCGCAATCATCGGAGGCTCTTTTCGAATTCCGAACTGCTGAACTATCCTTGGTGGATATAATTAGCCATCGCCAGCATCGGTGTTTGTCAACATAGTTGTCGCCTCAACTTAAGCGGCTTTGCTTAGTTGATCATCAGCAGGTCTGTCGGGATTCAACCAGACTTCATCAGCCAGATCCCAGTTCCTTGTTGACCTCTTTCCCCAGCGCTCTGGGTGACGTTCTTTGGCTTGTTCATAAACCTTTCTGCGGTTAGCCATAAGCACCTTGGTTTCACCACGATGCCTTTGCCCGGGTGTCAGAAATTTCAGCCCACTGTGCTTGTGCTCTTCGTTGTACCATTGGGCAAAACCATGCACCCAGCTACGTGCTGCTTCAAGATCAGCAAATGGCGTGCGCGGATAACCAGGGCGGTATTTCAGGGTTCTGAATATGGCCTCGGAAAAGGGGTTATCATCACTGACCCGGGGACGACTGAATGAGCTCACGACCCCAAGACGCTGCAGTGTTGACAGCATAGTGCCACCCTTCATGGGACTACCATTATCTGAGTGCAGAACCAGTGGCCACTCCAAGGCTGCAATTCCCTGTTTGATACAGGCTTTAGTGATCATTTCTGATGCATGCTCAGCTGATTCGGTTTCATGAATTTCCCATGTAACAATCATACGACTAAAGATGTCTATTACCAGGTACAGGTAATAAAACTGCCCCCGTATCGGAGAGCGCAGATAGGTAGTTCTCGTCCAAAAACGCATCAGGCAATCATAATTAGATTGTACGTTCGTTTTTATATTTCCTGAAATTCCAGAGAGCCGCAAAAACTCTTCCCTTTTTTTCTCTAATCTGGGACGGATATTGGAGAAAAACGCGAAAAGCAGGCAGAAAACATCCTCCCACCATGCTGGAAAGGTACTTTCATGTAGCGTGGAGGTGGCTATCAGGATGGTGCCGGGTGTCTGGCCAGAATCACCAGGTTGTAACAGACCACCGATAACCAGCAATGAGAATCAAAACGCTCAGAACCCTTGCAGTGGCAACGTGATAGCCCAAAACATCTCTTTAGCCACGAAATTCCCGCTTCAATACCTGCCCGGAAGCGAAAGAGCGTTTTATACACATACTGACTTTTAGTCATCTCTTCGACTTCAAGTCCGCGCTTCTTATTAAAAGCTACATCGCTGATTCCCATGGCCTTGGCTTTTTCCAAATTAGCGCGACACGCGTATCCGCCGTCACCGCTTGTCTGGCGAGGTACACGACCATAAATTTCTTTTTGTCTTTCCATCATCGGAATGAATTGGTCCGAATCCGCTGGGTTACCTTCCTCAATAACCAGGTCCAGGATCAATCGACTTTTTCCCTGAACCAGGTTCAGTTTATGGCCATACTGTACTTGCCGCCTGTCTTTTACGATGATATCCGTATGGGGTTCATACAGGCTAACCACTTTTTCCTGGGCTGGCACCTTTTCACCCTTAAAGACCCTGCGCTCTGTCTGGGAGACTATTGCATCCACCAGGGGTAACAGGTGATCCACATCTGCCTGCCACTTGTCGGCATCATCAGCCAGGAGACACTGCCCCTGCTGACGGGCGTTTGCTAGCGTGACAGTAGCTTCGATAAGTACCTTCCGGGATTTTCGGGTCAACTGCAGCAGTTTTTTATAATGCTGATGCCGCTCTTCTTTGCCAGCGTAGATGCATTTTCTGGCCGCATCTTTTACGGCTCGGTTGTGATGGGTATATTCATAAAGCGGTGTCGCTGTCAGTGTTTGTCCCCGTTCCAGCAGCCGACAAATTTCTTTAACGGAACTGGCTAAAAGATCACTGTCGCAAGGAGGTTTGATATCCGATTCGGTGACTGTGCTGTCAATAGCCACAGTGCGCCCTTTTTCAATACCCTGATCTTTAGCGGTCCTCGACTTTAGAGTCTGTATAAAACGATAATTCGGTCAGCTTTTTATAGTGAAGCAAGCCGAAATCAGTGAACTGTTTTTCCAAGTTCGTTATTACTTCCGTTTTTTGCCTAAAAGCCTTTAGTTATGCTGCTTCTGAATTATCCGGTATTAACTGGTCGATCAGATCGCGAAAATTGAACTCATATTTTTGCTTATATCTGTTCCAGCCCTTGCGAATAGAGAACCTCGGAATAATTCCTGAAAGAGCAATTTTCATCATGCCTGCAGTGGTTGTATCCGGGCTTCTCCAGGGTATCCGAGAAATATTCAGACATGCCTGATTTTTACAAACGGTTAATAACTGCAATAATGCATAGCCTGCCATTTTCAAATGCATCCATCGAAGCAGTGTTCGCAATTTCTGCTGCCATAAATGGCAACAGCCAAAAGCATGTTTGAGTTGGTGAAACATTGGCTCTACCGGCCATCTCCGGGAATAGGCACGAAGCACCTCCAGTCCCTCAAGTTCCGGATTGGTCGAGATGAATATTCTGCTTTCGGTCAGACCTTTGTCATTTTCAAAGCGACTCCAGACGACGCGTACTTCACGACCTTTAAGGAATCTGGCGCGACAGATCAGGGTACGATAACGTATTTTGCGAAATTTGCCGTACATCCATACTGTTGCTTTTTCTTCCGGCAGTTTCTTAACCTGTTCTGTCGTCATCTTGATGCCGTACTTTTTTGGGCGCCCTCGCTTCTTTACGGTGGGTGCTGGCGGCAAAGCATAGAGGGCCCGATTTGAAGGTATCTGACCAACAACTTCTATGTTCATTTCCAGAGCTGGCTTTATCAGTGTCCAGTTCATATACCAGCAATCGGTTAGCAGGCGTAGCACTCGATCCTTCACTTCATTGCGTACCACCCTGAGCATGGCCACGGCAATTTTCAGTTTGCTGGTGTTACCTGAAGCTGGTGTCGGAAATGAGATCACCGGTATGGCGGTAAATACTTCATCTGCAGCCCGCTCAAATATGATGGCCAGGGAAACCCAACACTGCCCCCAGATGTACGTCGGCCGATTGCGTTTCTTGCTGTGTTGATGATGTGTACGACAAGCAGGGGCTTTGTCGGAAAACCGTTCGATTACCCAGTCATCAAGCCCCAGGACCACAGGTTGATTCTCAGGAGCTTTGGAGCAGACCAGACGGATCAAGTGGCGTGCCAAGTTCTTCCATTGCCACTTGCCCTGAGATAGCCAGTGGTGGTAGCTGCTCCACACACAATGAAAATCAATTGTTAACAACGCCTGTGTAACAAAGCCGTCGGCTGAAAGCATGCAACCGAACAGCAGTTCGCAGAACGTTGGTACTGCAGTTGATGATAGCGCTCCAGCAAGAAAGGTTGTATATGAAGCGAGCTCCCTGAGGATTACTTGATGATCTGAAGTGAGCATGGCAACCATCTCGAATTTCGTCATTGGGGATGGTTGCTTTTAGCAGATTATGCGCCGGAACTATTGTGCTCTTAAAACTCTAAAGTCGAGTAGCGGTCATTAGCTGACAGTTATTAATCCGTTCCCATGTAGATGCAGTAAGAAGGCTGATGAGCCCATGCAAACTGGAGCGACTGGGGCGCTGGTTTGGTTCGAGGCGACAAAAGTCTCGAAAGAGCATGGAGTCCATCAAAACAAACGACAAGTAGTCATAATCACAATTCAAATACTGTTTCAGGAGTGCCGCACGAAGAACGGATTCTGCTGATAGTCCGTTCCGCCCAGTGTTCTGTTTATCACCAGAACTTAAGTCCTCATAAATCCAGTCATTGAACTGTGGATGGGCGTCAAGCCATTGCGAGATACCGGAAAGCTGGGAGCAGATTTCATGAGGTACGTAATGGAGTTCCATACTACACTGCGGGTTGCGTTTTTTGCGCATTTGGAGTCCTCTGTTTTTGGCAATCCCTTATGTTTCTTGCTCTTGGGAAGTTTAGTCGCCAGATAGCAGTAGGGCTCCACTTAATTTTTCAGGATAAAATCTACAGTTTTCAATTGGTTGTGTTTTTGGACGAGAACTAGGTAATATCCCAGGACCAGACCTGGTTGGGTCCGGTAGCACACCAGGACGTTGGCTTATACCTGTTTGGCTTGGCAGCACTGCCCCGATGATGCTGTTGCCCTGTTTCCTCCAACACCCGGTAAAATGTCCTTTCAGACCCCATATAGAGACCTTCATCTAACAATGTGGGCACAATCTGGCTGGGCGGAAGGCTTTTGAACCGCTCGCTGTTACAGACGTCAACAATCGCCTGTCGCTCAGCTTCAGAAAACTTGTTAACCGGTTCTGGCCTGTCAGCATTTTTGCGATTATCTGCGCGCACGTCATCACCCTGCATCCAGCGTTGTACAGTTCTTTCTGTAAGACCAAGGGCTTTGCAGGCTTTTGACTGACGAGCCCCATCTTTAACTGCCTGTTTAATCAGGCTAACAGCATTTTGTCGATCCGGGAGAGAGACTAATCGTCCTCTGGCGCCCCCCAGATCTCTTGGGCCTTTTTTGTGAGTACCAGCAAGGCAGCAGTTTCTGCTAACGCCTTGTCCTTGCGATTGAGTTCACGCTCAAGCTTTTTGATGGTTTTCTTATCTTTTTTGTGTTCGTCAGACAGCGCCTTACGCTGTTTTGACTGACTTTCAGGCTGGACAGAAACACTGTTAATAAAGGCAGCCTTCCACTGCTGAATTTGTTCAGCAAACAGACCTTTTTTACGACAGTATTCAGCCATTTCTGCTTCATTTAACGCAGCCGTTTCAATGATTACGGCTAACTTGTTTTCAGTTGTCCATTGATCTGGATTCTTTCCGTCGCCCGGCACAGGCACTCCTTTAGATACTGCTTTCTTTCGCCAAGTGTACAGGGTCACATCAGAGATACCAGTCTCACGTACCAACTGCGAAACTGGCACATTATTGGGTGGCATCATCTTCTGAATGATGGACTCTTTGAACTCTTCTGAATAGCGGGCCATTGATTACTCATAGACCGCCCCCTGTTGAGATTTCTAATTTCAGGAGAGGCGACAACTATGCTGACACAGGGGGGCATTGACCATGAATATAGGCCGAATCTCAGATCTCATCAGTAATGACACCTGCTTTGAGATGATCCGTGAGAACCGCTGGCCAGATGGCACTGTTCTCTGTCCGCACTGTGATTCTGAGAATGTCAAAAAGAATGGACACGACAATGTGCAGGTAGAGTGCCAGCACTATTACTGTAAGTCCTGTAAGCGCTACTTCGATGACCTGACAAATACGGTTTTCGCAGGACACCACCGACCACTCAAAGTCTGGATTGCCTGTCTCTATTTAATGGGGCTGAACGTCTCCAACAGCCAGATAGCTCAGGAACTTGATCTGTGTGTCAGTGATGCACACCATATGACCACAGTCTTACGAAATGGTGTTGTTGACCGAAAGCCAGAAGTGATTCTTGATGGCGAAGTTGAATTCGACGAGGTCTACATTGTAGCTGGTCACAAGGGACACCCTGAAGCATTAAAAAAATCTGGATCGTCCACCGAGAAAAAGAAGGCTTAAAGGCGCTCCGGGCCGTGGGACTCTTGAAAAAGACAAACCGCCGGTATTGGGAATGATTCAAAGGGGAGGTCAGGTCATTATCAACATGCTGTCGAACGTATACCGATGAATACAACATCTATGATGACCTTGAAAGCTGGGGCTTCAGACATAAAACGGTCTGTCACGGCAAAGGTGAGTATGCTCGTGATGATGACAAAGACGGTATTTACGAGGTGCATGTTAATACTATGGAGGGGTTTTGGTCACTTCTACGCTCGTGGCTAAGGCCTCACAGGGGAATATCCCAAGAGGCTTTACCCCTTTACCTTGGCTTTTTTGAGTTTTTGCATAATATTGGCCGAAGAGGCAAAAGTCTTCTTCAGCCCTTAGTCAACTTGCTGGTTACATAGCAGTCTGGAATTGGAAAAGAGCCTCAATTTTTATTGATTTGTTGTTGTGTGATCCTGTCTTTGTGCCTTGATGGCATCTATAAAATTAACCGTAACTGTTCAGCACCCCCACATAAATCTGGAATTTTCTGATTTTTATACCATCCTCTTAAGCACCATTTTTCCACAATATTCGCCAGCATGATTCCAGAACTACCCGCAACTATGTCGGCTGAGATTCTCTTGAAAGAGAATGCAGAGCTGCGGATGAGAGTTGCCTGTCTGGAAGAGCGATGTCGAGAATTGGAAGAAAAGGTTGGCAAGAACAGTCAAAACAGCAGCAAGCCGCCATCGTCTGATGGTTATCAAAAACCTTGTAAAAACAGTAATTCTCCAGATCATTCTGACGACCTTTCCGCAGATAAAGGTACCGATCCATCGGATGAAAAACCCAATCCTAAAAGTCTGAGACAGTCTTCTGGTAATAAAGCCGGTGGAAAGAAAGGGCATCAGGGCACTTGTCTTAAACAGGTCGATATCCCTGACTATATTGAGTACCTTCCGGTTAAAGAATGCAATAAATGTCAGGCGTCTCTTCTTGATAGTGAGCCGGTCAAATATATTGAACGACAGGTGTTTGAACCAGGGAGACCGGGTGAATTTGAAGTAACGGCCCATAGAGCTGAAGTAAAAATCTGCACTTGTGGTTGTCGGAATCAGGCTGAATTCCCGGAAGGTGTTACCGCTGCCGCACAATATGGCTCAGCCACACAGGCTATGGCCGTCTATCTTAACCAATACCATTTCCTGCCTTTTAAGCGCGTGTCAGAGTATTTTAATACTCTCTATAAAATGAGTGTAAGTGCAGGCACTGTCGCCAATTTTGTGGCCAGAACCTATGAAAATCTGGCTTCTACTGAAGAGGTTATTCGTGACGCCTTGCGGGAATCGTCTGTTGCCGGAGCCGATGAAACGGGTATGCGGGCCGAGGGCTCTTTGCACTGGCTACACGTTATGCGGGATGAACAATGGACGCTCTACTACTTGGTACGCCCGGCATGGGCATGAACTGATGGGGTGAAAGTCCCCTGTGGGAGAACCTACATCTGACTGGCGGTAAAGACGCCTGCTGATGACAACCACTAGCTTAAGGCAAGTGCAGTCCCGCGAGGGGCTGTGCGGAGGCAGTCTGAGTGCAAAGGTGCGAGCCGACGTACAGAAATCGCATATAAGGCTGAGTCTCTGGGCGAGTGAGCCAAGGATCACAAAGCCCTATGGTTCGTGAGACACGGTAAATGCGGCGGTTGTGCACTGAAAGTTCATGTCCTTATCCGGGGAGATCTGTTCAACATGCGATTGGTAATTCCCAGTTCTCAGCCACTGGTTACAACAGGCTCGGCGAACAGGTCTCATCATCCTGTTCGAGCAAACCCGATGGCAACCAATAGCGCCAGCAGAGGTAACTCCGCGTGGTGATTGGACAGAAGTCAGCAGAGGCCATAGTAGCTGTACGACAGAAGCCATTAACGGATGGGAAGTCGTTAGCGAAGGGCCGAACATCGACGACAAAGAGGAGACTGATTCCCTCAAGGCGATGCAGCCGTCCGGCGACTCACCGTACTTGGCGACAGAATCTTTAACCAGCTTTGAACCATGATCTACTAAATTGCGTACTTGAACCGGCTAATCTGGCAAGTGCATGGAAACAGGTCAAAAGCAACAAGGGTGCTCCGGGTATTGATGGAGTCACTATTGAAGCTTATCCAGACTTTGCCAAACAGCATTGGCCTTCAGTGCGTCAAGCCTTATTGGACGGAACCTACCAGCCATCACCCGTGCGCCGACATGTTATAGAAAAGCCGGACGGCGGTGAGCGTTTGCTGGGAATCCCTACCGTGATGGATAGGGTCATACAGCAGGCCATTGTGCAGGTGCTGACCCCTGTCTTTGATCCGGGTTTCTCTCCAAACAGCTTCGGCTACCGACCGGGACGGTCAGCACACGACGGAGTCCGTCAGGTTAAGCAGTTGATCAACCGGGGGCTTCATTACGCTGTTGACGTTGATCTGAGTAAATTCTTTGATACGGTTAATCACGACGTTTTGATGTCGAGGGTCTCCCGTAAGGTCCGCGACAAACGCCTTCTGAAACTGATTGGTAGCTACCTGCGCTCCGGTGTCATGATTGAGGGCAATGTCTACCCGACCAGGGTTGGCATGCCACAGGGTGGGCCTTTATCACCCTTGCTGTCTAATGTGGTCCTCGACGAACTCGACAAGGAGCTTGAATATCGGGGTCATTGCTTTGCAAGATACTGTGATGATTTTGTGATTCTCGTCAAAAGTCAGCGTGCAGGGGATCGGGTGATGCACAGCATTACCCAATTCATTGAACGCAAATTGAAACTGAAGATTAACTCCCGGAAAAGTAAAGTTGTGAAAGCAACAGAAAGCGAATTCCTGAGTTTCACCTTCACAGGGAAGAAAGTTCGCTGGGCCCAGAAGTGTCTGGACCGATTCAAATACCGGATACTCAAGTTGACCAGTCGTCGCTGGGGTGTCTCAATGCAACATCGGTTACGCAAATTGGCACAATATATCCGGGGTTGGATGGGGTATTTCCGGTTATCGGAATATCACCGACCAATTCCCCTGCTGGATCAATGGATACGTCGGCGAATCCGTTGCTGCTTTCTGAAGCAATGGCGCAAGCCGAAAACCCGTTTTAAGAATCTGGTCAGGTTAGGCGTTGATAAAATTAACGCCGCCAAGATCGCAGCCAGCAGCAAAGGGTATTACCGTCTGAGTAAAACCTATGCGGTACAACAGGCACTGAATAACAGTTACCTCGCGAAAATTGGGCTTGTTTCATTGAAAGACTTATGGATCAGGTTTCACCATCATCGTTGAACCGCCCGGTGCGGACCCGCATGCCGGGTGCTGTGGGGAGGGCTGGAGAAAGACCGGCCCTTACCCGATTCTGAAAAGCGAGGTCGTGAGGCCATGGACACGATGGGCATACTGCTAACATTTGCAGGCGTTCTGGTTCATGATCATTGGAAATCCTATTTTGCATATGCGGCAACTCACGTACTTTGCAATGCCCATCACCTGAGGGAGCTTTTGGGTGTTGTTGATAGGGACAGCAATCAACTGGCGTTGCGATTGATGAAGCTACTGAGGCTTTCCTGGCATTACTGCAAGGGCTTTAAGACCATAGGTATGCTACAGATGCCAAGTGTTGTCTGTGAACGAATCGAGAAGATTTATGACCGGTTGCTTCAGCGGGCTCTAATGAAAGAAGTCGTCTATATGGAGAAGCAACGAGAGGAGCTTAAGCGCAAGAAAGTCAAGAATACTAAAGCTTACAATCTCTTCAAACGACTCACTGAGTTCAAGGCTGAGACACTGCGCTTCATGTCAGATTTTACCATTCCCTTCGATAACAATGGCAGTGAGCGGGATGTTCGAATGGCCAAGTTAAAGCAGAAAATCTCAGGCTGCTTCAGGAGTGCAGACGGTGGTTCTATGTTTGCACGGATTCGCAGCTATTTGTCGTCTGCCAGAAAACAG
Organism: Endozoicomonas sp. SCSIO W0465; assembly: GCF_023716865.1. Lineage (NCBI taxonomy): Bacteria > Pseudomonadati > Pseudomonadota > Gammaproteobacteria > Oceanospirillales > Endozoicomonadaceae > Endozoicomonas > Endozoicomonas sp. SCSIO W0465. Next base: position 2,500,691 of record NZ_CP092417.1, read on the forward strand.
GGAATGGACATATATCAATCACTTCATAGAGCTGTTCGGAATTACTGTAATATGCCTTTGCTCAGTGCTGAATAGTTACAATTAACCAATAAAACTGACGAATAGAATAATATATCAATATTGTCGCTTGGCTTCCGTTCTATATTCGTCTGTTTATATGGTTTGTCTTTGAACAGTTGCAGGCTGAGTTTCTGAATTTTTGTCCAATAAATACACTATCAGTATGACAATATAATCTTGGTCTTAATCATTTACCTTCCTTGTTTTTCATTAAATGACGCCATTTTTGTGTCACTATAAAGTGACACTGTCAAATAACTATCTCTTTGGATGGTTCAAAAAAGTGTTCAAGATATTTTTAAATCGACCGAAAATTATTCTATGTCAAAAAAATAGCAGGCTTTGAGTGATTTATTTTTAAAAAAATCGCGTAAAAACATAAGGTTATATTTTTTTATTTTTCCTTTTTGAGATTTGCCAGTTGTTTTTATTTTTAAGTAAAAGTTGGTACGTTCATTGATACATATATTTTGTCGTTTTTCTGTACAAAATTCTTGAGCAATTGAAAAATTAAAGTGAGAACGATGGCGCAAGCAAAAAAAAGAGTAATTGCGGTTTCAGGATGTAAAGGAGGTGTAGGTAAAACCGTGGTTTCAGTAAACCTGGCTCTGGCTCTTACAAAGCTCGGGCAGCGTGTCGTTTTAATGGACGGTAATCTTTCTGTACCAGATGTTGAGTTCACCCTTGGCATGAATAAAAATGGTTTTAAGGGTCATTTGTCGTCAAGTAAAAATTTTTCTTCTATCGGGGATGATACGGTTGTTAATGAGATAATTAATCCTCAGCAAGAGGGGCTGCTGGATGGCCCCTTGGGTGTAAAGGTATTTACGCCAGCAGCTCAAGAAGAATGGAAAGATAATATTCAAATTGTTCAGGCAGTAGAGCTGATACAGGGTATGGATGATCTTGCATCGGATCTGGATACTTTGATTATTGATACAGCCCCGGGGTTAGCTCCGGATAATGTAACTCTTATTCAGGCAGCTACAGAAGTATTAGTTGTCATCAGCCAGGAAGATTTATCTGTAGTGGATGCTGTTCGGCAGATAGAACTTTTGTATCGGGTTTTCAATGTCCATCAGTTTTATATAGTTGTTAATCTGGTCAGTGGCAGAAGAGGCGGAGCTAAGCAGTTTGAGAAGCTGCAGCAGTATCTTAAAGACGACAAACAGATAGTTTTACGTTATCTGGGTGCCATTCCATATGATAAGACTGTCAGTGAATCAGTATTAAAGCAGTCGGCAGTATTGTCTGTAAGTGATGACAGTCGAGCGGCGAGAGCGTTTCACAGGATTGGACATAAGTTATCAAAATTACCGGTGCCTGAGCCAAAAGGTCGTATAGAATTCTTTTTGCCCGGCAGGATCAAGGAGAGGATCTAGTCATGACAGAGACAGCACAGGACGTGCAGACGAAGACAGTACAAACGAAGACAGTACAAACGAAGACGGCGCAAACGAAGACGTCGCAAACGAAGACGGCGCAGAAAAAGACATTGAGCATGGAAGAAATGGTGGTGAAACATCGCTCATTGGTAAAAAGAATTGCTAACCATCTTGCAGCAAGAATGCCCGCCAGTGTTCAAATTGATGATCTGGTTCAATCAGGGATGATTGGATTGCTTGAAGCTGCCTCAAAATATGATGCATCAAAGGGTGCCAGTTTCGAAACGTTTGCCGGTATTCGAATTCGTGGCGCAATGCTGGATGAAATTCGCAAAGGAGACTGGGGGCCCAGATCGGTCTATAGAAACAGTCGCCGTATTACTGAAGCGGTTCAGGTTGTGGAAGCAAAATTGGGAAGAGATGCCCGGGATGTTGAGGTGGCAAAAGAACTTGATGTGAAAATAGATGAATATTACACCATTCTCAGTGACTTGAGAGGGTGTCGTCTTTTCAGTTATGAAGAGCTTTTTGACAGTGAAGAATCAAGAATGCAGGCTCGGTCTGGCGACAGAGGACCATCTGCAGATATTCAGGAGGAAAAATTTAAAACAGCGCTGATCGAAGCCATCGACAAGTTGCCTGAAAGAGAAAAACTGGTTCTGATGCTTTATTACGATGAAGAGATGAATTTGAAAGAGATTGGTAAAGTGTTAGGAGTTAGTGAATCAAGAGTAAGCCAGATTCACTCTCAGGCTGCATTGCGTTTAAGATCACGGTTGCAAAGTTGGCTGAGTTAACGTCTCAGCCATTTCATTTAAACGGGCATTGATGAATTATTGTCAAGCATCGAGGAGCTGCTCTTTTTTTTACCTGATTACCACTGATCGTACGTCATGACACAGGGAAAGATAATTTAAGAATATACGTGCAGCTTTTCATTCTTTATGTCTATAACCCGGTAAAGAAATAATAGAACCTCTCCAGTATTACCGGTGGAGCAGGCATCATGACGGCTTGTTCTCCAGATTATCAACTAAATTCGGTTTCATAACCGCTCCGAACAAGCAAAGACCCACATCATCATTCGAAATAATGATATTAATACGTCAACTGACTTTCAATTATCGGTTGATGGCTAACCCGGTTTCCACTGGACGTCTGGCAGTTTGAGAAGTCGATCCGGCATCGGTGCTGTATTGACTGCAGCCCGACCTAGCCTTGAGATCATTGAAGGCATATCAAAACGCCGGTTAAACCGATAGTTGAACTCTGATAGATAACGGCCCAGATGCTTGGGGTCGAGCTTATGGTAAGTACCGGTAATCGCTGTTTTCACGTTTCCCAGCATGGTATTTACCCAGGTGAACAACTCATTCTCCATGGATGCATGCCCACCACCGGTAATGATGGCTGTGTGCTGGCATCCGGCATCTTCAATACCCCGGAGTAACTGTTCAGCACCCCCACATAAATCTGGAATTTTCTGATTTTTATACCATCCTCTTAAGCACCATTTTTCCACAATATTCGCCAGCATGATTCCAGAACTACCCGCAACTATGTCGGCTGAGATTCTCTTGAAAGAGAATGCAGAGCTGCGGATGAGAGTTGCCTGTCTGGAAGAGCGATGTCGAGAATTGGAAGAAAAGGTTGGCAAGAACAGTCAAAACAGCAGCAAGCCGCCATCGTCTGATGGTTATCAAAAACCTTGTAAAAACAGTAATTCTCCAGATCATTCTGACGACCTTTCCGCAGATAAAGATACCGATCCATCGGATGAAAAACCCAATCCTAAAAGTCTGAGACAGTCTTCTGGTAATAAAGCCGGTGGAAAGAAAGGGCATCAGGGCACTTGTCTTAAACAGGTCGATATCCCTGACTATATTGAGTACCTTCCGGTTAAAGAATGCAATAAATGTCAGGCGTCTCTTCTTGATAGTGAGCCGGTCAAATATATTGAACGACAGGTGTTTGAACCAGGGAGACCGGGTGAATTTGAAGTAACGGCCCATAGAGCTGAAGTAAAAATCTGCACTTGTGGTTGTCGGAATCAGGCTGAATTCCCGGAAGGGTTACCGCTGCCGCACAATATGGCTCAGCCACACAGGCTATGGCCGTCTATCTTAACCAATACCATTTCCTGCCTTTTAAGCGCGTGTCAGAGTATTTTAATACTCTCTATAAAATGAGTGTAAGTGCAGGCACTGTCGCCAATTTTGTGGCCAGAACCTATGAAAAATTGGCTTCTATGAAGAGGTTATTCGTGACGCCTTGCGGGAATCGTCTGTTGCCGGAGCCGATGAAACGAGTATGCGGGCCGAGGGCTCTTTGCACTGGCTACACGTTATGCGGGATGAACAATGGACGCTCTACTACTTGTCTGAAAAGCGAGGTCGTGAGGCCATGGACACGATGGGCATACTGCTAACATTTGCAGGCGTTCTGGTTCATGATCATTGGAAATCCTATTTTGCATATGCGGCAACTCACGTACTTTGCAATGCCCATCACCTGAGGGAGCTTTTGGGTGTTGTTGATAGGGACAGCAATCAACTGGCGTTGCGATTGATGAAGCTACTGAGGCTTTCCTGGCATTACTGCAAGGGCTTTAAGACCATAGGTATGCTACAGATGCCAAGTGTTGTCTGTGAACGAATCGAGAAGATTATGACCGGTTGCTTCAGCGGGCTCTAATGAAAGAAGTCGTCTATATGGAGAAGCAACGAGAGGAGCTTAAGCGCAAGAAAGTCAAGAATACTAAAGCTTACAATCTCTTCAAACGACTCACTGAGTTCAAGGCTGAGACACTGCGCTTCATGTCAGATTTTACCATTCCCTTCGATAACAATGGCAGTGAGCGGGATGTTCGAATGGCCAAGTTAAAGCAGAAAATCTCAGGCTGCTTCAGGAGTGCAGACGGTGGTTCTATGTTTGCACGGATTCGCAGCTATTTGTCGTCTGCCAGAAAACAGGGAATGGACATATATCAATCACTTCATAGAGCTGTTCGGAATTACTGTAATATGCCTTTGCTCAGTGCTGAATAGTTACACCCCGGAAACAGGACAAGCCATCGCTGACGGCCCGGACACCCTTTTTCAGGGCATGTTCTGCCCACTCCTGAATGGTTTTTCGCCGGAAGTTATCAACGGCATTGAACTTCATGTAGATAGTTCTCGTCCAAAAACGCATCAGGCAATCATAATTAGATTGTACGTGCGTTTTGATATTTCCTGAAATTCCAGAGAGCCGCAAAAACTCTTCCCTTTTTTTCTCTAATCTGGGACGGATATTGGAGAAAAACGCGAAAAGCAGGCAGAAAACATCCTCCCACCATGCTGGAAAGGTACTTTCATGTAGCGTGGAGGTGGCTATCAGGATGGTGCCGGGTGTCTGGCCAGAATCACCAGGTTGTAACAGACCACCGATAACCAGCAATGAGAATCAAAACGCTCAGAACCCTTGCAGTGGCAACGTGATAGCCCAAAACATCTCTTTAGCCACGAAATTCCCGCTTCAATACCTGCCCGGAAGCGAAAGAGCGTTTTATACACATACTGACTTTTAGTCATCTCTTCGACTTCAAGTCCGCGCTTCTTATTAAAAGCTACATCGCTGATTCCCATGGCCTTGGCTTTTTCCAAATTAGCGCGACACGCGTATCCGCCGTCACCGCTTGTCTGGCGAGGTACACGACCATAAATTTCTTTTTGTCTTTCCATCATCGGAATGAATTGGTCCGAATCCGCTGGGTTACCTTCCTCAATAACCAGGTCCAGGATCAATCGACTTTTTCCCTGAACCAGGTTCAGTTTATGGCCATACTGTACTTGCCGCCTGTCTTTTACGATGATATCCGTATGGGGTTCATACAGGCTAACCACTTTTTCCTGGGCTGGCACCTTTTCACCCTTAAAGACCCTGCGCTCTGTCTGGGAGACTATTGCATCCACCAGGGGTAACAGGTGATCCACATCGGCCTGCCACTTGTCGGCATCATCAGCCAGGAGACACTGCCCCTGCTGACGGGCGTTTGCTAGCGTGACAGTAGCTTCGATAAGTACCTTCCGGGATTTTCGGGTCAACTGCAGCAGTTTTTTATAATGCTGATGCCGCTCTTCTTTGCCAGCGTAGATGCATTTTCTGGCCGCATCTTTTACGGCTCGGTTGTGATGGGTATATTCATAAAGCGGTGTCGCTGTCAGTGTTTGTCCCCGTTCCAGCAGCCGACAAATTTCTTTAACGGAACTGGCTAAAAGATCACTGTCGCAAGGAGGTTTGATATCCGATTCGGTGACTGTGCTGTCAATAGCCACAGTGCGCCCTTTTTCAATACCCTGATCTTTAGCGGTCATTAGCTGACAGTTATTAATCCGTTCCCATGTAGATGCAGTAAGAAGGCTGATGAGCCCATGCAAACTGGAGCGACTGGGGCGCTGGTTTGGTTCGAGGCGACAAAAGTCTCGAAAGAGCATGGAGTCCATCAAAACAAACGACAAGTAGTCATAATCACAATTCAAATACTGTTTCAGGAGTGCCGCACGAAGAACGGATTCTGCTGATAGTCCGTTCCGCCCAGTGTTCTGTTTATCACCAGAACTTAAGTCCTCATAAATCCAGTCATTGAACTGTGGATGGGCGTCAAGCCATTGCGAGATACCGGAAAGCTGGGAGCAGATTTCATGAGGTACGTAATGGAGTTCCATACTACACTGCGGGTTGCGTTTTTTGCGCATTTGGAGTCCTCTGTTTTTGGCAATCCCTTATGTTTCTTGCTCTTGGGAAGTTTAGTCGCCAGATAGCAGTAGGGCTCCACTTAATTTTTCAGGATAAAATCTACAGTTTTCAATTGGTTGTGTTTTTGGACGAGAACTAGATAGGGTGGTTATCAGCATCTGTCTGAACTGCGGCCACGAAGGGGGCTTTGTTCTCTGAGCCTCTGCCCCGGCGGCCTCCGTGGCGCTCTCCGCCCCAATAGGCGTCATCAATCTGAACAAAACACTCAACTGCCAGCTGTTATCTCTTTCCATCATGACCTGCATGAGTTTGTGTTTCATGCGCAATGCGGCATTGTAGGAAATGCCAAGTTGTCGATGAAGCGTCAGGCAAGAAATCCCCGCTTTATTCTGGGTGACGAGATAGATACCCAGAAACCAGGTAGCTAGAGGCAGCTTTGTTGAGTCAAAGATAGTGTTACTGGTAAGCGAGGTTTGGCAACGGCAGCAATTGCACTGGAATTCAGCTTTCCGGTGAAGCTTGCAGAAACTGCGGGAGCCACACTTCGGGCATTGGAAGCCATCTGGCCAGCGCCAAGAGGACAGCGCGTTCTCACACTGCTCTTCACTGCCGTAATTAGCCAGAAATTGCATAATGCCAAGGCCTTTTTGGAACTGAATGGTGTTTTTACACATCAGTTTTACCTCCAAAACACATGACTATCGACGTTTATTATAGCAGCTGGCTCACGACGTAGGGTCGGTGGTAATCAGGTTTTTTTAAAACTTTGACAAAGTTCAGTTGTGTTGATCAGTTTCAGAAATATATGCTGGTTATATGCTTTATTACTTTGAACATTTTATTTTTAGTTTCTTATTGTTCCAAGTAGGTAGGTCTTAGCTCCATATACTTCTTTTATAAAGTTGTTTAATAACGGACCTGCATTATATGAAATGGACTTCTATCACGGCTGCTATCTTGCTGTCAGCACTTTCATTTATTCTTCCAGCTCAGGAAGAAGCACCAGAGGAAATAAATGGTGTTATCACCATTAATACCCATCAGGCAAAGCGCCTTCATGATATAGGTGCACTTTTTATCGATGTGCGTCCTTATTTGCAATGGCAGTATGGACATGTGGATGGGTCGCATAGCCTTGACCTGAGAAGTGGGTTTCGTCAGTTGCTGGTTCCCGGGGTGCTGAAAAAAGAGACCCCTATCGTGATTTATGGTAACAGTACTTACCATATGAGAGGGGCTATCGGCAGCTATCTGGCGGCATTATGGGGTTATGAACGCGTGTTTTTCTTACGTGATGGCTATTATTCTTGGTTGGCGCTTGATTATCCGGTAACACTAAAGTCTGATTCAGTGGCCGAAGAGTCCTATACAACAGGTGTTTTGGAGCACTAAAAACTATTGCTTCTCCCCTGAAGACTTTCCTGCCGTATTGGTTTTCTAAAAGCCATATACCTTCACTTTCTCTGAGGGAGTGAAGATTGGTATGCCCTGATACTTTAACAAGCATTATTTAATCCGTTCGAAGAACCACATTTATCCCCGCAGTCAGCAAAATTTCCTGATATAATCACCGGTCGATGCTATTTAGGGACATCAGAGAAAACAGGGCTTTTTATTGCTCATGGCTGATTACGGCCGATGACCATGCTGCTTTGTGAATTCGGGTCTCTGCGATACACGCTTTTGGTGATTGTTAGAAGATTCAGGAGTTCACTTTGCTGAATGTGGTTCAGTTAAGCTGTGAGCGGGACGACAGGCTGTTGTTCAGTAACGTTTCTTTTCAGCTTGGTAGTGGAGAAATACTTCAGATTGAGGGGCGAAATGGTGCAGGCAAAACATCGCTGCTGCGTATTATTGCTGGCTTTTCATCCAGCCTGAGCGGAGATGTTTTCTGGAATGGCCAGCTTTTATCGAAAGTTTACGCTGATTTTCGTCATAACTGTTTTTTTCTTGGCCATACGCCAGGGCTGAAACTTGATCTGACGCCCCTTGAAAACCTTATCTGGCGAGCCAAACTGGCCAATACCATGGTCAATCGAGAGGGGTTACTCTCTGCTCTTGAGCGAGTGCAGCTTGCTGATTATGAAGATATTCCCTGTAGTAATCTCTCTGCCGGACAGTTAAGGCGGGTGGCTTTTGCTGGCCTGATTGCCAGTAAGTCACGGCTTTGGATTCTTGACGAGCCATTTACTGCGATTGATATTGAAGGCGTCTCCTGGCTGGAGAGCCTCTTTGATGAGCACCTCCATCAGGCAGGGATGGTGTTAGTTACCAGTCATCAACCATTGAATGATCGGCGGAAGAAACTGCGCAAGTTGAATTTGGAGCACTTTGCAGAACAAGGCGATGCAGACGAAAAGCTTGCTGATGATCCGGGGATGTTGAATGTCGAGCGTTGATAAGCAATCCATGCATGGTTTTTCAGCCTGCCTTGCTCTGATTCGCAGGGATCTGACGCTCACTTTTCGTACTCCGGGTCAGGCCATTAACCCCATGGCGTTCTTTTTGATGGTGGCCACTTTATTTCCCCTTGGTATTACGCCAGGTCGGGCAGTGTTATCTGAACTGGCCGCCGGAGTTATCTGGATTGGAGCTTTATTAGCTGTTTTGCTATCGCTGGACTCATTGTTCAAAAGTGATCAGGATGATGGGGCTTTAGACCAATTGTTAATGTCGCCACATCCGCTTCCCTTGCTGGTATTGGCAAAGGTATTCAGTCACTGGTTGACCAGTGGTTTTTGTTTGACACTCATGGCGCCGCTGCTGGCCATCATGTTACACCTGCCATCAGACGCTTTTTCTGCTCTGATGATTACCCTTTTACTGGGTACACCGGTACTCAGTCTGGCGGGTGCTATCGGTGCAGCTTTAACGGTAAGAGTAAAACGTGGTGGCGTGTTGCTGACACTGCTTTCCCTTCCGCTTTACATACCGGTACTGATTTTTGCCACGGGGGCCGTTAATGCCGCCGTGCAAAATATGCCGTATACAGGGCATATTCTCTGGTTGTCTGTTTTTCTGATACTTGGGGTATGTCTGGCTCCGCTGGCGATTGCCGGGGCATTAAGGGTAATTAATGAGTAATGAATTTTTTCAGGGTTTGGGTAAGGCGAATTGTCATTATTCAGGTAATCTCTTGAAAGATTTCGAGATTTCCAGCAATCTCTGCCTACAAAGAATCCCTGCAAAACCAGATCGCATTGGTGGCGACTTCAGGTTCCCAATTGGAAGGTAGAACAAGATTATGAACTGGACGTTTTTTCATAAGTTGGGTTCTCCCAAATGGTTTTATGATATCAGCGGGAATTGGCTGCCCTGGCTTCAGGTGTCATCCCTGGTGCTGATATTGGTTGCTCTTGTCTGGGGGCTGGCGTTTACTCCTCCGGATTATCTGCAGGGTAATAGTTACCGAATCATCTTTATTCATGTACCTGCCTCGTTTCTTGCTCAGGCCGTTTATATGATGATGGCAACAGCGGCAGCGGTGATCCTGATCTGGAAAATCAAGCTCGCCGATATGGCATTAAAGGTCATGGCACCCATTGGGGCTTCTTTCTGCGTACTTTCTCTGGCCACTGGAGCAATCTGGGGGCAGCCAACCTGGGGAACCTGGTGGGTATGGGATGCACGTTTGACTTCCATGTTAATTCTGCTCTTCCTGTATATCGGCATTATTGCTCTGCGCGGTGCTGTCCATACAACAGAAGCAGCTGCTAAAGCCTGTGCCATTCTTAGCCTGGTCGGCGCTGTGAATATCCCGATCATTAAGTTTTCTGTGGTGTGGTGGAACACCCTCCATCAGGGAGTCACACTGAAGCTGACTGAAAAGCCATCCATGGCCCCTGAAATGCTATGGCCCTTATTGTTAGCCATTCTGGGATTTTACCTGTTTTTTGCGTTGGTCATGGTACTTCGTTTGCGTATAGAAATTCTCAGCCGTGAAAGAAAAACCCGCTGGGTAAAAGAGCTGGTGACATGATGTCTATGTATTTTGACAGTTGGAGCGGTTTTCTGGTCATGGATGGGCATGGTCTCTTCGTCTGGAGTGCCTATGCCATCGCTGTGGTAGTGATTGCTTACAATCTGATTGCGCCATTTGTGGCAAGGCGGCAGATTCTCGCTCAGATAGCCGCACAAGTGAGACGGCAGGAACGCGTGGTTGAAAGAAAAAAGGTGGTGAACGACTTCAAGGTCATCGCAGACAGTGGTGCTGACGCAGAACAATGTTTTACCAGTTCTGGACGCACACAACCAAAACATTGCGCTGAGCAACAGGAAGAAGGCCCTGAGTCAGTCAGATCTGGAGAGAGGAGTGCCCAATGAATGCAGTTCGCAAACAGAGATTAATACTCGTATTACTGCTGCTGGCAGGGGTTGGGTTGGCTGTAACTCTGATGTTGTTTGCGCTTCGTGAGAACATTAATCACTACTTTTCTCCCGCTCAGATGGCTGCTGGTGAAGCCCCGGTGGGGCAGCAGATGCGCGGTGGTGGTCTGGTGGTTCCGGGTTCAGTTGAGCGTGATACCGAAAGCCTGAAAGTCAGCTTTCGTATAAGTGATGGTGCTGGCGAAGTGACTGTCCGTTATGAAGGTATTCTGCCTGACCTTTTTGTTGAAGGCTCGGGTGTTGTTGCCCTTGGAACTCTTGGCAATGACGGTGTTTTTGACGCGTCGGAAGTGTTGGCCAAGCACGATGAAAACTACATGCCGCCGGAAGTGCAGAAAGCCATTGATGAAGCGCACCCAAGATCCGGTGACAAGTCGGCTGTGCAAACCACAGCTCAAACTGAGCTGAGGAGTCTGCAAGATGGTAGCTGAAGCGGGCCTGCTGGCTCTGATTATTGCACTGTGTTTGAGCGTTCTGCTCAGTATTTTCCCGCTGGTGGGCAGTTACACCGGTAATATCCGGCTGATGAATCAGGCCCGTTCTCTGTCCTGGGGGGTGTTTGCCTTTGTAAGCTTTTCTTTCTTATGCCTGGTCTGGGCTTTTATTACTGACGACTTCTCTGTGGATTACGTGGCCAGGCATTCAAACAGCCTGCTGCCTGTGCCGTATAAAGTCAGTGCCACCTGGGGAGGGCATGAAGGATCGCTTCTGATGTGGGTGCTGATCCTTGTTGGTTGGATTGCGATGGTCGCATTGAAAAGCTACCGACTACCGCCTGAGTTATCCGCCAGAGTGCTCTCTGTCATGGGCATGATAACCGTTGGCTTTTTGTTGTTTACTTTGCTGACGTCAAACCCGTTTAACCGAATTCTGCCGTTTCCACCGGAAGATGGCGCCGACCTGAACCCGCTGCTTCAGGATTTTGGCCTGATCGTTCACCCTCCCATGCTTTATATGGGATACGTTGGCTTTGCCGTTGCTTTTGCCTTTGCCATTGCCGCACTACTGGGTGGTCAGCTTGACACTGCCTGGGCCCGATGGGCCAGACCCTGGACAACAGTGGCCTGGGTTTTTCTGACCCTGGGGATTGCACTGGGTAGCTGGTGGGCGTACTACGAGCTTGGCTGGGGTGGCTGGTGGTTCTGGGATCCGGTGGAAAATGCTTCTCTGCTGCCCTGGCTGGTGGGAACGGCATTGATGCACTCGCTGGCAGCGACAGAAAAACGTGGTTTGTTCAAGAGTTGGACGTTGCTACTGGCTATCTTTACCTTCTCGTTGAGTCTGCTGGGTACATTCCTGGTTCGCTCCGGAGTGCTCACGTCGGTCCACGCGTTTGCCAATGATCCGGAAAGAGGGGTCTTTATCCTCTTATATCTGATGATTGTTGTTGGTGCATCCTTGACGCTGTTTGCCCTCAGGGCGCCTGAGGTGCGCAGTCGTATCAGTTTTGCCATGGCCTCCAGGGAAACGCTGCTGCTGGTGAACAATATTTTGCTGACCAGCAGTGCGGCGACGGTGCTTCTTGGAACCTTATTTCCGCTGCTGCTGGAATCCCTTGATATGGGCATGATTTCAGTGGGCCCTCCTTACTTCAATTTTGTGTTTGTCCCGATGGCCCTGTTGCTGGCTTTTGCCTTGGGTTTTGGTGTACTGCTCAATTGGAAGAGTGGTTCCGTTCAATGGTTAATTGGTCAGACGCGCTGGATTTTGCTGGTATCCATTATTGGGGGTATAGGGTTCAGCCTGTTCTACGGTGCAAGTTTCTTGATCAGCGAAGCCTTGGCCATGGCCCTGGTGTTGTGGATCGTATTGACTATGGTCCGGGATATTCTCAACAAAACCCGAAACGGCCGGACAAAAAACGGGCTAGTGCATGCATTAAAGCGTTTGAAGCCTGCCTATTACGGGATGCATCTGGCGCATCTGGGGCTGGCCGTCACCATCGTTGGTATTGCCATCACCAGTGGCTATAGCAGCCAGCGTGATTTGCGAATGGCTCCCGGTGATCGGGTGACCCTTGGTGAATATCAGTTCCGCTTTGATGGCGTCAGATTGCAGTCTGGCCCTAACTACACCTCCCATTATGGGTTTGTGACTGTATATGAACATGATCGTCAGATAGCGGTGTTACATCCTGAGAAGCGTGTTTATACCGCCCAACAAATGCCTATGACTGAGGCTTCTATTGACCCTGGATTAACCCGGGATATTTACGTGGCGTTGGGTGAGCCATTGGGTGATGACGGCAGTTGGGCATTACGTATTCATATCAAGCCCTTTGTCCGCTGGATTTGGCTGGGCTCCATATTGATGGCGCTTGGAGGCGTTGTGGCGATCTCAGACCGGCGATACAGGATGAAAGTTCGTCAGAAAGTGAGCGCATTGGGGCCGATTGGAAATGAGGGAGTGGCCAGCGCATGAAGCGACGTTTGCAACTGTTTTTGCCGCTGGCACTCTTTCTCGGGCTTTGCCTGATGTTTTATGTGGCACTGTTCCGTGATAATCCCGGAGAGCTGCCGTCTGCCCTGCTGGATCAGCCTCTACCAACGTTTGAACTGCCAACGGTCAAGAACCCTGACAGAAAGGTAACCGGAGAGAACCTGCTGGGTGAAGTTGCCTTGATCAATGTCTGGGCTACCTGGTGCCCAGCCTGTCGTGTCGAGCACCCATATCTCGTTGGTCTGGCTAATAAAGGGATACCTATTTATGGTGTGAACTACAAGGATGATCAGCCTGAAGCCAGAAACTGGCTGAAGACGCTGCATGACCCCTATCGCTTCAGTATTAATGATAAGAGTGGTTCACTGGGCATCGATCTGGGCGTTTATGGTGCTCCGGAAACCTATTTAATCGACCATCAAGGCGTTATTCGCTATAAGCATGTCGGTATTGTTGATGCCAATGTATGGAAAAATGACCTTGAGCCCAGGTTCAGGCATTTGCAGGAAAAGGCACTCAAGGAGCAGATAACGAATCATGAAGGAGAGGTCAAATAATGAAGCGCCTAACCTCCCGGCTGATCATCATGCTGTTGACCGTTTTGTTTATGGGTACGGCTTTTGGTGTCATCGACTCCTATGAATTTTCGACGCCTGAACAGGAGCAGCGTTTTTTCGAATTGACCAATGAGCTGCGCTGTCCGAAGTGTCAAAACCAGTCGATCGCTGACTCCAATGCGCCCATTGCTCAGGATCTTCGGCGAGAAGTGCACCGGCTGTTAAATGAAGGTGCCGATAACCAGATCGTTGTTGACTTTATGCTCGCCCGCTACGGTGACTTTGTACTTTACAAACCCCGTATTGCCGGAGTGAACCTCGTGCTTTGGCTTGGGCCTTTGTTGCTGCTGTTGGCAGGAATGATCGTGCTTGTTGTTGTGGTTCGCAAGCATAAAGCGGCCGCTGCAGAATCGGCACAAGCTGCGCCCGATGGGCAGAATGCAGACGAGGGCGATGTGTTGGATCAAAAGCTGAGTAGATTTCTGGCGGACTCTTTGAGCCAGCGGTCACCGGAAAATAAAATAACGGATGGTAAGGCGTAATGATGGAGTTCTGGTTCGTAGCCACATTGCTGATTGCCATTGCTGTGCTGATTTCTGTCTGGCCATTGCTAAAGCCATCGGTGTCGGTACCGGATGAGAGTGAGTCTGAGGAGTCAGTAAACGTCGCCAGCTTCCGAGATCAGCTGGCAGATCTGGACTGGCAGCTTCAAGAGGGCTTGGTTTCAATAGAAGAAGCGGAAAAGCTGACACTGGAGCTGAAAAAAAAACTGGCTGATGAGTTAGGGGATGAACAGCATGCAGGCGCATACTCGGTGCTGAAAAAGCCGGGGTTTGCACTGCTGATTGCATTGGTTGTGCCTGTGTTCGCTGTACTGCTTTATTTCAAGTTGGGTGCAACCACTGAGATTGCTGTCGTCAACGCCATGAAGAATGGCCAGCTCAACAGCGAGCAGGTGGAAACCGTCCTTAAAGACTGGGTGGCAAAGCGGCCGGAGAACAATCAGGCTCTGTTCATGCTGGGCAGTCATTACCTGAGAGCGGGCAAGCTGGATGAAGCGGTTAACACCTATCGCCACCTCGCCGGTATCAGTAACGGGCATCCCCAGGTAACTGCAGAGCTGGCCCAGGTGTTGTTTTTGAGCAGCAATAATGTGGTAACACCTGAAGTTCGAGAGCTTTATCAGCAGACGCTGCAGAAAGATAGTCAGAACACCACGGCTTTGGGATTGCAAGGGATTGATGCTTTTGCCAATGGTTTCTACCGGGAAGCTGTTGCTGCCTGGCAGCGGGCGCTGACCCATGAAGTAGATCCGGCAGCCCGGCAGTCGCTAAGTTCAGGCATTAATCAGGCTCGTTCAATGCTTGGAGATGCCGTGGTTGCCCTTCGGGTCATGATTGATCTGGCCCCCGGGATGGATGAGCTGCCTGATGATGCACGCGTGGTGGTCTTTGCCCGTCCGGCCGGTGATGTCAAGCAGCCCCCGGTGGTTGCGGTTCCCTTGAACGTTGGTGATCTGCCAAGGGAAATCGTGCTGGATGACAACAGTGCCATGATCATGGGTGGACAGCTGTTGTCATCAATCGACAGTCTTGATATCACGGCACGGATCAGCCTCACGGGCAATGTGATGTCCCCGGATTATCAGGTTCAGGCAAAAGGGGTGAAAACCACGGCATCTGAACCTGTCAGGCTCATCTTCACGCCGGCAGGCTAACCAGTCCGCGATTGATCTTGAGAACTGGGAACAGCCGAAAAGTTCCCCTTAATAGAAGAAGTCGTCTTTTTCATTTCGGAAAAGGCGACTTTTCTATTGACTGTGGTAATGTGTAAGATCTGGATTGGAAGAGATCAGTAGCTAACCCGATGAAGTCGGTTTTTTTCGGGCTGCTTATCCACTTTCCCAAATAAACGATTCGCTATGACAAGGAACCGGAGCCCAAAGCGACATGCTATGAATGGTGGTTTTACCGGCGCATAAAGCCCCATAGCGTGAATTATTGGTCAGTATTCAGGCTCTTGTGTCTTATACAGAGCTGGGGCCCGACAGTGAAGAGCTAAAGGAAACGATGCGTTTAAAATCCATCAAACTGGCCGGATTCAAATCGTTTGTGGACCCCACAACGGTCCACTTTCCTTCCAATATGTGTGGCGTTGTTGGTCCCAATGGTTGTGGCAAGTCAAATATTATTGATGCGGTTCGCTGGGTAATGGGGGAATCGTCCGCCAAGCACCTGCGTGGCGAGTCCATGACAGACGTTATTTTCAAAGGGTCCAACAGTCGTAAGCCTGCCAATCAGGCTTCGGTCGAGCTGATCTTTGATAATAACGAAGGGCGGGTCACCGGGGAGTTTGCTGCTTACCGTGAAATCTCCGTTAAACGTACTGTTAACTCGGACGCCAAGAACATTTATTTTCTGAACGGCAGTAAGTGTCGCCGTAAAGACATTATGGATATCTTTCTGGGCACCGGTCTTGGACCCAGAAGTTATGCCATTATCAGCCAGGGCATTATCTCCAACCTGATTGAGTCGAAACCGGAAGAGCTTCGGGTCTTTATTGAAGAAGCTGCCGGTATCTCCCGTTATAAGGAACGCCGTCGTGAGACGGAAAACCGTATCCGCCGAACCAATGAAAACCTTGAGCGGCTTACAGACCTGCGGGAAGAGCTGGGGCGACAGCTTGGCCATCTGCAACGACAGGCTCAGGCGGCGGAAAAGTACAAAGATTACAAAGCTGAGGAGCGGCTGAAAAAAGCCCAGCTGCAGGCCCTGAAATGGCAGGCTATCAATGCCGGAGCACAGTCCCAGGAGCAGGCTATCCGTGAGTTTGAGGTGCAGCTGGAGGCAGCCATCAGTCAGCAACGTTCTGTGGATGCCGCGATGGAAGATGATCGTGTCCAGCAGATGGAGTTGAGTGATCAATTCCATCAGGCTCAATCCAGCTACTATGGCACGGGCAACGAAGTCACCCGTATTGAACAGACCTTGCAGCATCGGGAAGAGCGTTCCAGAGAGTTGAGTCGTGACCTTGAACAGGTTGAAAACAACTGGGAAGAAGCTCGTGAACAGCTGGCGGATGATCAGCAGCAACTGGAGGCTTTTCAGGAAGAGTTGATAGAGCTGGAGCCGGAGCTGGCCATGTTGCAGGATCAGGAAGCGGACTCTGGTGATACCCTGACCCGGGCCGAAGAGGCTATGCAGCGATGGCAGCAGGAGTGGGATCATTTTAATCAGCGTTCCCATGAGCCAAAGCGGACCGCTGAAGTTGAGCAGTCCCGTATTCATCATGCAGAGCAGGTGATGGGACGTTTGCAGGAACGGAAAGAGCGTCTGAAAGAAGAGTCAGCGGCTCTTGGGGGGACTGAAGATCAGGAGGAGATGACTCTCCTGTCGGAAAAACTGACTGAGCTTGAGTTGACGGCAGAAACTGTTGAGCTACGCATTGAAGAATGTATTGAAGCGGTTGAGCAGCAGCGTGATCAGGTGCAGAACTTGACGGCTGAACTGGAAAATAACCGGGATGAGCTCAGTATGGTGCGTGGTCGACACGCATCGCTGGAAGCGTTGCATCAGGCATCACTGCACCAGGATACGGGAACGATTGAGTGGCTTGAGCAGCATCAGCTCAATAGCTGCTCCCGTCTAATGGACAAGCTTCAGGTGGACGCCGGCTGGGAACGTTCTGTTGAAACCGTGCTGGGCGACAGCTTGCAGGCAGTCTGTCTGGACAGTCTTGATCCGGTGGCTGACGCGCTGGGCACCCTGGAACAGGGATCACTGGTACTGTTGGAGGCAGGAACCAACCATCGCCACTCTCCCTCGTTGAGTGAGCTGCCACTGCTGGCAGAGAAAGTGGTCAGTGGTCAGGAAGCTCTGCCCCTATTGGCCGGCATCTATGCGGCTGATGCACTGGATACTGCACTCTCCCTTCGCACTAAACTCCAGTCAGGTGAATCGATCATTACGGCGGATGGCATCTGGCTCTCTTCCGGTTGGCTGCGGGTGAGCCGGGGGGGTGATAATAATGCCGGGGTTCTGGAACGCCAGAAAGAGATGGATGCACTGGGTGAAAAGCTGGCAACGCTTGAAGAAAGCAGTCTGCTATTGAAAGAGCAGCTTGAAGGCGCAAGGTCACAGTTGGAGCAGCACGAGTCCCGGAGGGAGCAACTGCAAAGGCAACTTTCCGATCTTAACCGGAGTCAGGGTGAGGTTCGGGCTGATCTTGGTGCCCGAAAGGTCAGGCTGGAACAGTTCTCTGAGCGCCGTCAACGCCTTGATCAGGAGCTTCAGGAAGTCAGGGAGCAGTATGGACTGGAACAGGAGGTGATTAGTGAATCCCGGATGCGCCTGCAGGAAGCACTCGACCATATGGAAGAAGACATTGGTCGTCGTGAAGCAATGCAGGAACAGCGTGAGAAACTTCAGGCCCGTCTTGAAGAGGTGCGTCATCAGGCCCGTTTTGATAAAGAACGGGCTCATCAGCTGGCTCTTCGGCAGCAATCCATTAATACCCAGATAGGCTCTTTGCAGGCTGCCATTGAGCGTTTAAGTCAGCAGGCTACCAAGCTCCGGGAGCGACGTGAGTTTCTCAGGGAGTCCATGTCTGAATCCAACTCGCCTGAGGGGGATCTGCGGGAACAGCTGGAAGAAATGCTGGCCAGACGCCTTGCAGAAGAAGAGGCGATGCAGCAGGCCCGGATGGCGCTGGAAGAAGTGGAGCAGCGAATCCGGGCGGGAGAGAAGGTTCGCCATAGTGCTGAGCAGCAGGCACAGAAAATCCGGGAACAATTGGAAAAGCTGAGGATGGACTGGCAGGGGATGCAGGTTCGTCGAACGACACTGGCCGAGCAGCTGAAAGAAGATCATTTTGACCTGGCAACCGTACTTGAGAACCTTCCGGATGAGGCTTCTGAGCAGCAGTGGGAGCAGGAACTGGAACGGATCGCTGCACGAATTGACCGTTTGGGAGCGATTAACCTGGCAGCTATTGAAGAGTACGAAAGCCAGTCCGAGCGCAAACAGTATCTGGATGCCCAGAACGATGATCTGGAGTCTGCCCTGAATACGCTGGAGAATGCCATTCGTAAGATTGACAAGGAGACCCGGCAGCGGTTCAGAATGACCTTCGACAAGGTCAATGCTGGTCTTCAGGAACTGTTCCCCCGGGTATTTGGCGGTGGTCAGGCCTATCTGGCATTAACCGGAGAAGATCTGCTGGATACTGGTGTGGCTATAATGGCTCAGCCACCCGGGAAGAAAAACAGTACCATTCACCTGCTTTCCGGTGGCGAAAAGGCACTGACGGCTATTGCCCTGGTATTTGCCATTTTCCAATTGAATCCGTCCCCTTTCTGTATGCTGGATGAGGTTGACGCTCCTTTGGATGATGCTAACGTAGGCCGATATGCGAAAATGGTTTCTGAAATGAGTGATAAAGTGCAGTTTGTTTATATCACTCACAACAAAATCGCCATGCAGGCCGCAAGCCAGCTGGTGGGTGTCACCATGCATGAGCCGGGGGTGTCCAGACCGGTGTCGGTGGATATTGAACAGGCGGCAGCAATGGCTGAATTATAATTTTCAGTATTGTCAGACTTTGCAGGATCGGATAATTAAGCTGTGATTTTGATATTGGGCAGCCTATAAAACGCATAAAGTCAGTGTTTATAGCTTAATTTCTTATTAATTTATTGTAATATTGTAATGTTGGCCGATTGTAGCAGTAATTAACTCGTATGTTATAAATGACAGCGGTCTATGGTTTCATAAGTGTTTTGTCGTAAAGTGTTATTACAGGGAAAGAGACTGTAATTCCGGCGTTGTTTCAAGGTTTATAGGGCAGCAAGGACATGAGTTTGCGTGAATGGCTAATACTCATAGGAATACTGGTAATCGCTGGTGTATTGGCTGACGGTTATCGCAGGATGCGGCTGGCCAGAAAAAGGTCATCGGAAATCAGTTTTGGCCTGGAGGAGGTCAAAGGCTATGACGATGATTTTTCCAGTGAACTGCCCAATGGCGGTGCCCGTCCCAGGTCTTTGAAAGAAAGCATTTTGCCAGAAAGGTCTGGCAAAAAGGATTCTGCCAGAACTCGTGTTGAACCCGGGTTTTCAGGGGGAGATTATTCTGATGGTTACTCAGAAGAGCCTGTTGAAGAACCGCCCGTTTACCGTGAATCGTTAAGACATCGTCATCGACATCCTGTAGAAGAAGCTAAACTACATACTGAGGAAAACTCTGCAGGGAATTCTGTTGCCGGGAAAAAAGCGAAAGCTCAAAGTGCACTTGATCTGGATGAGTCTGTTCCTGTGCTTATGAACCTGGATGACTCACAGCAACCCTTAAGAGGTAAATGCCTTTCATCGTCTGAAAATGATTTACAAACCGAAGGTTTTTCACGGGCGGATGGCCTTTCAAGGATAGATGGTTCTGCCCCGTCTGCCCGCGCACATGAAACGTCCAGATTGGATGTCGAATCGGAAGAATTAGTTGGTCGTCCAAGAGTGACAACCAGCCAGGGGAGGGCTCAGAATCAGGATCGTGGCGTTTCGGCCAGAGAGCGTTCGAATCCACAGAAAGAGCTTAACCTGGGCTGGCGTGAAAAAGCAGAGAAGTTAAAGGATCGTCCGCCTGCCCATGAAGTGATTGTCATCAATGTGCTGTCAAAAGGTGGTGGCACTTTTGCGGGTGAACAACTGATGCAGTCCATGCTGGCTTCCGGTATGCGCTTTGGGGATATGTCAATCTTCCATCGATATGCCAATGCCGATGGCACCGGAAAAATTTTGTTTAGCATGGCCAATGGCATAAAGCCGGGTACCTTTGTCATCGATAATCTGGAAGAGACTGAAACACCGGCCTTGAGTTTATTTATGAGTCTGCCGGGGCCTGAAAAACCCATGCAGGCCTTTGCCCAGATGGAAGAGGTCGCTCGTCGTCTTGCCCTTGACTTGGGTGGGGAGCTGAAAGATGAACAGTTCAGTGTGATGACTCAGCAGACACTTGAGCACTGTCGTCAGCGTATTCGTGAATATGAGCGAAAGCAGTTGGCGAAACAGCCGGTACATTGATACTCCTATGGGCAGGCTAAAGCCATTCAGGGTAAACGCCAGCGGCCTGATGTTTTCTTCAGCGGGTTCTCACATAGAGGACCCGCTTGTATTTGATAATCTCCATGAGCATGACGTCTTCTTCAGATATTCCACCCGTTCTTTCCCTTGAGCTTGCAGAGCAAGAGATCCCTCTGTTGCGTCAGCAGATCAATGAGCACAACTATCGCTATTATGTTCTGGATGAGCCGGAAATTCCGGACAGTGAATACGATAAACTGTTTATCCGCCTGCAATCACTGGAATCTGAATATCCACAGCTGATTACTGAAGACTCGCCTACCCAACGGGTCGGCGGAACGCCTTTGAAAGCGTTTGGCCAGGTTCGCCATGAACTGGCCATGCTCTCTCTGGAGAATGCTTTTGACGAAGAAGATCAGGCGGACTTTAATCGCCGGGTTAAAGAGCGACTGGGCATCGCTGAGGATGTTGAATACGCCTGTGAGCCAAAGCTGGACGGTATTGCTGTCAGCCTGTTATACGAAGGTGGCCTTCTGGTCAGGGCGGCTACCCGGGGTGATGGCACTACCGGCGAAGATATTACCCAGAATATCCGTACCATTGAGTCAATCCCACTTAAATTGATAGGAGACGACTGGCCGCAACGGCTTGAGGTCCGGGGCGAGGTGTATATGCCGAAGGCTGGCTTTGCGCAGTTAAACCGGCGGGCCAGTGCCAAAGGTGAGAAAATATTTGTAAACCCGAGAAATGCGGCGGCTGGCAGTCTACGTCAATTGGATGCACGCATAACGGCTAAACGACCATTAACAATCTATTGCTATAGCGCAGGTGTTGTGGATGGCGGAGTGCTGCCAGATACACACGGTGAAATTCTTGCTTGCTTGAAAAAATGGGGGTTACGAGTCAATCCTGAATTGCAGGTTGTCAAAGGTGTTCAGGCCTGTGAAGACTACTATCAAGCCATGGCTGAGAAACGTGAGAGGCTTCCTTACGAGATTGACGGTATTGTTTATAAAGTGAATTCCATTGCCCTGCAGCAGGCTCTGGGGTTTGTTGCCCGGGCACCTCGCTGGGCCGTTGCCCGGAAGTTCCCGGCACAGGAAGCGATTACTACGCTTAAGGATGTGGAGTTTCAGGTAGGAAGAACCGGCGCCATTACTCCGGTAGCTCGTTTGCAGCCGGTGTTTGTTGGGGGAGTCACCGTCAGTAATGCAACCCTGCACAATATGGATGAAATTGAACGTCTTGATATCAAAATAGGGGATAGTGTTGTGATCCTCCGCGCTGGTGACGTGATCCCCAAGGTGGATCGGGTTATTCACTCCATGCGCCCTGATGATGCCCGGGATATCACGTTTCCTGATTGCTGTCCTGTGTGTGATTCTGAGCTGGAACGGGAAGAAGCCATCTTGCGCTGCTCTGGCGGACTGTTTTGTTCAGCACAGCGCAAAGAAGCCATTAAGCACTTTGCCTCCCGCAAGGCAATGGATATTGATGGTCTTGGGGATAAACTGGTTGAACAGCTAGTCAATCGCAAATTGATAGCAACGGTTGCAGATCTTTTCAGTCTTTCTGCCCCGGAAGTTTCAAGCCTGGAGCGTATGGGGAGAAAGTCCGCTGAGAACCTGATTAATGCGCTTGATCAGTCCAGAAGAACCACGTTTCCCCGTTTCATCTACTCACTGGGTATTCGGGAAGTGGGTGAGGCAACGGCATTGGGGCTGGCAAGTCACTACCGTGATCTGAACAAATTAATGGCCGCTTCGCTGGACGACTTGCAAACCGTTGATGATGTTGGCCCAGTGGTAGCTGGTCATATTGAGAAGTTTTTCCGACAGGAACACAACCGCGAAGTGATCGATGCACTTCTGGCGAATGGTGTGGAATGGGAAACTGAATTACTGGTTGAAGAAGAAGGAGATCAACCGCTTGCCGGTGAAACCTGGGTGTTGACCGGGACCTTAAGCGCAATGACCCGCGACGAAGGTAAAGCCATCCTGCAAAAACTGGGGGCCAAGGTGACCGGCTCCGTTTCAGCAAAAACATCAGCATTGCTGGCCGGTGAAAAGGCAGGTTCCAAAATGGCTAAAGCGGAGAAACTGGGAGTGCGTATCGTCACTGAAGATGATTTTATGCAGATGAGGCAGACCTGGGGCGTGTAGTGCCTGCCGATTTTTATAGTTGAAGTTATATCCCGTGGAGGATGGCGGCTGAATGTCAAACCTGAGCCGAAAGTTGTTTATCTTAATGGTATGTGCAGTGCTGGCAGGCTGTGCCAGTAAGGCACCACCCGGGCAGCCCCAGAACCTGTGCAGTGTGTTCAAGGAGAAACGCAGCTGGTATCAAGATGCTAAAAAAGCCAACCAGCGCTGGGGGACTCCTATCCAGATCATGATGGCCATTATGTACCAGGAATCATCTTACCGGCACGATGCCCAGCCACCGCGCCCATGGTTCCTGTTCATTCCGTTACCCCGTAATTCTTCTGCCTATGGCTACTCACAGGCTCAGGATGGCACCTGGGATGAATATGTCAGTGAAGCCGGTGGTTTCTTCCCCAGCCGCGAAGACTTTGGGGACTCCATTGACTTTATTGGCTGGTATACCCACAAATCCCGCAAGATTAACGGTACATCGCTATGGGCCGCAGATCATCAGTACCTGAATTACCATGAAGGTTGGTACGGGTACCGCAAGGGGAGTCACAAGAGCAAACAATGGCTGTTAAGAACGGCCAGTACCGTAAAGCAGAGAGCCAGCAATTACGGTGAGCAGTTACGACGATGTAGTTTGTAGTCAGTCGCTGTCTGAATAGTCTGAATAGTCAGAATCCGGATCTTTCTTTAGCGGGAGTTTACAAAATGCATTTTTCCGGAATTCATCACTGTACAGCAGATGTTCAGGCAACTTGGGCACGCCGAATACGGAAAAAGGGTATTTTACTTCCAGAACAGTTGAAAGTTGAATTTCCTCTTTCCGACCCTGTTGCAGGGAGTCATTGGCGCCCCAACCCAGTATGTCGAAATAGGTGTTCCAGAATTTATTACCAGGTTTGATCAGGTCCAAGCGCTGGTCGGTTTGCGGTGTTTTTTTCTTAAGAGTGAAAAAATCCTTTGATGCCCGGCCACAAGTCTTACTATCCCTGAGATGGATTAAGCCAACTATCTGCGGGTGTTGGACCAGCGAATCGAACCAGCCATCTTCACATAACGGGATCCAGGATGCAAAGAGCAGAATGCCGGCTTTTGGCAGAATTTCGGCGATGACACTGACTGCGTGCCTATAGTCCCTTTTGGCCACTGGCATCATGGGGGGGGAGTCGGATGACCGGTAAATTTCACCTTCGTCACTGATGTCGGAGCAATGAATCAGCAAGTCGTCTGATAGCTGAACGAGGTCTCCACCGTCGATGCATCTGGCTTTGCTACCTTGTTGTTTCTGAAAGTACTCTTGGATGGCGCGTTCATAAATGGCATTGCCTGAGGCAATTCCGGCAATGACCAGTGGCTGGTTGGGTGCCCTGTGCTTCAGTCCATCGCGAAAGTATTCGATAATCCGGCAAATACCCTCAACGGTCTCCTTAACGGGAATCTGGGTCAGGAACATCTTTCTCCATGAAATAATCTCATTAAGGGGGGTGTCATGCTTTATCTGGCAACAAGGCAAACAAGGCAAGTGCGACCATTTAATATAATACGATTTGAGTGACTCATGCACTTCAGACCAGCTGGGTGGGTCTTTGACCAGTGGCGTTAATACCGAGGTATCACCCGTCGATGTATAATGCTCAATGGCACAGGTGATAAAATTTTCTGGCAGGAGATAGGAATGCTTTTGATCCACACTCTTTTCTGCTTTGCTATCACTAACGGCTTTATTGAGAAACTGGCTGGTAGAAACGCTGACAGTATCCGACCGTTGGCTGATAGCTGGATGGGATGCATCACTGATATTGTAGGTTGCAAGCGCTTTATGATCAGCGGTGCTATCGAATGAAGATTGTGGCAGGAAAAGACTGCTCAGTGGTTCCGAGTGCTCATCAGGGCAGAGGGAGGCAGCGGAGGCCGTTTGTGACGAGGTGTGCGTTAGGGGGAGCACAATGGTCTCCTTTCATGACGTTATTGTTCAGGACGTTATTATTGTTGCCGTGAAAAATGCATGGCTTCAAATGATCACTCAGAAAGCCAGTCGGTTGAGCATAATCAAAAAGGATATCTTTTCTGGCAAATTTGCACATTGTAGGTTGCGATTCGGCTTTCTGCCCGGGAAATTCAGACAACCGGTTAATCGTTGTCTGTCAGTACCCGATGTGCCGATTCTGTTGACATCATATTCGGGGTCTGAGTCACCGGGTCAAACACGATCACCAGTTCCCCGGACTTCAGCAAATGCAAGACTTGTTCCACTTTTTCCGGAAGCGTGTCGTCATATCCATTATCGGTACCCTCTCGGCTGACAAACTCTTCGATCAGATTGTTCAGGGTCTCAGGGGCGAGCATCTCATGGGGGATAATCATATGTGTTCTCTGTGATTATATTTTGCCAGAGTCCTGCTGGAAGGGTTCCAGCTGTGTTACCAGGAAGTGTTGGTTAGTGTATTCCCAGACGACATTCAGATCCCACAGTGCGGTGCCGTGGCGACGATCTGACGTCCCTCTTAAGTAAGCGGGCCTCGGGTCTTGCCCAAGTATTTGCTCAATCAACTGAATCAGCTTTCTACCCGTGCGCTGCTCATAACGAAGGCATTGATTCATGGCCAGGTCAGTAAATTTGACGTCGGCTATCGCCATGGGTAGTGGTGCAAAGCCGCCCTTTGCATCCGGCAGCGCGTCCGCGTAGGGCAGGTAGGGTTTTATATCAATTACAGGTGTACCATCAAGAAGGTCCGCAGCCCCCAGGTGCAGCTTCAGTTTGCCATTTCCGGATTCAATATTACGTAGCTCAACCACAGACATGCCCATGGGGTTGGGCCGGTGTGTGGAGCGGGTAGCAAATACCCCCATACGTTGTCTGCCGCCGAGCCTGGGTGGGCGGATGGTCGGGCGCCAGCCCTCATCCATGGTTTTGTGAAAGATGAAATGGATCCAGATATGTGAAAAGCCATTCAGACCACGTACCAGATTTTCCTGATTATAGGGTGGTAGAAGCTCCAGAGTGGCTTCAGCAGCGGTAACGATGCCGGGCTGACGCGGGATTCCGAATTTCTGTCGGTAGCAGGAGTGAATAATGCCTATCTGCTCAAGGTAAAATGGTGCTCTTTTTCGGGAGGATTCAGTCTTTTTCACAGTTGCTCGTAGTGTTCGCAAAATGCCCACATCATGCGCCCGGAATCGTTGATTGGCAACCACCCGAATCAGAAGCGGCCGAATCACAGACGGACTATCGTAAGAAAATTGTCGATAGCTTTGGAACTTGATGATATTGCCCGAAGCATGGGCTTTCACATGAGAGAAGGAAATTTCCTGCTCATGCGGGTCAAAGCCCAGATAGGGGCTTTCCGGGACGTGGTACGCAGGTGAGTATTAACGTGACAAAAGACTCCGGCTGGGGAGAGGGTTGTTTAGAGGCTCGTCACCGCTTTAGCTATTCGCTCAACACCTTCTTTCAGTAATGATCGACTGCAACCAAAGTTGAGCCTCAGGTAATTTTCGTCACCGAACTGCTTTCCCGGCGAGAGGCCGATGCCGACCTGTTCAAAAAACTGCTGTGGGTCTTTCTGTCCCAGTTCGCTGACATCAATCCAGGCCAGGTAGGTTGCCTGCAGTGGTTCCATGGCAAGGCCGGGGATCTTATTGATGGCTTCCAGTAGATAATCATGGCTACCACGCAGGTAATCCAGCAACGACTGACGCCAGGGCTCACCAAAACGATAGGCTGCTTTTGCTGCAGTGTAACCAATCAGAGCGCTGTCCGTTGATGGAACAATTCCAGTACGAACCCGGTTGAACTGATCACGTAACCGATTATTGGGAATAATCGCGAATGCGCAGCCAAAACCTGCCAGGTTGAAGGTTTTGGACGGTGACATCAGGGTGATTGAGTTGTCTCTGGCAAATTCGCTGATTGAAGCATAGGGAATATGTTCAGCATGACGGTCAAGAATAAGATCGCAATGAACTTCATCTGAACAGACGACAAGGCTGTACTTTTTGCAGAGTTGCTCAAGCTTTTCCAGCTCTGACCGGGTAAATACCCGGCCATTGGGATTCTGAGGGTTGCAGAGCATCAGCAGTTTGCAGTCCGGAGTGATTGACTGCTCCAGGCTTTCGAGATCAAGAACCCATTGGCCGCTTTGTTTGATCCATTCCACACCAATAAGGTCACGTCCTGCCAGTTTGGGAGCCGTAAGAAACGGATAATAGACAGGAATGGGAGAGATTACGCCTTCCAGTTTGCCAGCATAGGCACGAACGCAGACATTTAGAGCAGATACCACGCCTGGTGTCCAGACAATCCACTCCGGCTCAATATCCCAGTGATAGAGGTTGCGACAGCGCTCAACCACCAGTTGCTCAAGCTCACTGTCTGGCTCAGTATATCCGAAAACACCATGATCGATACGCTGGTGGAGAGCTTCAATAATCTCTGGAGCTGACTGAAAATCCATATCCGCTACCCACATGGGGAGAACGTCAGGACTGAAGCGTTCCCATTTGAGGCTGGAGGTCCTGGTTCGATCCACCACTTTATCGAAATCGATGCTCACTGGTTTATCCTGTTATCGTCGTTTTCGTATATTGTATCGTTATTAGCCAGCAATTTTCTGTAGCTTTCCCGGATCTTCTTTTGGTTTCCCCGGACGATAATTTTACCTTCCTTCTGCCCCAGCTGATAGTCATACATCGGGTCGTAATAATTGTTGAGCAGGTCACTGATTAAAGGGCTATAGCCTTCTATTATCCCGGCAGTTTTATGCTGCTGAATGGCTTTTTCCAGAATATCGGTTAATTGCTGATAGCGCTCTCCACCCAGTCGGCGGCGAATACGATAAAGGCTGCCGGAGAGGCCTTCGGTAAACTGCTCAAAGCCTTGCTGTTCACCATAAGCGACAATGCACTCGGCGAGATTGTCGGTTACATACTCCTTAAGACCAATCCTGACCCGCTCTTCTATTATCTCTTCGAGCAAGATTAACGGGGATTGCTGCATTTTGTCCCGCATCTCCTGTGGCAGGCTGCAGCGACCAATCAGCTTACTTTCGTCTTCCAGCAGGACCGGCATTCCGGGGTAGTTGTGACGGTGTTTCAGCAGTGCGATGGACAGCCGGTTTTCAAAATCGATCTGGCTGGGCTGTCCACCGTATCTGCGGCCAAAGCTTGAGCCTCTGTGGTTGGCCAGGCCTTCCAGATCAATGCTATAAGGCAGTTGCTGAATAAGGTGGGTCTTGCCTGTACCGGTTTTGCCACTGAGGATAATGAAAGGAATTTCTTCAATGGAGCGTTCCAGTTCATCAATCAGAAAGCGTCTCAGCGCTTTATAACCTCCTTTGATTAACGGATAAGGATAGCCAGACGCTTTCAGCCATTGCTGGGTAATATGAGAGCGCTGTCCACCACGAAAGCAGAACAGGTAACCTTCAGGGTGTTTCATAATAAATGATTGCCAGTCTGCGAGTCGCTGCGCCCGAACATCGTCAGTAGCCAGCTTGTAGCCTAGTGTTACAGCCGTTTGAGGCCCTTTCTTCTTGTAGCAGGTACCAATCAACTCACGCTGCCGGTCATCCAGAATAGGAGCGTTCGTCGCCGTAGGAAAGCTGCCTTTGGCAAACTCTATGGGGGCACGAACATCCATCAGTGGAATGTCCTGAAGAAAAATAGACAGGAAGTCTTCAGTGTTGGGTCTTTCTTTATTTACAGATGTATTTACAGATGTATTTATAGATGTCGTCATTGAGGGCTGCAGTGGCTGATCAAAACCGCATAGTTTCCTACCCGGAGCATTGATTTGGCAAGTCTGAATAGGTGTAAGGGAAACCGTAACTACCCTTACTAAAACACTAATGCAGTTAACCCGGTTGGATAAAGAAGTTGATGAAGACCGTTTTGCCGATCTGCCCCGTGTGGTGTTTGACCAGGCCAATCTTGTGGCCGGTGGTCAGCTGGACGATCCCGCCAGTTATGTTCAGCGGCTGAACAAGCTGCTGCTGGAAATGGCGTGTTAAACTGCTAATTGCAGGAGCCCGTATTCGGGCTTCTGTATTGTTTTTCCTGGTGGTACGATGGGGTCTTACTCGCTAAAAGAGGAGTCTTTTTTGTTCAGATCCGGAAACAAGGCGTGTTCTTTATCTTTTAAAAACGCAGCAATCCACTGATGTCAGGAGTGTCAGGTCTTATTATGGATGATTGCTACCGGATCTCCTGGTTGCAATAGAGGAGGTCTCTCAAAATCCGGTTTCTGCCGATGGATCTGGCGAAAATGCTGTTTGGGTGATTATGTTGCATCGAGCGAAGTTTCTCCGGGGTTACTTTTATCCCGAAGGGAATAACCTTAACGGCCCGGGCAAAGGTTTTATCTTTGAATATTTATTATCCCTCTCCCTGTTCCAGGCATATGAGAATGCAGCAAACCCATATATTGTTGTTTCCATGAAAAATCTTCCTTTGATTGCTTATTTTGCTCTCAAATGCTCGGGTACATCCAGCTTATCAAGATATTCATCCGATAGTTCATCATAAAAGTACATATTATGATATCCAATCGTACCTCTTAATCCTTCCAGGGAGTGGCCATTTACAGACCGCGGAGCAAGAATCAGGACGTCATCCTCATGGAGATCCAAATGGTAAAGATTGCCATTGTTTTCCATTGACTGTAATCCATACACTTCATTTAGCAGCAGACCCTGCCTGGTGATGACACTTTTAGGTAAATTTCCTTTTAGAATGACCAAATTACCGTATCCCCAGTACACGGATTGTGGGGAGAATCTCAGCTCACTGGTGTTTTTGAAATCAAACCCAAGTATTATATTTTTGATTGATATCAGGTTGGCGATCGTCTGTTCTACGTCTTTTGAATCAATATCTTCCGGATTGTTCTGCGCCTGTTTCTGAAAGTCTGTATACAGTGTATGAATAATGGAGTGAACTCTGCACTCTTTATCTCTCATTTCATCAAGAACAAAATGAATAAGATAGGCGGGGATTTCATTTTGTTTGGCAACATCATTAATTCTGTCAAAGTAATCCACTTTATCAGTATAAGATAACGTCATGCCATTTTTTACAAACGACCACTGAAATGAGTTTTTTACACCCTTTCTTGGCTCGATCATGATGTCATACAGTGGGATCTTTTCCATCAGGATAAGAGCTTTTATCTTTTCCATATCAAACTTTAAATTTTTTCTTTCATGCGCTACCCCGGTTTCATAATTGACAAAGCCTTTTCTGCACAAGGCCTCTCCTGGTAAAAGTTTCTGGTCTTCAACAAGCATTGATTGATACACTTCAGCCACAGTGGGTGAAGCATGGGCAACAAATGTATCATGGTAGTTAGTAAACCAGTCATCAAGAAAAGATTGCCCGGAGGTTTTTTGCTTTTGAGTTACTTCCACACAGGGGAAATTATCCAGAAAAGAAAAATCATCTTCATTAATGGGTTGGGCAAGCTTACTTATGGCGATAGCAGGTTGTATAACGGTTTTTTGTTCGGTAGAAAGTTCTCCGTGAGTGATCTTATCTTCCATCACTGTTATGTCTTTGTTTGTCCGGAAACCAGCCTCGATTTCCTCTGTGTCAGGAATTTTTGAGTCGTTGGGCAGGGCGGATGACTGGCCAAAAGTTTCTGCAGGAGAGGACAATTCATATGTATTTGTGTCCACAGGGTTCAGTTCATGATCCCGTAAGATAGAGGGTGTTGATTGTTGCTGGTGGTCATCGTTGATATTAAGCAGATTGAGCAAATCAGGTCTTTTGCTGATGGATCTGGCGAAAAGACTGGTTGGGTGATTCTGAAGAATCAATTTGCCATCGACCTGTTTAATCTTTATTCCAAAAGGTATTACCTTCACCGCCCTGATAAAGGCCTTTATCTTTGAACATTGGTTATCCCGTTCTGTGTTCCAGACATACGAGAATGCGCTCAGTCCGTAAAGTGCAATATCCATGAACAAATCCTGTTTTTTTATTGGCTTTCACTATTTCTTGACATTATAGCCAGCATAAAAGTTCAGGGATTGGTGATGTTTAACTGATGGGTGGTTTTGATGGCTGCCATACCGTTACGCTCAATGCAGGGGATCTGCACCAGCCCGGCAATGGGATCGCAGGTCCTACCCAGATGGTGTTCTATGCCGATTTCAGCAGCATTTTCCACCTGCTCCACGGTGGCGCCCTGAACCGCTGCCAAAGCTGATTTGTTTTATTACCCGCCACGCCTAAGCGCGAATCCGGACATGATTATTCGAGGCTAAGTTACCGTTAATGGTTGGAAGCACCAATGTTCAGTAATTCTGCTGATCAACCGGCCAACAGTTAATTTTTTTGCTGCCGTCAGTTCTCGCCTCCAGGCCAGATAATGGGGAAGGTAACGAGTTGCAACCCCTTGGAATACGCCGCCAATCCAGCGTTTTAAATGACTGTGATAAGAATTTACAGTCTGGATGTGGTAGATGCCTTCAACAACATGTTGACCTGCTGATGTCACCAGCTCCTTGAAGACAAATCCAAGCTTGTCAGCAAGTTTTTCGTGAGCGAGGTGTGCATCCGCACAGACCGTGGCCTGTATCGATATGCGGCCATTTAAATGCCTGCACAATTCATTAGCACTTTCGTTTTCTAATACACCGTCAACGGTATTTCGATTACGGTCCCGAGCCACCATTACCGGGACTTTTCGGGCTTTGTTGGGATCATTACCCCGCTTTCGGGTTGGCCGTGGAAGGCCTTCTCTTTGCCCTTTGAAGGATTCACGGAAAAATGTTTCATCAAGCTCAGTAATGCCACAAAGCTCTTCTGCTTGATCATTATTAATCACTTCAAGAAAGCGGTGACGCCAGCGGAACGCAGTTTTCAAGTCAATGGCATTCTCAGCAGCAGCTGGTCGCAAGACCATAGAGTGAGTCATACCTGCGAGGTACTTGTTCCATTTTTCAGGGTGCCTGAGCCTTGCCAAAGGCGTTCCACTAAAGGCGTTAAACGTTGAGTCGCAAGTCTTGCAGTGGTAGCGCTGTCGGCCATTTCGTATGCCCCAGCGACCAACGCTATGGCTTTTGCATTTGGGGCACCTGGGGTTTTCGGCAAATTGGGCAAGTATGCTCTTTTCTACGTCAGGTGTTGCATTATCGTTATTGGGTATAGATTCACTGTAAACAGGTTCAGAGTCAGTGGTTTCTACTACCTCGGTAACCTCTATTTGAGTACTAAGGAGCGAGTTGTTAAGAATGTCTCGCTGTTCACTGGTTAATGTTGAAATGGAATCAATAAAATTCTGGAAGAGTTCAGATTGCATATCACTCCCCTACAACGTAGATTTTATGGGAGTTTAGCTGATTCAACCATTAACGGTAACTTAGCCATTATTCGATGTCACCATCCATCGGCTTGCGAAGTTGTACTGGCTCACTTTTGCTCTTGCGCAGTTTCAGGTTCAGCAGCTCTACCACCACTGAGAACGCCATGGCGAAGTAGACGTAGCCTTTATGAATGTGGACATCGAAGCCTTCGACGATCAGGGTCATGCCCACCAACACCAAGAACGACAACGCCAGCATCTTCACGGTTGGGTGGTTATCAACAAACTCACCAATCGCTTTGGCCGAGAACAGCATCACACCCACCGCAATCACGATAGCAATCGCCATGACCGCCAGCTGATCCGCCAGGCCTACCGCGGTGATTACCGAGTCCAGTGAGAATACCACGTCTAAGATGGCAATCTGCACCAGCACCATGCCCATGGTTGCGGTACCGGCGGTGGAGTGGGTTTCCTCTTCACCTTCCAGGCTTTGGTGGATCTCATGGGTAGCCTTCGCCAACAGAAACAAGCCACCGCCGATTAAGATGATGTCACGGCCAGAAATCGCCTGTTCAAATACAGTAAACAATGGATCGGTTAAGCCCATTACCCAAGTGAGGGAGAACAGCAGCACTAAACGGGTGAGCATCGCTAAGCCCAGGCCCATGCGGCGGGCAAAATCCCGATGGTGTTCTGGCAAGCGCGCCACCAAAATCGAGATGAAGATGATGTTATCGATGCCCAGCACGATCTCAAGTGAGGTAAGCGTTGCCAGGGCAATCCACGCCTCAGGGGAATAGATCCAATCAAACATATCGTATAAACCAACTAATCTGACAAGATGGCGCAATGCCGTAGATCAACTACTAAAAATTCATCAAAAATTTGAGTTAGTTCCCATCCAAAAACTATAGCCCTTGGGCCACGTAGCCTACAGAGATTTGACGTGCTCTGAATTTACAGGAAAATCACATCAACTCCGCTGTAGCCCCCGAAAACTGGTTGAAAAAGGCGTCAAAACAAAACTTGATTTTTTCCCTCTAAGCCTTGGCACGCATAGGCTGCAGAGTTTTTGGACGAGAACGAGTTAAGTAACAATTAACTTACACCTTGTTCCTTCATCCACACTCATGTCGAAAATCCGCGTCGAATTCGCCGCCAATACCGGGCTCAAAAGACAAACGGGACAATGCCATTCCGCCTTGTTCACATCGCTGCGGTAAGTGTAGTCGTGGTTATCCCGTGGTGAAGAATTGCCAAGCAATCTCCGGGATGTACCAAGCGGATACTATAAAGCCCCAGGTCATCCAGACCACCGTTGTCACCCTGAAATTTAACAAGTTGGGGAACAATTAGGTGAAGGCTGAAGTCAGACAGTTATAAATATCGGTTTTGCTTATTAATAAAAATAGATCTCAAGACAATGTAGACCTGACAGGTTTTGCAGATTGCAAAGGAATTAAGAAATGGAAAATTTATCTGGAAAACCACCGGTGTCGCAATGCAAAGCCTCACCATTCGCAGAGACTTCCCAGTCTCGAACAGAGTCAAACCCTGCTGAAGGAAAGCCTGACCGCACATCTGGACCCCGATCTTTGACAACGGCTTCAGAATCTTTAAGCGCTGTAACGGTAAAAAACTCTGATCCGGGGGAAGAGTTCCCTTTGGGTCGATCTGAGCCTGTCAGGGATAGGCCGGTTCGAGTGCACTTTAGCCCAAAGGTACTGGTTCCCGGAAGCAAAAAGATTCAGAAGGATGAAGCAATATGCAGAAATGCTGATGCATTTGAGGGGATGCATAAGGTGATTACTGACCTTGCAGGCGAGTATACCCAGCTATTCAAAGAGGCATCTGTTTCATGCATTGGACTGGTCTACAGGGTTGATCCACCGAATGCCTTGACATGCTTTAAAAAGCTTCAGGATTTAATAAGAGAATATGAGAGTAAACTCATTGAAAGTTTTCCATCAATCCGAGCTCGAGGTGTTTCTGATGTTAAATTACAGGCCACTTTTAAGCAATGGCAATTGGCAGAGTCTTTTGGTCAGGACGCTGAGCTAGTAAAGAAAATCGGAGGTAAACAAGCGTTAGAAAAAAGCTATTGGTATGGTATGAGGCTGTCGTCAGTCTTGATTGGCTTTATGCGTAAACGAATGAATGCCAATTTTGCTTTCTCTGAAGTTATGCATACAAGACCTGACCTGATGAGACCTGATTTTACCCCGCATTGCTATATCAATTGGATACTGGAGAATTTGGAACTTTTAAAAGCCCACTACCAGGTTGCATGTGCCTCAGAGACGCTTGCAGATATTGCCTCTACTCAGATTCAGTCAATATATGATGATGCTGCCTTTACAGGTAATGTCATAATGAAAGAGGTTTGTGACCTGCTTAAATTTACTTGTCAGAATGACTGTAATGTTGATTTTTGCAATCTGCTGTCTGCAAATAACAAGGTTTTGATTAATTGGCTTGATAGCCTTAATCTTGAGGATTTTGCAAGTGCCAGTTTTGCAAGAAAAAATGCCAGAAGGCTTTTCTACACCATTATTGGTTATTGCCTTGTTGGTAATTTTAAACAAGCCTGTATGTGTGTGGAAAGGATGGTGAAAGTACTTCCACTGGGTGCCTTTGAGAAAGGTGATATTTTTTTATTAGTACTTCATCTTTCTTATTTGAGTGATGTTTTATTTCGGCATAACGCTGAGAATCTTGCAAAAGATTTTTTACGAGTGTCAGGATTTGAGAATCTGATCAAACTTGTGCAGGGAGTTTGTGAACAAGCCAACATTGCTGATAAGTTTGGTGGGCAAATACTACCAGACAACCTCTATTATGATGCTGTTAAACTAATGCAGTGTATAGGGCTTGCAGTCAAGGATATTAGAAGTCGTTTGGAAATCGAAGAAAAAAAAGTCAATGATGCAGTTGTCGATTTGATTCATGATGATGAACTTGAGAAAAAAAATGAATTGGAAACAAGACTTAAGCGTCAGAGAGAGACGGTTAAAATTAAAAAGAGTAGGTGTCCTGTCAAAGAGACTGGCGTGAAAACAACAGTGGTCAATGTCCCTGGGAAAAAAGCGAATGAGAAACAGCAGGAGTTTTTACTTCATCCTGATATATGTGCTGCTATTAATCTCTATCTGGCCAAGGTGCCGTTTCAGACGGTAGAACAGCGCCTGGAAAATTTATTGGTACATGGTAGCCAGATAGATATTGCATTGGCTCAATATGCACTGGCAGACATGCTGCGAGACAAAATTTTGCGGACAGTTAAACAGTGTGAAAGCTATTTGCCCACGATAGAACAATTTAACAACACCATTGTTCAAGATATATTGCCTGAGAAACTTGGGCTTGATTTCCTGTTTTGTGAAGCTATCCGAGTATATGCCCGTGAGTCAGAACCCGTGATCGAGGACTTGAATCATCTACATTCAGTCGTCAGGCAGTTTAACAGCCAGTGCTCAGATGAGGGGGAGCTACTGCACGATATTGCCGATAAGATGATTGAGTTACACGATCAGCTTGCTGATCTGACGACCAGGGGAGAAAAGGTTGCTGAGGATTGTAAGCTGCTGGACAGGTTATATAAGTTGAGGGGGGGAGTCCTGAGAAAACAGGGGCACAATGCTTCAAAGGATCCAGCTAAAGCTGGCAGTCTTAAGGAAGCATCGAATTCGCTCAGAGTCAATGGTGGTCAAATTGAAAGGGCTTGTTCTTCCCTGAGATCGTTGGCTTCCTGGGAGGTTTGTCATCGTGCGCAACAAATTCTGGGTGACGAGGCTCAACAAAGTGCTGATGGTCCCCCTGAATCGGACCTTTCCGGTTCTGTTGTCAGCAATACAGAACAGAAGCCAGCATTTGCAATGCAAATCAATATTGAAGAAGCTGGTCGGGATACCCGGCATGGCGATGTCGATATAATGGATAATCCAAATCTGCCAGCAGTATTGGGTCATGCGTTACCTGATTCGCTGGTGAATGCATCCTGTCATTCTGTTAAAGAAAAAGCGACACAGGAACATCAGAAGTCAGGTGAAGTGACTCCTGCAGAAAAGACGGGGCATGGTGCAGGAAAGAGTAAAAAAGCCAGGCAAAAGCAAAAGAACAAACGGGCTCTGGCCAGCAACAAGGCGGAAGCACGAATGGGCGCTGATGTTAAGCCACATGAACTGGAATCCAGGTTTAATCGATACGTCAGAAATTATCTTGAGAAGGGATATCTTCGTTCGGGTAAGCAGGTTCCCTCATGGTGTGAGGTAAGTCGATGGCTTGACAGATACCAGAGTCGACAACTATTCAGCCTGGACGATATTGAGGCATTTCATTCTTCGTGGTCAGAAAAGGTTGAAAGCTTCGATTACGCAGACTTGAAATGTGACTTATCGGTATACGCAGAAGCCCTTGAAATGACGATCAAGGCAGAGCTGGACACTAATGAAGTCTTTATCTTCAGACCGGGAATGATGGTAACCAAAGTTGAGACAGATGGTGAACCGAATGATTACGATATTGAGTTAGTCAGAGTCCGGAACGAGTGGTTTGCTTCACACAAACATTATTGGGATTGCTGTACCTGATGCCGGCAGGCAAGATTCGACAATATCGACAAGCAAAATTATCTGGTTGACATCATTGATTGGTAACGATGATCATTAGAGGCTAAACCTGAATTTTTCTCCCTCGCTTTTACAAGCCCATAGTTCATGAATGAAGGCTGGGAAAATTCATGCAATCCTTGGTGTGGATTGCCACTGGTTTCTGGCTCTCAGCCCTGCGTATGGGTTGGCACGAGCCATCAACAAGCAGCCTCCGGTACGGGCTGCCACTGACAACAATGTAAGGACTCCTTCATGCCTGTTATTACGCTTCCCGATGGCAGCAAGCGTGAGTTTGCTGATGCAGTAACTGTAATGGAAGTCGCCCAGGACATCGGTCCGGGGCTGGCCAAGGCGACGCTCGCCGGCCGGGTGAATGGTGAACTGGTGGATGCCAGTGCCAAAATTATCGACGACTCTGATTTATCCATCATCACCACCCGTGATCAAGAGGGGGTGGATGTGATTCGTCACTCTACCGCGCACCTTCTGGCCATGGCCGTGCAGGACCTGTTTCCTGGTGCTCAGGTTACCATTGGGCCAGTGATTGAAAATGGCTTTTATTACGATTTTTCTTACGAGCGTGCTTTCAATATGGACGATTTGTCCAAAATTGAAAAACGCATGGAAGAGCTGGCCAGACAGGATCTCGCTATTGAGCGTGTGGTGATGAGCCGTGAAGAAGCCATCAGTGCCTTTAAAGCCATGGGTGAAGAGTATAAGGTTGAGATCATCAATGATCTGCCTGCCAGTGAAGCCATCTCTGTCTACCGTCAGGGGGAGTGGATGGATCTCTGTCGTGGCCCACACGTACCTTCCACCGGTAAACTGAAGGCGTTCAAGCTGATGCGGGTTGCTGGAGCTTACTGGCGTGGCGATTCCAATAATGAAATGCTGACCCGTGTTTACGGTACTGCCTGGGAAGACAAGAAAGCCCTGAAGGCCTACCTGCACCGTCTGGAAGAAGCGGAAAAGCGCGACCACCGCAAACTGGCCAAGAAGCTCGACCTGTTCCATATGCAGGAAGAGGCCCCGGGTATGGTGTTCTGGCACCCGAATGGCTGGGTGATCTACCAGGAACTGGAACAGTACATGCGCAACAAACAGCGGCTGGCTGGTTATGAAGAGATCAAGACCCCTCAACTGGTGGATCGCAGCTTGTGGGAGAAGTCCGGTCACTGGGATAAATACGCGGATGGCATGTTTACCACCCGCTCCGAAAACAGGGACATGGCGATCAAGCCCATGAACTGTCCTTGTCACGTGCAGGTTTTTAATCAGGGCCTGAAGAGCTATCGTGATCTGCCGCTGCGACTGGCTGAATTCGGCTCCTGCCACCGTAATGAACCCTCCGGCTCCCTGCATGGTTTGATGCGTGTGCGTGGCTTTGTTCAGGACGATGCCCATATTTTCGCCACGGAAGATCAGATTCAATCGGAAGTCTGTGAATTTATCGACTTCCTGCACAGTGTATACGACGACTTCGGCTTTGAGCGTGAAAACCTGATTTACAAGCTCTCTACCCGTCCTGACAAGCGGGTAGGTTCCGATGAAATTTGGGATAAAGCCGAAAAAGCGCTGGCAGAAGCCCTCGATGCCAAGGAACTTCCATGGGAAGAACTGCCCGGTGAAGGCGCTTTCTACGGACCCAAGATCGAATTTTCCCTGAAAGACTGCATTGGCCGGGTATGGCAATGTGGCACCATTCAGGTGGATTTTTCCATGCCGGGCAGATTGGGTGCGGAATATGTTGATGAGCACGGAGAACGCAAAACGCCGGTGATGTTACACCGCGCAACGCTCGGTTCCTTCGAGCGCTTTATCGGTATTCTGATTGAGCACTATGAGGGCGCTATGCCGGTCTGGTTGGCTCCTGCGCAGGCTGCTATCCTCAATATCACTGATCGTCAGGCAGATTACGCCAGAAAATTGGAAAAAAACCTGTCTGAACAGGGTATCAGGGCAAAAGCGGACTTGAGAAACGAGAAAATCGGCTTTAAAATCCGCGAACATACCTTAATGAAGATTCCTTATCTGCTGGTGATCGGTGATAAGGAAATGGAAGATAATACCGTTGCGGTCCGTACCCGTACCGGTGAGGATCTGGGCGTCATGTCCATCGAAGCGTTCCAGGAGCGACTGCAGGCAGATGTACTTAAGCGTGGTCGCGCTGTTTGATTGGTTCAAGCTGCCTGACGGGTTTGAATCAGTTGGTGCGTTTCGAGAAAACTGTCCCGGGTTGCTGATGGTCTGGCAGCCCAGGGACGTACTATGTTGCTTACACAGGAGATATAACCATCAGACGCAACAGC
Source organism: Endozoicomonas sp. SCSIO W0465 (assembly GCF_023716865.1). Lineage (NCBI taxonomy): Bacteria > Pseudomonadati > Pseudomonadota > Gammaproteobacteria > Oceanospirillales > Endozoicomonadaceae > Endozoicomonas > Endozoicomonas sp. SCSIO W0465. The sequence goes on from NZ_CP092417.1 coordinate 2,539,703, forward strand.
TTCCGTGATCGTCGCCCAGTAAAGGCTCCGATTAATGAAAATATCCGTGCAAAAGAGGTCCGCCTCATTGGAGCCGACGGAGAACAGGTCGGTGTAGTTGATATACGTGATGCGTTAAGCATGGCCGAGGAAGCGGGGTTGGATCTGGTTGAGATCAATGCGACCAGTGAGCCGCCGGTTTGCAAGATCCTGGATTATGGTAAGCACCAGTACGAATCGAAAAAGCAGAAGGCTGCGGCTAAGAAAAAGCAGACTTTGATCCAGGTGAAAGAAATCAAATTTCGCCCGGGTACAGAAGAAGGGGATTATCAGGTAAAACTGCGCAACCTGATACGTTTCCTTACTGAGGGCAACAAGGCGAAGGTTTCCCTTCGTTTTCGTGGTCGTGAGATGGCTCACCAGGAGCTGGGCATGGAACTGATGAAACGGGTTGAAAAAGACCTGGAAGAAATCGGAACCGTTGAACAGCATCCAAAAATGGAAGGCCGTCAACTGATCATGGTGATTGCCCCTAAAAAGAAGAAGTAATTAAAAAAACGGCGTTTGGGTTTGGTATCCGTTGAGGGTATGGAGTCTGGCCGTTTTTTTTAGTTGCTTCGTGCCCGTTGATGGCTTCGGCTTTTGGCGGCACTATTTTTAATTGTCCCGACGCTGGTTTCGCAGATCAGTGGTCGCGAATGCGGAGTGTTTTTCATGCCAAAGATGAAAACCAACAGTGGAGCCGCGAAGCGTTTCAAGAAAACCGCTTCCGGTTACAAGCGTAAAGGTGCCTTCAAGAGTCACATCCTGACCAAGATGACCACCAAGCGTAAGCGTCAGCTGCGTGGTACCTCCCTGGTATCCCCAGCCGATCAGGGTCTCGTTAAGCGTATGCTGCGCGACTAATCGCTTTTTTGATCATTTTACAGGAGAGATAATTCATGGCACGTGTTAAGCGTGGCGTCATTGCGCGCCGTCGTCACAAGAAAATTCTGAAGCAGGCTAAAGGTTACTACGGTGCACGTTCACGTGTATTCCGCGTAGCCAAGCAGGCAGTTACCAAAGCTGGTCAGTATGCTTACCGTGACCGTCGTCAGCGTAAGCGTCAGTTCCGCGCTCTGTGGATTGCCCGTATCAATGCCGGTGCTCGCATGAATGGCCTGTCCTACAGCCGTTTCATTGCTGGTATGAAGAAAGCGGCTATCGAAATCGACCGTAAGGTGTTGGCTGATCTGGCCGTTCACGACAAGGCGATTTTTGGCCAACTGGTTGAAAAGGCAAAAGCTGCTCTGGCTTAAGTTTTTAAACCGGTTTTTAAAAGGGAGACCTGCAAAGCACGTCTCCCTTTTCTATTGGGTTCCACTATCAAGCAAAAGAAAGTTTCAGCTCAGGGATATGGATTATTTGCCATGAGAGACAGCTTTCAGCTGTTCCGGATGATCAATTGATTGTTCAGTACCGCTTCGTCAGCATCACATTTGCAAGCACTTTGCCTTAAATCACATCTTTTAAAAAATCTCCATAAAGCAAACCATTATCTAAAGCAATCAAGAAATGTCAGTGTTTCTGCCTGCATTGTTATGGCAACTGACTTGCTTCTGCTTTAATTTTTCAAGGCAAAATACAGTTTACTGAACAAATAAATAACAATTAAATTTATGGAGATATACTATTATGAATTCACATATTGAGACTGGCCGGGGACTGGGCGGAGTTCCTGGTTATGGCTTCGCAGCAGGAATGCCACCTTCAAATAGCACCACTAGCACCGATAGCACTGCTCGGTTCAGTGGCCGTTATGCCCATCCAGCTGAAGGGGAGCGATACAGTATAAGCAGTGATAGCTTAGAGTCTCGATCATCCATTCGGGATCGTATTGCTTTCCCATTTCGCACTATTAAGAATCAACTGATCAAATCCACTATTGGTTTGGGATTTGGTGCTGCTATTGCTGGCGGTGCCATTACGGGGTTGGTGGGAGGTATCCCGGGTGGTATTGCAGGAGGTATCGTTAAACTGGCTAAAATGATTGGCGGCCAAGACTCCGATGCTTTTAAAAATGGTAGTGTTCTTGGTGCAATAGTTACTGCAGTGCTTGGTTTGCCTGTTACTCTTGCGCTTGCCGTCGCTGGTGCGGTTGTCGGTTTGGTGATCGGTACGGCTGGTAGCCTGGTTAAATTACCCGTCGACATTTATCGTGCGACAGCACTGGATCCACGCGATTTGAACAAATTCGAGCAGGAGCTGAAAAAATTTGAAGCAGACCTTGATAGTGTGTGGGCAGAGTTAAGTAAGCTGTGGAAAGGTTAATGATGATTTCATATGGTTAGCTAGTTCTCGTCCAAAAACGCATCAGGCAATCATAATTAGATTGTACGTGCGTTTTGATATTTCCTGAAATTCCAGAGAGCCGCAAAAACTCTTCCCTTTTTTTCTCTAATCTGGGACGGATATTGGAGAAAAACGCGAAAAGCAGGCAGAAAACATCCTCCCACCATGCTGGAAAGGTACTTTCATGTAGCGTGGAGGTGGCTATCAGGATGGTGCCGGGTGTCTGGCCAGAATCACCAGGTTGTAACAGACCACCGATAACCAGCAATGAGAATCAAAACGCTCAGAACCCTTGCAGTGGCAACGTGATAGCCCAAAACATCTCTTTAGCCACGAAATTCCCGCTTCAATACCTGCCCGGAAGCGAAAGAGCGTTTTATACACATACTGACTTTTAGTCATCTCTTCGACTTCAAGTCCGCGCTTCTTATTAAAAGCTACATCGCTGATTCCCATGGCCTTGGCTTTTTCCAAATTAGCGCGACACGCGTATCCGCCGTCACCGCTTGTCTGGCGAGGTACACGACCATAAATTTCTTTTTGTCTTTCCATCATCGGAATGAATTGGTCCGAATCCGCTGGGTTACCTTCCTCAATAACCAGGTCCAGGATCAATCGACTTTTTCCCTGAACCAGGTTCAGTTTATGGCCATACTGTACTTGCCGCCTGTCTTTTACGATGATATCCGTATGGGGTTCATACAGGCTAACCACTTTTTCCTGGGCTGGCACCTTTTCACCCTTAAAGACCCTGCGCTCTGTCTGGGAGACTATTGCATCCACCAGGGGTAACAGGTGATCCACATCGGCCTGCCACTTGTCGGCATCATCAGCCAGGAGACACTGCCCCTGCTGACGGGCGTTTGCTAGCGTGACAGTAGCTTCGATAAGTACCTTCCGGGATTTTCGGGTCAACTGCAGCAGTTTTTTATAATGCTGATGCCGCTCTTCTTTGCCAGCGTAGATGCATTTTCTGGCCGCATCTTTTACGGCTCGGTTGTGATGGGTATATTCATAAAGCGGTGTCGCTGTCAGTGTTTGTCCCCGTTCCAGCAGCCGACAAATTTCTTTAACGGAACTGGCTAAAAGATCACTGTCGCAAGGAGGTTTGATATCCGATTCGGTGACTGTGCTGTCAATAGCCACAGTGCGCCCTTTTTCAATACCCTGATCTTTAGCGGTCATTAGCTGACAGTTATTAATCCGTTCCCATGTAGATGCAGTAAGAAGGCTGATGAGCCCATGCAAACTGGAGCGACTGGGGCGCTGGTTTGGTTCGAGGCGACAAAAGTCTCGAAAGAGCATGGAGTCCATCAAAACAAACGACAAGTAGTCATAATCACAATTCAAATACTGTTTCAGGAGTGCCGCACGAAGAACGGATTCTGCTGATAGTCCGTTCCGCCCAGTGTTCTGTTTATCACCAGAACTTAAGTCCTCATAAATCCAGTCATTGAACTGTGGATGGGCGTCAAGCCATTGCGAGATACCGGAAAGCTGGGAGCAGATTTCATGAGGTACGTAATGGAGTTCCATACTACACTGCGGGTTGCGTTTTTTGCGCATTTGGAGTCCTCTGTTTTTGGCAATCCCTTATGTTTCTTGCTCTTGGGAAGTTTAGTCGCCAGATAGCAGTAGGGCTCCACTTAATTTTTCAGGATAAAATCTACAGTTTTCAATTGGTTGTGTTTTTGGACGAGAACTAGCTACTTAGTCCAGCGTTCTTTTTTCTGTCCAATGGCTGGCGTTGCTATTTTTATCTGGTATTTTTAAAACCCCCATCAGATGTTTAAATGCATGATGTTACTGATGGGGGGAAGTTCAGGCAAAAAGCTTACACTGCTTGGGCAGACTCCGTCTTAAAGACTTTCCGCTCCTTAAGTTCATCTTTCAGTTCAGCTACATTGGTATAGAACTGGTTATACCATTTGCGCAGCTGGTAGACAGGTCCATCACCATCACAGAGTAGTGGGTTATCAATCCGGACTTTGTTATCCCAGATCTCAACATCTTCATAGAATGCTTCCTGAGCCTGCTGAATATAAGCCCGGGCAACCTCACGGTTCTGCTCATCAGTCAGTCCCGGAATTTTCTTGACCAGCACACCGTAGCGCAGGGTAAAGCTGTTCAGGTCAACAGGTACATGGCAATTCAGGAGAATTGAATGAATTGGCATACCGTTCATCTCACCAGTCATATCGGTAATCTGGTAAGAAGGACCATAATAGGTGGCGACTGTCTTCAGTTCACCCTCTTCAGCAAGGCGCTCACTCTTACCAATCATGATTTGCTCGGCGACATGGCCCTCAAATACATTGCAAAACAGTTTGATGGGTGCGCCATGAACCGGGCCAAAGTGAGCTTTATCAGCAACATTATCGACCAGCTCACGGCAGTTTGTGCCGATATGCATCTCGGCAATTTCCCAGTCAGACCACTCATCATCAAAGCAGGCTTTAATACGAGGGATAGCCTGTTCTGCAATGGGAAGGTTGCCTTCCGGATCGTTCCAGACAAACAGTAGATTTGCCACTGTTAAAACGAAGGCTCTTATTGGATTACAGACTGTTCCCAGATTGAACCTGGCTGAAGCACTTATCATTAAAGGCTCTCAGAGCTTTGCTCGGCAATTTGCCCTCAAGCCTTACATTGCGTGGTCCACATCCAATTTTCACTGCAGAGCAGTTCGGAAATCAAATAGAGCCAAAACGAATTCCCAAGCCATTAAAAGCATCGAACTTCCCCTGTGCAGAAGACTTGCAAAATTCTGATGTTGCGATTGTCCGGTGAGGAGTCGCTGGTCATCATCGTCTAAGTGGACGATTGCCGGAGAGGTCTGTTGATCTGAAGCAAACGGTGCTTCCTATGTATTGTGATGGTCCGTTTTCATTGGCATAAAACGATCAGCATTTTCCCTATGGGATGGGGAGGAGGTTATTTTTTCAGCAGTAAACATACAGAGAATGCCAAGCTGGCTTAAGGGTTCCTGATCTGGAGGTACGTTGAATACCCTTTTATCATCCATAACGACTTGATCAATCAGCTCTTGTGCATCATTTTCCGGCAATCGCTCTCTGCCATTGATCAGGCACCGGTAGTGACGTGTTCTTGCTTCTCCCTCTTCAACATAAAACACTTTGACTACAATCTTGTATTTCTGGGTAATTTCATCAGGTGGGAGCTCGGCATCCTGACTGGCTTTTCGAAAAGTTAACTGAAATTCCTGAGTTACATCATGAGCCAGCTTTTCGGCAACGTTTGCCCGATCATAGGGATCATGGAGCATTTTTAGCTGTATAGTTAGCACTTTTGGAATCTCTTCAACTAATAATACCTGCCGTTCCTGAAGAATGTCCCATAGCAGATCTCCTGTTCCCGTTTCTTTTGCTCTGGCAAGAGGGGTTGGGAGGTTGTGTATTGCATGTTTAAAGTTATTACGATCTATTGTAATTGTCTGGTGCACACCTTCAGGTAAAGGTTTAAAAGAAAGTGCATCATCCAGAATCCTTTGAAGTGAAAAAACATTGCTTTTAGCTTGCTCAAGTGAAATCGGGACGGAATAAATCAACGTGTCAGGTGTGACGGTAGCTTTTATTGGGTGGGTTTCGGTGATATTTCCCGGAGTTGTCTGCGGGTCATCGGTTACTGTTACTATATCGGAGCCCCTCATGATCCGTCGCTCAGTCAATACCCGAAATGCACATTGATTCAGCTGTTCCCTTGGGATAACTAATTTTAACAGCGGTGCTAAAAACTCTGCAGAATCCTGTTGAGGCAGATATTTCAGGGGAAAAACTGATAGCGTATCTTTTTGATCGGTTTTTTTCGTCTTTGTCTCTTCTGATTTTTTCTGTAGAGTTTGCCCGGATATAAATTTTATAAATCTTTCCTGGAAATCTTCAAAGCCAACGAAAATATCATCAGCAGCGCAGGCTGTACATAATGTTAATAACAGTTCATAGGTGTTTTGCATGTCCGGGTACTGCTTATTACGATACTGGCTTTCCATAGTGATCAGGGAGTTTCTGATAGCGGCGGTAAAAAGTGCTGTTTTGGAATCGCTGTCTGACGCTTTTTTGAGTAATGTCAGGCATGCTTCAGGAGAGAGATTTTTCAGAAGAATGGTTTCTTCTGCTGAGGCCAGTGATGCATACCTTTCGTCCTTGACACCTTCTGGGTCACACTCAATAGTCTCTGGATGAGGCGACGCTGACAGTAAATGAATATAGGGTGAAACCAGAATTTGCCAGACCGAAACTGCAGCAAAGCAGGTGTTGTTATAGTTTGAAAAACCCGCCATAGAGTCTACTGGCGAGAGGTATGAGTCCAGGCAGGGGGGAGTGAAAATCTTAAGAAGTCGCTGTTGTTCTCTTCTTTCTGCCGTTTCCTGTATGGCTTGTTCATCGACGTCAAGAGCTGTTGTTGCCGTGGTAATACCGTTTCTCAGATTCCATAAAACAGGAAGGTATGCTAACTCTTCTGCGGTTGGGTCGAGTAGCGTTTCCAGGGCAGGGGGAATAACATCAAAGTCATAATATTGTGCGTGGTATTGCAGCAAATTGACGGGAGTCCTTTTTGGGTAGGTTTTAGCATCAAATATCTGTTGGAATTGATCTTCCCCAAACCTTATGTAGTAATGTTGTAAAATTTTCTGTATAGCACTGTTCATATTATTCAGATGTACGGGATTTATGCTTGGCATTGAACCTTTATAGCGACGACATGCACTTAGCGTTGAGAACAGTATATGCTGGATTAATATCCTCAGTTCTTTGGGGAATCGGTTCCAGTATTTTTCCGACTGGTTATCAATTATTTGAATCTTTTGGTTCAGGTAATCAAGCCATTCTTCATCTGTTGTGTTTTGATTCATGCCTGCGCAACATTGAATCAATGAATGTTTTATTTTTAGCCATGTACCTTCTCCATTTATGATTACTTTCAGACTGTCTATTATTCCCAGACTTCCGATTTCCAGCCCACTTTTCATCTGTGATTTTTTTTCTTCTATCACTTTGGGTTTTTCTGCGGGTGAAGGCTGCTCATGCAGCGTTAACGCTTCATCAGATGGGTCCGGAATGGATGGTGTTATTTTTTTCTGTTGGGATAGTAACGGGCGTAATTGGAATCTACCTGCCATTTGATTCGAGGTTGAACGTTGGCAAAGCCTGGTGTTGTCAGCGTCTTGTATCGTAAGATTGTGCAAGCTGTTGACTTTTCTAAAGCAACATTCTTTATTATGCAGTTTCAAAGTACGTTTCGGATTGAGTGCCGTTATATCCTTGTCGGGATAATGCTCTCTGTGGAGAAGGGAATCATGTGATCTGGAGACAGCGTAAGAGCGTTCAGGTGAAATTCGATGATCCATAAAAAGGTTCTTTGTTGGAATAAGAGCTCATCCAGTGTAGTTCTGCAAAATATTACGACTTGTTGTCATTAATATAAAAATGAAATGAAAACTATTCTGATATTAAGAATGACACAGTGAGTATTACCCCAAAGGAGCAGCACTTTTCAGAATTAACCGGACTAAGTAGCTGGCCATATGGAATCGAATATTTCTGGCTACTCAGGGTCGTTAGTCTTTTTGTAACTGTTCAGCACCCCCACATAAATCTGGAATTTTCTGATTTTTATACCATCCTCTTAAGCACCATTTTTCCACAATATTCGCCAGCATGATTCCAGAACTACCCGCAACTATGTCGGCTGAGATTCTCTTGAAAGAGAATGCAGAGCTGCGGATGAGAGTTGCCTGTCTGGAAGAGCGATGTCGAGAATTGGAAGAAAAGGTTGGCAAGAACAGTCAAAACAGCAGCAAGCCGCCATCGTCTGATGGTTATCAAAAACCTTGTAAAAACAGTAATTCTCCAGATCATTCTGACGACCTTTCCGCAGATAAAGGTACCGATCCATCGGATGAAAAACCCAATCCTAAAAGTCTGAGACAGTCTTCTGGTAATAAAGTCGGTGGAAAGAAAGGGCATCAGGGCACTTGTCTTAAACAGGTCGATATCCCTGACTATATTGAGTACCTTCCGGTTAAAGAATGCAATAAATGTCAGGCGTCTCTTCTTGATAGTGAGCCGGTCAAATATATTGAACGACAGGTGTTTGAACCAGGGAGACCGGGTGAATTTGAAGTAACGGCCCATAGAGCTGAAGTAAAAATCTGCACTTGTGGTTGTCGGAATCAGGCTGAATTCCCGGAAGGTGTTACCGCTGCCGCACAATATGGCTCAGCCACACAGGCTATGGCCGTCTATCTTAACCAATACCATTTCCTGCCTTTTAAGCGCGTGTCAGAGTATTTTAATACTCTCTATAAAATGAGTGTAAGTGCAGGCACTGTCGCCAATTTTGTGGCCAGAACCTATGAAAATCTGGCTTCTACTGAAGAGGTTATTCGTGACGCCTTGCGGGAATCGTCTGTTGCCGGAGCCGATGAAACGGGTATGCGGGCCGAGGGCTCTTTGCACTGGCTACACGTTATGCGGGATGAACAATGGACGCTCTACTACTTGTCTGAAAAGCGAGGTCGTGAGGCCATGGACACGATGGGCATACTGCTAACATTTGCAGGCGTTCTGGTTCATGATCATTGGAAATCCTATTTTGCATATGCGGCAACTCACGTACTTTGCAATGCCCATCACCTGAGGGAGCTTTTGGGTGTTGTTGATAGGGACAGCAATCAACTGGCGTTGCGATTGATGAAGCTACTGAGGCTTTCCTGGCATTACTGCAAGGGCTTTAAGACCATAGGTATGCTACAGATGCCAAGTGTTGTCTGTGAACGAATCGAGAAGATTTATGACCGGTTGCTTCAGCGGGCTCTAATGAAAGAAGTCGTCTATATGGAGAAGCAACGAGAGGAGCTTAAGCGCAAGAAAGTCAAGAATACTAAAGCTTACGGCTCTTTTCGTATTGCAGACTGCTGATTTCATAAATCAGGCTGGAATCCTCCTGTGGCAGGGCTTGGCAATATTTAGCCAGCAGTTTCCTGAAGGCATTGTATATCAAGGCCTTTGGCCAATTTTCATTGCAGAGCAGTCTGTAACCCGAAAAGAGCCAAGCTTACAATCTCTTCAAACGACTCACTGAGTTCAAGGCTGAGACACTGCGCTTCATGTCAGATTTTACCATTCCCTTCGATAACAATGGCAGTGAGCGGGATGTTCGAATGGCCAAGTTAAAGCAGAAAATCTCAGGCTGCTTCAGGAGTGCAGACGGTGGTTCTATGTTTGCACGGATTCGCAGCTATTTGTCGTCTGCCAGAAAACAGGGAATGGACATATATCAATCACTTCATAGAGCTGTTCGGAATTACTGTAATATGCCTTTGCTCAGTGCTGAATAGTTACGTCTTTTTAAAGGATGAGAGTTTAGCTGATGGCGGCAATAATCCATCATTGACGTCGCCTGCCTTTGTGGTCCACTTCAGCAGTCCACTATAGATGGATTATGTCACCACATTCATGGCGATACCAATAACCTTCCTTATTCCCGGACAAGGCTATGCACAATAATAAAAAAAACAGGAGCAAACCCTGGGACACCATTGTTGATGTGGTTGTCGTGGGATCTGGTGCAGGTGCATTAACTGCCTCACTGCGAACCCATGATCTTGGTCTGAAAACATTGGTGGTGGAAAAGACCAGTCAGTATGGCGGTACCTCAGCCATCTCTGGCGGCGGCATCTGGATTCCGAACAGTTTTCAGATGCAGTCAATGGGCATCAACGACTCAGATGAGATGGCCGTTGATTACATTAAACGGGTGGCTCTTTTCGTATTGCAGACTGCTGATTTCATAAATCAGGCTGGAATCCTCCTGTGGCAGGGCTTGGCAATATTTAGCCAGCAGTTTCCTGAAGGCATTGTATATCAAGGCCTTTGGCCAATTTTCATTGCAGAGCAGTCTGTAACCCGAAAAGAGCCAAACGGGTTATCGGAGAAGAGCCGGGTGATGGTCGTATTGAGGCTTATGTAACCAATGCGAAAAAAATGCTCCGTTACCTCGAAGAGAACACGCGGGTTCGCTACGAAGCCCAGTCAGCCTATGCGGATTACTACCCGGAACTGCCAGGGGGAATGCCGGGCTATCGCTCCATGGATCCCATCCCTTTCCATGCCGGTAAACTGGGCGGTGAGTTTGCCAACTTAAGACCGACGACACCCGCCACACTGATGCTGGGGCGAATGGCCATGACCATGAAAGAAGCACGAGTATTGCTCTGCCGTGGCAAAGGTTTTCTGCTGACCAGTATGAGAATCCTGTGGCGTTATTACCGGGATATTTTCTGGCGTTTGAAATCCGGACGGGACCGTTACCTTACCATGGGCAATGCGCTGATTGCCGCTTTGCGAGCTTCTATGCTGGATAGAGATATACCTTTATGGTTGAACAGCCCGATGGAGTCACTGGTGAATGCAAACGGTCAGGTTATTGGTGTAGTGGTTAACCGTGATGGCAAGCCGGTCAGGATCAAAGCCCGAAAAGGGGTGATCATCGGTGCCGGAGGCTTTGAAAGTAATCAGGCCATGCGGGATAAATATCATCCTCAGCCTTCCCGGACTCTCTGGAGTGCTGCGCCAGAGGGTATTAATACAGGGGATGGTATCCAGGCTGGTCTGAACCTTGGGGCAGCAACCGCATTAATGGCACACAGTTGGTGGGCGCCGACCAGCCATGTTGCGGGTGAAACCCGTTCCAGGGCCATGTTTGTAGAGCGCGCTTTACCCAACTGCATTCTGATCAATAAAGACGGCAAGCGCTTTATGAATGAAGCGGCTCCCTATAATGATTTTGGGGACGGCATGTATGGCACTGAATCTGTACCATGCTGGTTTGTTTTTGATGCCCAATACCGTCATAAATACCCCTGTGGTGCTTTATTGCCAGGCTATGCCGTGCCGGATAAGGCGGTTCCAAAGCGCTATAAGAATTTCTTCCAAAAAGCACAAAGTCTTGAGGCACTGGCAGAAAAAATCGGAGTGGATGCTACCGGGTTGCAGGAAACGGTTACCAATTACAATCATTACTCTGCAGAGGGCAAAGATCCTGAGTTTGGCAAAGGGGATTCTCTGTTTGACCGTTATTACGGTGACCCGAATACCTCGCCTAACCCATGCCTTGGCCCCCTGGAGAAAGGCCCGTTCTATGCGGTTAAAGTCAATATTGGCGATATTGGCACTAAGGGTGGCTTGGTGACCGACGTCGATGGTCAGGTACTTAGAGAGGATGGCAGAGCAATCTCAGGACTTTACGCGATTGGTAATACCTCCGCTTCGGTAATGAAGCAAACCTATCCCGGTGCCGGTTCAACCATTGGACCCGCGATGACGTTTGGTTATCTCTCGGCGAATCATATTGCCCGGCGTCAGGTGGATGCACGAACAGTTAAAGCTGGTGACCTGGCAGATCAGAATACTCAGGGGCATAAAAACGCCGTTGTAGGTGAAAACTCTAGGAGGCCAGTATTTTTACCCGGACTTTGCTAAAGTTACCCTTGGTTTTGAGGACGCTGATAGAAAGATCTGGCGCCTCCTTCGGATATGGATTCCGAAATCACCCTTGGTAAGGACGCAAATAACGAACAAGAAGCAGGGTATGTCAGCATTTAATCAAGAAACCGTATTAACCGTGACGCATTGGAGCGATACACTGTTCAGCTTCACCACAACCCGAGACCCATCGTTCAGATTTCATAATGGCCATTTTGTTATGCTCGGCCTTGAGGTTGAGGGCAAACCATTGATGCGGGCATACAGTATTGCCAGTGCCAACTATGAGGAGCACCTTGAGTTCCTTAGCATCAAGGTACCTGATGGGGCCCTGACTTCCAGGCTTCAACATGTACAGCCGGGGGATTCGGTGCTGATGAGCCGCAAGCCGGTTGGTACGCTGATGGTGGGTGATTTGAAGCCAGCCCAAAACCTGTTCCTTTTTGCTACCGGAACGGGCCTTGCTCCGTTCATGAGTATTATCAAAGACCCGGAAACCTATGAACGGTTTGACAGGGTCATACTTGTCCATGGTGTTCGCTACGTCAGTGAACTGGCCTATCACGACTACCTGATGGATGATCTGCCCAACCATGACTATCTGGGAGGGGAGATACGTCATAAGCTGGTCTATTACCCAACGGTTACCCGTGAGCTATTCAGAAATACCGGCCGGCTGACGGACCTGATTACCCATGGTCAGCTGTGTAATGATCTGGACCTTCCACCACTGAATCCAGAAACCGATAAGGCCATGATTTGTGGCAGTCAGGCCATGCTCAATGATACCTGTGCGATTCTGGATAATCTTGGCTTTACAGCATCCGCTCATCTCGGTGATGTAGCTGATTATGTTATTGAAAGGGCCTTTGTTGAGAAATAGCTCGTTTCCGCTTCAGATGAAGGAGCAGACAAATCACAAAGCGTCGAGCAGCCAGCCATAACCGATACGCTCCTGCTCCAACCTGAGGTTTTTTCCGTGTCGGTTGTTTTTCAGGGCTGAAAACAGTTGCTGTTCAGTGGGCGTTAAGTGGGCAAGTTCACCGGTAAATCTTTTGTTTTCCGGTTCCTCTGTACATAAATCCAGATGCCGGGTCAGAGTGGTTTCATCCATCAGCAGTGAGCGGGCCCGGGGGAAGTGGTGGCGTAAGCGGGACAGAATGGCAAAGCCGTGGGTATCAATATCTCCCCAGTAACTGATCTCTTTGCTTCGTAACCAGTCAATGAGCGACAGTGATTGAATACCATAGCCCAGCCCGAAAATAACCATGGCGTCGGAAACCGCTGGAAAGGCCAGGCCGTTGACCTTGTTTTCGGTAATAAACACCCTGCCCACACCCGGGTCGATAAACTGGGAAACCGGTACGGTGATGTCCGTTACCAGTGCAGCACTGTCCAACAGGCGGTAGCGGATTAATGGCTCATCGAAGCGCAAACCAAAACGTCGTTCAAAGCCATTTTCTGCCAGTCCGGTAATGGTGGCGTCAAAATCTTCCGGGTCCAGAACCTGACTCAGCAGCTCTGATAAGACGCCCTTGTGGTTTTCGATAAATTTGCTATCAACGCCCTGAATATCCAGCTGTCGGATATAACGACCGGGTTGCGGATTCAGTTGAAAGTAGCGGCAGACCTTCAGCAGCTGTGGCCAGCTGTCTGCCAGCTCCAGGGCCTTTAATGGTTTCAGCTGCAGCCAGGGCAGTAATCCGGGGAATGCCCGGCGGGTAGAGCCTGCCAGTTCATCAAATTGTCGAAAGGCTTTTACCTTGCCGATAAAACCCAGCCAATCCTCCCGGTCAACAAAGTGAATCCGCACAGGAATGCGTTGCGGGCCCAATTGCTGGTGGTTGATACTGCGGTATTCCAGGGTATAGCCACTGCCTTTGACTGCCTTGCTGTGGTTATGCAGCAGGGCGATCCAGTCCCGGACTTTCCCATAGTCCTGGCTGAGGGTTTTACCGGATGGTTTGCGAAAGGCGATCTCCAGTGGGAACAAGGGTTCATCACGGAGTACGCTTTTTAAAAATGCCCCCGATGTCCAGGGCCGCAGAGCTTTTTGTTGCAGTTCTTTCAGGGATATCATGCTGGCAATTGACCGGACTGATTATAATGAGCTTAACCTGCACTGTAAGAGTGATTGGCCACAGAGGCACGGCGTTTTAAACGCTTCTTTTTGTGTCTCTGTGTTGTGTCTCTGTGTTGTATCTCTGTGTTGTGCCTCTGTACCTCGTGGCAAAAAAGCAGGTAAATTATTCAGGCACTAATGTAGTGGCTGAGTCCGCATCGGCTTCCCTCTGCTGCTGCCGTTCCTGCTCCTGCTGTTTCTCCTGGCGGTATTGCTCAATGGTCAGGTTGCGCAGCATGGAGTGGTTGCCCCCCTGGTTATGGACAAAGTGGACAGAGTTAACATAATCCTCAATCACATGGATTTTCTGCAGTGGAGTGACAATGAGCAGTTGCAGGTTCAACTTGCGGAACAGCTCCAAACCATAGCGTGCGGACTCATCGGAGCCACGGCCAAAGGCCTCGTCGATCATCACAAAACGAAAGGAGCGGGAACGGTTTTCCCCCCATTCAAGCCCTAGCTGATAGGCCAGGGCTGCCGCCAGGATGGTGTAGGCCAGCTTTTCTTTCTGGCCACCGGATTTACCACCAGCATCGGAGTAAAACTCCTTCTCCGAGTCGTCTTCCCGATAGCGTTCCGAGGCATTGAACAGAAACCAGTTGCGCACATCGGTGACCTTGCGGGTCCAGCGTTTATCCAGTTCGGTCTGGCCTTCCCGGCCATTGAACCGTTCGACAATGGTTTTCACCTGCAGGAACTTGTTTTCTGCATAGGCATCGTCGCTGTTATCGGCGCTCAGGGTATCCCCGAGACAGTTGCGCAGATCGATTTTAAACTGGTTGATTTCCGGGTCACGGTGATTGTCAGCCACCAGCCGTATATAAGTCCCTTCACTGTAATCAATGGCCGCCAGAGAGCGATTGATGGTGGCAATTTTGTCCCGGATGGTCTGTTGCTGGTGGTCCAGCCAGTTCTGGAACATGGCCATATTATGAATGGTGCCCTCATTCAACATCTGCTTGAAGCGCTGTTCATGCCGGGGCAGGTCTTCCCCCTGCAGGGTGTCCAGCATGGCAGAAAACTCGGCCACGGAGCCCATGGCGGCATCCACTTCACGGGTTTCCTGGGGGTAGGCGTTTTTATAATCGGCCATCTGTCCGGTAATTCTGGCGGACAGTTCCCTTGCTTTATCGACTCGTTTATCCAGTCGATTTTGTAACCACTTCCGCATGTCGACCTGACAGCTGTCGCAACTCTCAATAGTGATTTTCCGCTCACCCAGGGCATCCGGTTCCATTTCTGCAAGCGTTGGAAAGCTCTGTTCCCGCAGTGCTTCCGGCAGTTCTGCCAGCTGTTTCTCGGACTGTTTCAGCAGGTTGCGGTCCTGCTTCAGTTTCTCTTCGGCGGTGCCGGACTCCCTGGCCAGTTTCCGCTCCTGATCTTCTTTTTCCCGGGTTCTGGCCTCGCACTTTTCCAGTCGCTCCCGCAGGGTGCGTAGAATATCGGAGCCGGATTCCAGCTGCTGCTTTTCCTGCTCCAGGGAGTCTATTTGTATCGCCAGGGGCTGCCAGTGGATGTCGGCAAAACTGGTCACCTTCAGCAATAGCTCCAGCTGCAGCTGACGATGACCCAGTTGTTTCATCTGCTGGCTGAATCGGGCCTGGGCTGTAGCGGACTGCTGGATTTGCTCTTCCAGCTGTTGCCGGGAAGCCTCCAGAGTGAATATTTTCTCCCGGTTGCTCCAGCCCAAAACAAAGCGGGACCGATCATCGATACGGTAACGGTCGTCTTTCTCATGGCGGCTGCCACCGCTTTTGATCTGTCCAGAGGTGGTAATGGCCCGGGTTTCCCGGCGGAAATCATCCAACTGGTCGCAGCAGATATAGTCAAAGCGCTGGGCCAGTTCCTGTTCCAGCCAGGTGTAGAACTGGCTGTCGGTTTTGATGGAAACCTTACGGCAGAGTGATCGGGGATCAATAGGGTCAATGGCGCTGCGGGCAGGCTGGCGAACCCGGTAGTAGACCAGTCGTCCCTTCAGATGAGTGCGGTCCACATAGTCGGCTACTGCCTGATAATGCTCATCGGGTACCAGCAGACTCAGGGCGAAATTATGCAGGACCCGTTCTACCGCACCTTCCCAGTGCCGGTCTTCCTCCCGAACCTGCAACAGCTCACCGGCAAAGGGCAGGGTAGATTCCGGCAGATCCAGACGATCACTCAGGGCCTGACGAATGGCCAGGTTGCGACTGGGAATATTGGACTGACGGCTTTTCAGAGAGGTAATTTCCTGTTCCAGCTCCTGATGCTGGTGGCGCAGGGATTGCAGCGTTACGGCATGTTCCACCTGACGGTTCTGCAGTTCGGCCTGCTCTTTTTCCAGGGACTCCTGGCTGCTTTTTGCCTGCTGACGATTGTGGTAAAAACCATCGTCGTCCACTGGTTCCGGTAGTTCCAGTGTCCGGCAAATGCCCAGATAGTCATCGCAGGCCCTGGCAATACGGCTTCGTTCCCGGTCGAGCCGTTCCAGTTCGGTTTTCAGTTCCGACAACCGCTGGCCACCGTTCTGGTCTATGGCCCGTTCCAGCTCCCGGCTGGTGGTGCGCAGCACTTCAATGGCCAGGCGCAGTTCCTGCAAACGGGCCTCCAGCTTTTGTTGTTCCTGCTCACGCCGTTCAATACGCTGGGTCAGCAGAGTGATTTTTTGATCGGCAAAATAGCCGTACAGCGCCTCACGACATTGGCGCAGGGAAGCAATCCCGGCTTCCAGCGCCTCATACTGGTCACAGTTCTGAATCAGTGGCGCCAGCAGGTCAATCTGCTGGCGGGCTTTCAGAACGGCTTCATGGGCCCGGTTCAGGTTGTCAAACTGACGGCTGAGTTCGTTGACTTTCTCTTGCGCATCGGTGCTTTCCAGCATATGACTGCGGACAAACTCGGTCAGGTTGCCAACCGATTTCATGGAGACGGTTTGATAGAGCAGTTCCAGGGCCTGGTCGTTGTCAATACCCATCTGGCGCCGGAACTCCGCCTGGTACTGGCTGAAGCTGTCGAACAGTTTGACATGGTCCATGCGCTTCAGTTTCTTTTTCAGATCAGCAATATCGCTGCCAAAGCCGCTGAACTGTCTGGCAATGGACAACGGTTTGCGGGCCACTACATAGAACCGTTCCGGTGTGTTGCTGTTGTCCCGGCTCCAGAATACCTGGGCCAGGGTGATGGTCTGGTCAAAGCCTTCGTTGACAAACCGGGCCAGCAGCACGCTGTAGCTGTTGTGGTCCCGCAGGGCCACCGCCTTGGCGCTGAGGGTGTCGTCATCTTTTGCGCTTTTATAGTAACCGCGCACATAGGAGGTGAGGTTACGTTCCCTGGTTTCTGCCCCGGCCGCCTTGTTGTAGGTAATCTTCTGGCTGGGGACCAGCAGGGTGGTCAGCCCGTCCACCAGGGTGGATTTGCCGGAGCCGATATCGCCAGTCAGCAGGCTGTTATCACCATCGGGATTGGCCACCCAGATTTTTTTGTGAAAAGTGCCCCAGTTCAGCACTTCCAGCGATGCCAGCCGGAACCCGGCCCGGATCGGGTTGTCGGAAAAATCAAACGAGTGTGTCTGCATGGTCCCGGTATACCTTGAGTTTGTCGTTAAAATCGGCCAGCCAGTCGGCGTCCACCAGTGCCTTGATAATACGGCGCACTTCCCAGGCGGGTGGATTACCGGAGAGTTTTTTCAGAAAGCCAAATTCAGCCACCTTGGTTGATGTGGGTGTCGATCTGGTCAAAAAGCCGGGCTTCATTGGCCCGGTCCGGCAGGAACACCCGCATCATCTCAACGATCTGCTCCCGGGTCAGGATCAGGCGGGCATCGCCACCACTGGCATCCTGCTCCACCATCTTTTTGCGCAGCAACACACAGAGCAGGCTGACGGGAAAACTCAGGGGGCGACGGGCCACCAGTTTGGGTAGTTTGGCCGATTCTGGTTTGTCTTCTGTTTCTTCGTCATTCAGCTGACGTAAAAAGGCATAGCCTTCGGCTTCATCCAGGATCAAGTCCAGCCCCATGACCCGGACATAGTCCAGTACCGGTGCGTGGCGTTCCTCCAGTTGCTGCCAGACGGCAGGGTTTTGATCACGGTAGACAACGCCTTTCATCAGATTGACCACTACCAGGCCAAGGCTGTCGGTGGCTGATGCCGGTTTTTCTTCACTCATTTCGATATGCCAAAAGCCAATGGTTGAAATTATCGGGTAAATATCACTGCAGGCATCCAGGCAGATTTTTCCCTGCCACTACTGTCCACCCAGGGTATAGCCTGAGTATGTTCCGTATTGACCAGCGCCCGGTCCGACTCCGACGCGATATGGAGATAGGCGACCACTTCACTGAGTCCTTTTTTCACCGGATACAGTTCCACCAGCTCAGACAGGGTAATCTGCGTGCGGGTATGCAGGGCGAAGCGGATCTGCCCCTTTAATACCTGTTCATCCACATAGTGCTGACGGTAGAGGGCGCTGGTATCCACATCCGCTTCACCCTCTTCGGGCACTTCATCAATGACCGGGCGCAGGGCCGGGCGGAATAGACCCCGAGCCATGGGTAGCTCTATTTCAGGCTTTAACGGAGCCAGGCTGGTAAACACTTTCTCCGGTGGTGGGTTCTGGCGAATAGCGATGGCGCTTTGTTCAATGTCCCGCACAATTTCCATAATCCGGCGGTTTTCCAGCCAGGCCTGGTCGTCCAGGTAACGGCGCAGCTGCTCCACTAACAGGGCGCAGGTGCTGTTGACTTTTTCCCCCGCTTCCAGCAGGCGGAAACGGATACCGTCCAGCAGAGGGTCCTGTTCCTGGTTCAGGGCATTGATCTCTGGCAGCACCAGCACTTTGTACAAAGTGTCCTGAAGTTCATCCTGACTGACCGGTGACATGAGCCAGCTCCAGAACGCCTTGAAACTGCGACCCTGGTCAGATTCGGTAATGGTATCCTGCTCAGAGAAAATGGTATCCAGCATCTGTCCCTTGCCGCTGTTGCTGGTGGTGATGCGTTCACGAACGCCCCGGTCCAGGGCCCGGAAGTTCTCCTCTACCTGACGGAAGTCGGACAACAGCTGTCTTGCCGTCTCTTCCGCCTGCAGGAATTTTTCCTTGATGCGGGTACTGTCGTGAGGAGCGATATGGCCATCCCGGAGCTGGGCGATTTTCCGTTCAATGGCCTGCTTCTCCTGTTCCAGTTGGGCAATGCGCAAGGTGGGGTCGGTTTCAGTCTCGTCGGCGATCTCCCGCAACAGGCGGAATATGGTCAGCAGTCGGGACTCGGTACCGACAAACTGCTTTTGCTCAAAGCTGGCAATCCACTCAATCACCTTTTCCGTGGCCGGCGTCAGGTCAAACAGTGGCTCATCACCAATGTTGGCCGCCGGATAATATTTGCGCAGATAACCCTGTTCACCACTGGACCAGTCGTTGAGATAGTCCCGTCCTTTGCGGGGAAAAAGCTTCTCGCCATTGGTTTCCCGCAGGTGATGGAGATAATCATCCAGCCGGGTTGCCAGTTCCTCGGCAGCGATGGAGCGCTGGTTGGTGGCGATAAATGTGCGGTAAAGGAAACTGATGATCAGTGGTGCGCTGTCCGCTTGCAATAAACGCCAGGCAGGATGGCTGCGCAGGCCGGATATCCGGTTGAAGTCCATGGTTCAGGGTGGTTGTCAGGTCAATGATAACCGGGTGATAGTAGCCGATTATCTTAAGTTACGCACCATTATGATGGGGATGATAGGGAGAATGGGGATGATGAGGATGATGGGGGGTACCGGGGCAGTCAGTAACGCCTCGCCGCACTTCGTTCAGTTCAATCGTGCCGCTGAATCTGGCAGCGCTGTTCCGGGACCTCAAGCCAGCTCGTTTCGCATTGAGTCAGCGAGGGCATTCAGTAGCGCGGTGATGCACCTGCCGTGGCTGTGTCTGACAGCACAGTTCAGGGGTGTCAAGTCATCGTCATTCTTCTCATTGATGTCAATGCCGGGGGCGGCCAGCAACGCCTTGACGCACTCTGTATGGCCTTTACTGGCAGCGCAGTGCAGAGGAGTCCAGCCATCGTTATTCTTCTCATTGATGTCAATGCCGGGGGCGGCCAGCAACGCCTTGACGCACTCTGTATGGCCTATGCTGGCAGCGCAGTGCAGAGGAGTCCAGCCATTGTTATTCTTCTCATTGATGTCAATGCCAGAGGCTGCCAGTAACGCCTTGACGCACTCTGCACGGCCTTCTATGGCAGCGCTGTTCAGAGCTGACCAGCCACTAATACTCTTTCCATTGACGTTAATTCCGGGGGTGGCCAGTAACGCACTGACGCACTTTGCGTGGCCATATCCGGCAGCACAGTTCAGGGGGGTCCAGCCATTGTCGGTCTCCTTATTAACGTCAATGCCGGGGGCGGCCAGTAACGCCATGACGCACTCTGCGTGGCCGTATCTGGCAGCGATGGTCAGGGACGTCCAGCCACCGTTATCCTTCTGATTGACGTGAATCCCGGGAACAGCCAGCAACGTCCTGATGCACTCTGCGTGGCCGTATCTGGCAGCGATGGTCAGAGGCGTCCAGCCAAAGTCATCCTTCTCATTGACGTCTATTCCGGGGGCGGCCAGTAACACCCTGACGCACTCTATGTGGCCTTCTCTGGTTGCGCAGCCCAGGGGCATCCAGCCATCCCTGCATTTCTCATTGACGTTAATACCGGGGGCGGCCAGTAACGCCACAACGCACGCTGTGTGGCCGTATCTGGCTGCGCAGTTCAGGGGCGTCAAACCATCCTTATTCTTCCCATTGACGTCAATGCCGGGGGCGGCCAGTAACACCTTGACGCACTCTGTATATCCGTACCGGACTGCGCTGTTCAGGGGGGTCCAGCCACACTGTTTGCCATTGACATCAATGCCGGGGGCGGCCAGTAACGCCTTGACGCACTCTGCGTGGCCATATCTGGCGGCGCTATTCAGAGGCGTCCAGCCATGTGGATTGGGATTGACGTCAATGCCTGGGGCGGCCAGTAACGCCTTGACGCACTCTGTGTGGCCGTATCTGGCCGCGCAGTTCAGGGGCGTCAAGCTATGCTTATTCTTCTTATTGACGTTAATGCCGGGGGCGTTCAGTAACGCCTTGACGCACGTTGTGTGGCCGTATCTGGCAGCGCTGAACAGAGGCGTCCAGCCGAAGATGTCTTTTTGGTTAACCTCCGGGTTGTCCAATTCCAGCAGGTATTCCAACCCGGGTAAATTACCGGAACGGGCAAAGAAAGCCATGGGGGTTTCCTGTTCATCGTTCAAGCGACGGGTCAATTGATCGCAACGACCGGTTAACAACAGATTGGACAGGGTTTCTGCCTGCTTCAGCTTAAATGCCTGGTTGAATAGCTGCAGACAATCGTTGGGGGGCAACAATTTTTTTATGTCGTCGTGTGAAAAATCGGAGATCTGCCAGCTGGCCAGTTTTTTTGTGATTGGCGAAATATCTATTCCTTGTTGTTGCAGCCTCAGCAAGACCGGCTTCAGCAGTGGTGTATTGATCAGCCAGTCCAGAGCGCCCGGAGCAATGCCCGGAGCAATGGTTGTTTTATCAGAGGCAAAATGATCACATACGCACTGACACAACCTTTCTTTAAAGATGTTGTCGTTTTTGATCAGCTTGTCACAGAGCTGGTTGGCAAGTGCCTTAACCATCGCGGGTGTTTTACCTAGCTGTTTGATGGTGGTGTGTTGCAGGAAAAACAAGGCAATATGTTCAGCCTGATCCGTCTGCTCCATCGCCTGAGTGAGCAGGGCATAAGCGGTTGACTCAGGCCAGGTTGAAAAGTCAATCAACGTTAAATAAAGTAATGTCAGCGTGGTGTGATTATCTGCGGCAAAACTACAAGCCTGCCCTGCGGACAAGCGTTGGTCATGACGAAATACCCAGAAGAAGAGTTCATTTATTGTCCCGATATACAATAGCGAATCGACGCCTTGGGGAGTAGCGGTGAACACCCGGGCTGATGACTCACTGAAATGGTGGGCCGCCCAGGCCAGTAACTTCTCCCGATACCGGCCAAGGTGATAGTTGCCATTGCTCGTTTCCTCGATCATGGCCCAAATATCAAGCGACTGCTCTTCTGTTGTTTTCAGTAAATGATTGACCGGTTTAAAGAGTGTGCTTTCAAGAATACCCGTTCTGTCTGAAGTCAGTTCAGCGGGAACAATCGCTTCGTTTTCCCAAGCCTGCACTCCCATTTTTTCAAGGGTTGCGCTCAGTTGATCTGACCACTCTGACGAGAGTTTACGCAGGATGGTACAGGCATTGACAGACAGGGGGGCAGCAGAAAGAAACCGCCGGGTCAGGACATCACTCAGACTGTTCGGTGCCATTGGGTCAACGATGGGAGCAAGCCCCAGAGGCTCACATAAAAGATTGTGAAAGCTGTTGAACCAGTGAATTTCCATGCTTGGCAATAGCGTAATCAATCCCTCCCGTTGCTGATCAAGCAGGAATGACTGAATAAATTGATGAAACAGCTCACTCCTTATCTTGTAGAGTTTCCCACCCAATCCTGCCCGGGAGGCTTCAAGATTCAGAAAACTTTGACTGAAGCGGCTATGAACACCGGCAGGGCAATACTCAATACCGTTCAGGCAGTCATGAAGCACAGAGGCAATATAATCTTTGTTGTCAACGGTTGGATCGTTTTGTTGATCCTTAAGTTGCATGACTAACTGATGAATCTGGAAACGCGTTTCACGATACAGGGGCAGCAGGCTGTCTTTGAGATATTCAGGCGGTGATTGCAGTTTGTCGTAAAAAGTACTGATTGATTCGTCGTACTGATGATTAACAAAGTGGGATGCCTGTTGCTTCATTTCCAGAATATCACTCAGGAAACGGGATTTTATCTCAGGAAAAGAAGCATGGGTTTCCAGTTCCTCGTAACGATGAACCTCGGGCAATTCAATATATTCCGGTTGATGGGCAGTCGTTTGCATTGGTGACTCTGCAGACGTAACCGGTTGCCAGGGTTGGAAAAGTCTTGAGTGGATTCCTGTATTTAAAGAGAACATGAATTTGGCCACTTATATCTCTTTTGCAAATATATGACTCCAAAATAGTGGGGAAGTTGCATAATAGAGATAGTTGTAAATGAAGTGGTTGAATTAGCGAGACATCAGCATTTGAGAGACTGTGGTGGCAATAAGAAAAACAATCGCCATTGTTTACGGCATTGTTTGCGCGGCGGATATTTAATTGATCTACACTGGTTCATGATCATTACATTAATCAGATGTCTTATATCCTTACATTTGTTAATTCATCTCATACCGTGTGCTGTTATGAACAAGAAATTCCTAATGTCCGCTTGCTCCTTGTGGATTATGGCTGCGTCTGCAGATACCACCACCACTCAGAATGTTAGCTTTCAGCAATGGGCTAACGACAATTGTCTTAATACGGTTGGGGATGTATTTATCTATCACAATAAATACACTGGCAAGACCGATTATTTTCAATTAACTACCCTTGGCCCGAATGGAGGGTATTGCACCTATTTTCCTACGAACGAAACCAGTAACCACTATTGGCGATACCTGCCGGACGAAGCCGCCGCTGAAACCGCTGCCCTGGCCAATGCCGCCTTGCAAAAACAACCACCGACCACCCTGGCACAAATCGAGCACCCCCCCTCAATGACCTGACTCTTGATCACATCTCTCCAGCGCTGAACTGCCGGGCTATCTGCCAGGTTTTTACCCGATCCTGCAATTTCGCCCAGCCTTCCCATACCACTAACCAGCCGGGCTGCCCTGTATGCTTTGAATCACCCCAACCACCAAGCCGAGCAATCGTTTGAAGCAGCCAAGTGACTGTTGGCGGCTTATCGGGCAACGCTTTTTTTTCATAGGTTAGCCAGAGAACCTGCCATTCATCATCACTGACCACCTCATTCGCGAGTGTTTTTTCACTCCAAAGCTTTCTGTCTTTGTGCTGCCTGTCATTCGGTAACATTAATGCTTCACGGATTTGCATTAGTCTGACAGCGACAAACATTAATATGACCGCAAGTCGTTCAATGTTATCCGGAGATTGCAGACGAAGCCTTTCTACTCCTGCTCCCGATTTCCAAGCCTTATGGAACTCTTCTATTCGCCATCGGAGCTCGTAAAATCGAATGATAGAGCGACAGTCTTCGAATGTTTCAATATCTTCAGTTGTCAATAGTACCCAGTGCAAACGGTCTTCGGAGTCATTGCCAATCTCTTCAGCCGACACAATATTCATAGTTACCGGTTCCGGCCTGCCGCCTGGCCTTTGCGGCGCCTGTATTGTCATCTTCTTTCTTTTGACCTGCAGCGTTGCCTTTCGCTTCTTTCTACCTCCTTTTTGAGGAACCACTATCGTATATTTCCCCAACACTTCAGTCTGAGCTAAGGAATCAAATAATAAGAGTTCGCCATCCACCAGGATTCTGTTTTGTGTAGCTCTTACAACAAACCGCTGTCGGTTATCCAGTTTGTAGTGCATATATTCGTATATATCCGCCTCCCGGTCGCAAACACTGATGATGTCAGGCATTTTACCCCCCATCCTTTGTTCTGTGTTTTCAGAGGCTCTTTGCCACTTAAAGCTTTCCTTTCCCTCGTAAGGTAGCTGACGACGTTGGTTCTTTTTCCCCCGCTGAACGTCCTCTCTAACCCATCGTTCTTGATCAATAAGCCCAATGCTTCGCTCTGTATCCGCATCGTAACTGTTCAGCACCCCCACATAAATCTGGAATTTTCTGATTTTTATACCATCCTCTTAAGCACCATTTTTCCACAATATTCGCCAGCATGATTCCAGAACTACCCGCAACTATGTCGGCTGAGATTCTCTTGAAAGAGAATGCAGAGCTGCGGATGAGAGTTGCCTGTCTGGAAGAGCGATGTCGAGAATTGGAAGAAAAGGTTGGCAAGAACAGTCAAAACAGCAGCAAGCCGCCATCGTCTGATGGTTATCAAAAACCTTGTAAAAACAGTAATTCTCCAGATCATTCTGACGACCTTTCCGCAGATAAAGGTACCGATCCATCGGATGAAAAACCCAATCCTAAAAGTCTGAGACAGTCTTCTGGTAATAAAGCCGGTGGAAAGAAAGGGCATCAGGGCACTTGTCTTAAACAGGTCGATATCCCTGACTATATTGAGTACCTTCCGGTTAAAGAATGCAATAAATGTCAGGCGTCTCTTCTTGATAGTGAGCCGGTCAAATATATTGAACGACAGGTGTTTGAACCAGGGAGACCGGGTGAATTTGAAGTAACGGCCCATAGAGCTGAAGTAAAAATCTGCACTTGTGGTTGTCGGAATCAGGCTGAATTCCCGGAAGGTGTTACCGCTGCCGCACAATATGGCTCAGCCACACAGGCTATGGCCGTCTATCTTAACCAATACCATTTCCTGCCTTTTAAGCGCGTGTCAGAGTATTTTAATACTCTCTATAAAATGAGTGTAAGTGCAGGCACTGTCGCCAATTTTGTGGCCAGAACCTATGAAAATCTGGCTTCTACTGAAGAGGTTATTCGTGACGCCTTGCGGGAATCGTCTGTTGCCGGAGCCGATGAAACGGGTATGCGGGCCGAGGGCTCTTTGCACTGGCTACACGTTATGCGGGATGAACAATGGACGCTCTACTACTTGTCTGAAAAGCGAGGTCGTGAGGCCATGGACACGATGGGCATACTGCTAACATTTGCAGGCGTTCTGGTTCATGATCATTGGAAATCCTATTTTGCATATGCGGCAACTCACGTACTTTGCAATGCCCATCACCTGAGGGAGCTTTTGGGTGTTGTTGATAGGGACAGCAATCAACTGGCGTTGCGATTGATGAAGCTACTGAGGCTTTCCTGGCATTACTGCAAGGGCTTTAAGACCATAGGTATGCTACAGATGCCAAGTGTTGTCTGTGAACGAATCGAGAAGATTTATGACCGGTTGCTTCAGCGGGCTCTAATGAAAGAAGTCGTCTATATGGAGAAGCAACGAGAGGAGCTTAAGCGCAAGAAAGTCAAGAATACTAAAGCTTACAATCTCTTCAAACGACTCACTGAGTTCAAGGCTGAGACACTGCGCTTCATGTCAGATTGTAACTATTCAGCACTGAGCAAAGGCATATTACAGTAATTCCGAACAGCTCTATGAAGTGATTGATATATGTCCATTCCCTGTTTTCTGGCAGACGACAAATAGCTGCGAATCCGTGCAAACATAAAACCACCGTCTGCACTCCTGAAGCAGCCTGAGATTTTCTGCTTTAACTTGGCCATTCGAACATCCCGCTCACTGCCATTGTTATCGAAGGGAATGGTAAAATCTGACATGAAGCGCAGTGTCTCAGCCTTGAACTCAGTGAGTCGTTTGAAGAGATTGTAAGCTTTAGTATTCTTGACTTTCTTGCGCTTAAGCTCCTCTCGTTGCTTCTCCATATAGACGACTTCTTTCATTAGAGCCCGCTGAAGCAACCGGTCATAAATCTTCTCGATTCGTTCACAGACAACACTTGGCATCTGTAGCATACCTATGGTCTTAAAGCCCTTGCAGTAATGCCAGGAAAGCCTCAGTAGCTTCATCAATCGCAACGCCAGTTGATTGCTGTCCCTATCAACAACACCCAAAAGCTCCCTCAGGTGATGGGCATTGCAAAGTACGTGAGTTGCCGCATATGCAAAATAGGATTTCCAATGATCATGAACCAGAACGCCTGCAAATGTTAGCAGTATGCCCATCGTGTCCATGGCCTCACGACCTCGCTTTTCAGACAAGTAGTAGAGCGTCCATTGTTCATCCCGCATAACGTGTAGCCAGTGCAAAGAGCCCTCGGCCCGCATACCCGTTTCATCGGCTCCGGCAACAGACGATTCCCGCAAGGCGTCACGAATAACCTCTTCAGTAGAAGCCAGATTTTCATAGGTTCTGGCCACAAAATTGGCGACAGTGCCTGCACTTACACTCATTTTATAGAGAGTATTAAAATACTCTGACACGCGCTTAAAAGGCAGGAAATGGTATTGGTTAAGATAGACGGCCATAGCCTGTGTGGCTGAGCCATATTGTGCGGCAGCGGTAACACCTTCCGGGAATTCAGCCTGATTCCGACAACCACAAGTGCAGATTTTTACTTCAGCTCTATGGGCCGTTACTTCAAATTCACCCGGTCTCCCTGGTTCAAACACCTGTCGTTCAATATATTTGACCGGCTCACTATCAAGAAGAGACGCCTGACATTTATTGCATTCTTTAACCGGAAGGTACTCAATATAGTCAGGGATATCGACCTGTTTAAGACAAGTGCCCTGATGCCCTTTCTTTCCACCGGCTTTATTACCAGAAGACTGTCTCAGACTTTTAGGATTGGGTTTTTCATCCGATGGATCGGTACCTTTATCTGCGGAAAGGTCGTCAGAATGATCTGGAGAATTACTGTTTTTACAAGGTTTTTGATAACCATCAGACGATGGCGGCTTGCTGCTGTTTTGACTGTTCTTGCCAACCTTTTCTTCCAATTCTCGACATCGCTCTTCCAGACAGGCAACTCTCATCCGCAGCTCTGCATTCTCTTTCAAGAGAATCTCAGCCGACATAGTTGCGGGTAGTTCTGGAATCATGCTGGCGAATATTGTGGAAAAATGGTGCTTAAGAGGATGGTATAAAAATCAGAAAATTCCAGATTTATGTGGGGGTGCTGAACAGTTACGTCAGATTTTACCATTCCCTTCGATAACAATGGCAGTGAGCGGGATGTTCGAATGGCCAAGTTAAAGCAGAAAATCTCAGGCTGCTTCAGGAGTGCAGACGGTGGTTCTATGTTTGCACGGATTCGCAGCTATTTGTCGTCTGCCAGAAAACAGGGAATGGACATATATCAATCACTTCATAGAGCTGTTCGGAATTACTGTAATATGCCTTTGCTCAGTGCTGAATAGTTACTCCGCATCAACCAAGAAGACAGAGTGGACGTGGAATCCTCTGGTTTTAGAGCCTTCAGGACCTCCAAGATCACCAAGCTCGGATCTGACAGCATGTTTATAACCCAGGGTTGTTGTATCTTCGAGAGCCAGAAGTAGGCGAGACTGTCTCGCTATTTTGGCAGTTGCCTGAAAGCCTGCCTCAGCTATTGCTTCAGGCTTTACGGCCTCATTCTCAATCAGCCGGTAAGCTCCAGTTACCAGTGCGGTATAACCTTCGCATGAAGATGACAAAGAATTACCGGTATGAGCTGAAAGCTCGGCAGCAACTTTGACAAGTCGTTTTGTACGTCGAGTATCGCCCAAATCAGCACATCCAAAAGTTAGTTCTGACCATGGTTTAGGAGAAAGTGGAAGCATGACCTGTTTTATCAGTGAGAAATGATAGAACAAGGTAGCTATTTGTGATCAAGAGACAGCTCAATGACTCCAGCAAAAATTCCGGCCGAAGGTGTCTGTGCTGGCTGTACAGGTTCACAAAATGTCTACTTTGACAACAGTGGCCAGCCGGGTAGCGGGTTTGATGCGGTTAGTTTCCGGATGAGACCGATGACTGACCAGGGTGTTTCCTGGTCAGATGCGCCGATGGCCTACTACTGGGCATTTTTTACCTACTTCACCCACGCTGGCAATAACCCCTTTTATTTTGGTCTGCAACCGCTCGGTCAGTATGGTAAAACTGCCCTGTTCAGTGTTTTTGGCAGCGGCACCACATCTGACTATGAGTACTGTTTCCCCGGTGCCGATACCGGAGCCGGAACCAGCTGTCATATCCCCTACGACTGGATTGTTGGTCATGACTATGATTTTATGGTGACGATAGCGGATAATGATGCGAGTGGTGCTACCTGGGAAGCCCATGTTTACGATGTCCAAACCAGCGAGACAACACTAATCGGCCGGGTGACCGTGCCGTTGTCTACCGGTATTGAGCAAGGCCCTGTCGCTGCGTTTGATGAATATTTTAAATGGCAGTCTTACCGATGCCCTACACAGCCTTTTTCGGAAATCCTGTTTTTTACCCCCACTTACTACTTCAAAGGGGTGCCTCATTACGGGCAAATCACTTCGCTTAACCTGAATAACAACTGTAATGCCAAGTTCTACTCGGATCATAAAACTTACGTCTATATCGATGCCGGATATAAAGAAAACCCGGAGGCAGATGCTGCTCAACAATCAGCAGACAATGGTGGAACATCAGCGGTTAATGCTTCTGACCCATCAAGCACAAACGCAAGTTCTTCAACCTCAACCTCAACCTCAACCGCAACTACGACGGCCAAAACCTCGACACCAGCTAGTTCAGCAGCAACATCAACTGCTAAATAAGTCGTCCCTGTGACTGCGCCAACCGGTTTTACGTGCACGAAGATATCTAATCTCACTCAGGGTGAGCGGAGATGGTACACGTCAAACCCATTGAAATAATGCACTACGTGACAGCAGGCACGGCATTCAGCAGCTTCTGTGTATATTCGTGCCGGGGCTGGTTAAGTACCTGTTCGGTATTACCCTGTTCCACAATTTTCCCACCCTGCATAACCGCTACGCGATGGGCAATGTGTGGGATAATAGACAGATCATGGGTAATAAACAGATAAGAGACATTCAGCTCCCGCTGCAGCTCCAGCAACAGGTCCAGCACTTCTGCCCGGATGGAAACATCCAGGGCACTGGTGGGCTCATCACAGATAATAAGGTCCGGCTCAACCGCCAGGGCCCTGGCAATGGCGATCCTCTGTCGTTGGCCGCCAGAGAATTCATGGGGGTAACGGTGCCGATGGTCAGGTTCCAGTTTGACCCGGGCAAGCAGGGCTTCTATCCGTTCAATTCTCTCCCCATGTGACAGTTCAAGGCCAAGGCTTATCATACCCTCCTCGATAATATCCTCCACGGTCATGCGTGGGTTCATTGAAGAGAATGGGTTCTGGAAGATGACCTGGACTTTTTTTCGTAAAGGCAGCATTTCCCGGCGGGACATGCTGGTCAGGCGCAAATTGTTATACCAGATGTTGCCAGCAGTTGTCTTTTCCAGGTTGAGAATGGCCCGGCCGGTTGTGGATTTGCCACAACCGGACTCGCCCACTAATGCCAGGGTCTCTCCTTTGCCAATGGTAAAGCTGATCCCGTCTACCGCTCTGGTATAGCTGTGGACTCGCTGCAACAGGCCTTTGCGAACCGGAAAATGAATGGCCAGATCTTCAACCTTTAATAGCGGTTGCTGACCTTTAAGGGCCAGGTAGTCATGCCTGTCGGGAAGGCTGTCAATCAGCTGTTGGCTATAAGCTTCTCCGGGGTTAGCAAAAAAATCACCACAGTTACCCTGTTCTATGATTTTTCCCTGGTACATCACGCCCACACGATCTGCCGTCTGTCGTACAACACCCATATCATGGGTAATCAGCAGTACCGCCAGTTTATGGCTGTGGGTCAGCTTTTTAATCAGTTCCAGGATCTGTTTCTGGATGGTGACATCCAGGGCTGTAGTGGGTTCGTCGGCCAGCAAAATATCAGGCTCACAGGCCAGGGCCATGGCAATCATCACCCGTTGCTGCTGGCCACCGGACATCTGATGAGGGTACCAGTCTACGCGCTTTTCCGGTTCGGGAATGCCCACTTCGGCAAACAACTCCACGGTGCGCGCCCTGATTGCAGTAGCGCTCAGTGTGGTATGCAGCTTCAGGGTTTCGGCAATCTGTTTGCCAACGGTTTGTACCGGGTTCAGGGCGGTCAGGGCGTCCTGGAAAATCATGGCGATCTTTTTGCCACGCACATCTCCCATTTCCTGTTCGGTAAGACTGAACAGGTCTGTGTCCGGTAAAGAAATATTGCCTTTGGTGATTTCCAGGGCATCTGGCAGCAGTCGCAGGATTGACAGCGTTGTCATTGATTTTCCGCTGCCAGATTCTCCCACCAGGGCGTAGATCTCCCCCTTGCGCAGCTGAAAGCTGACATCCTGTAAAATAGGGGTATATGGCGAATGTCGTAAACAAACATTCAGTTGATTCACCGACAGGGCAAGACTGTGCTCTTTAGTGGCAGCGACAGTGGCAGCGACCTTTTTAGTGGTACTGCAGGCAACTTCTGTAGAGGGATCTTTCAAAGCAGTTGTCATCATGCAGACTCCAGCCTGGTTTTTGGATCAAAGGCGTCGTTTACCAGGTCGGAAAACAGGTTAACCGACAGTACCAGGGTAAACATCAGGAAAAAGGCGCCACAGAGATTCCACCAGATGCCTGGCTCCCGGGAGAGTTCGGTACTGGCCATATTGATCATATTGCCCCAGCTGGCCATGGCCGGGTCGATACCCACGCCAATATAGGAGAGTACCGCTTCCGCCAGTACCAGGGCGGAGAAGTCGAGCACAAAGGAGATAATAATAATATGGCTCAGGTTAGGCAGAATATGTCGTTTGATAATCTGGAAATGGCTGACGCCAAAAGCATGGGCTGCCTGGACATAATCCAGCTGGCTGATTTTCAGGGTTTCTGCCCGCAGTAACCGGCACAGTGTCGTCCAGCTGGTAATACCCAGGATAAAGCAGAGCGCCAGGAATTTGGCATCGGCTTTTTCCAGGCCCACTTCAAAGAAATCCGGGTTATTGTTGATCCAGACCTGAAACAGCAAAACGGACGCCGCAATCAGCAGCAGGCCGGGAATGGAGATCAATGTTGTATAGATGTACTGGACGACATCATCAATCCAGCCTTTAAAGTAGCCGGCAGCAAGACCCAGGGTAATGGCAATGGGCATGGTGATCAGGGTTGCCAGGGTGCCGATTAATACGCCGGTGCGAATGCCCTTCAGGCTTTCATAAAGGGTATCATTGCCGGCCTGGTCAGTACCCAGTACATGGTAAAGATTCCCCATGGTCACCAGCCAGCCAAGCACCGCCATAATGATGGCAAAGGTGATCCAGCCTGAACGCCATTGCAGATTTGCTGTGCTGCTGCCGTTTTTCTTCAGCCAGAGTGCATGTAAACCAATAAACAACAGGGCAATAGCTAAACCTTTGGCAATACCCGGTAGCGAGTTGATAAAAATATCGCTGCTGAAATCTTCAGGGTTGTCGAGATGGCTTCCTCCATAGGCCAGCTTGGGATAATCCCGCACCCGTTCGCCATTGGGCAGAAGCAGGTTTTCCTTGTTCCAGGATTTAAGGGCGAACGGGGCAGAGTAGGTTCTTTCCGGCATCTCCCCCATCTCGCCCAGAGCCAGGTCAAGCAGGCTGTTGACCTGGTTGCTGTAAAAGACCTGCTCGCTGTTTTGCCCCTGTGCGGCTGATGGTATCGAAGGAAGTGCCTTGCGGAAATGTACCGAGTCCACCAGGGCAATCGCCACATAGGCCATGATGATGACAAAGGTGCTCATACCCAGCCGGGTTGAGAACACCTGTCGCCAGCGCTCCCGGTTCTGTGGGTTTTTTTTCAACGACAGAATAAAAAAAGTGATGGCACCTACCAGAAAAAAGATCAGCACATCGCTCCAGAGAATGGTCCAGAGGACACTTTCATTGAGCAGGCCGGGTCCGATTTCAAAATCCATAATTACATCCCTTTGTCGTTTAGCTCAATCGAACCCGGGGATCTGCCCAGGTATAGGAAATATCGGTAAGAATAAGACCGATGATATACAGGACCGAGCCAAGGAAGACCATCGCCCGGACGATGGCAAAATCCTGTGCCCGGATGGCATCCAGCAGATAACTGCCCAGCCCGGGAATACTGAAGAAGGACTCCATCACCAGGCTGCCCATAAACAGGGTGGGAATGACTACCACGACTCCGGTCAGGATGGGCAGCATGGCGTTGGGCAGGATATGACGGAACAGTACGCCTGCTTCACTGACCCCTTTGGCCCTGGCGGTCCTGGCAAAATCCTGGCCGGAAACCTCGATAAACAGCGAACGGTACCAGCGGGAACCAGCGCCGATACCGGCAATAGTGCCAATCAGGATTGGCAGAATCAGAAAACGCCAGCCGTCTATGCCATCGTTAAAGCCGGAAACTGGCACCAGCCGTGATATTTTGGCCATAAAGTGCTGGCCGATAATGATGTAGAACAGATAGGAAACGGACATCAGGGTAACAAAAACACCCACCGCAAAACGGTCCAGCCTGCTGCCACGGAACATCAGCACCATCAATGCCACGGTGATATTGACCCAGATGCCAATCAGGAAGGTGGGCAGGGCCAGTGCCAGGCTTGGTCCCATACGGTCAACGACATCTGACTGGATATTTCTGCCTTCGTCGGATGCCCCAAAATCAAAGGCAAACAGTTTTACCGATTTATTGAAAAATACGGTCTCAGTCAGGCGGTTGAAGCCATCGGCTGCACCGTTAAAGAACAGGGGCTGGTCATAGCCCTTGTCGGCAATCCAGTCCTGAATGGCCTGTTCGGTGACATATTTATCACCCAGGTGGGCGCGGGCCATATCTTCCGGGGTATTGACAATAAAAAACAGGACAAAGGTCAGCAGGTTGACGCCAATAAGAATGGGAATAGCGTAAAACAGCCGTCTGATTATATATGTGAGCATATCCTTACCTCGACAGAAATATCTGCAGTATTTCTGGCTGAAAAAAATTGAGTATCGTTCCGACGGTTGAGAGGGAGCGAAAAAGGGGGGATGTCACTCTCGGGCGTCATCCTCCGGACCCCTCGTTCCCACGCTCTGGGAGGTTGTCGCAAAACCCTCCGGACACTCCGGACATCTCGTTCCCACGCTCTGCGTGGGAATGCATACCGATCCTGTCACAAATACCATACTCGCATGGAGCCCCCGAAAACCCTACCAGGCAGTGGCTCTTTAGCATGTTGCCAGATCCGTATGCATTCCCACGCGGAGCGTGGGAACGAGGGTTTTGCGACACCCTCCGGAGCGTGGAAACGAGGGGTTGTCGCCAGACTTTCCCGTGTAAATCCATACCTGAAACTGACGGATTACGGTTTGGTTCTGATGGTCAGCTTCTGACGCCGGCGGTAGGCACGAACCCCCGGAACCACCAGCAGAACCAGCAACCCGACACTGGCCATCAGCGGCCACACTACCGGGCGGTTCCACGCTTCCTGTTTCTGCTGCCTGAGCTCAGGGTCAAGCCGGAGATATTTCAGGGTGCCCTGGCTGATGCCGTGGCGCTTGGTATTGAATACCCACTGATTGGAGAGATAGTAGTCTTTATTGTTAAAACCCCAGATCCACGGACTGTCTTGCTGGACAATCTCAACCATGCGGTTAATGGCCGACAACCGTTCAGGGCCATTGGGCAGTGCTTTAACCTTGTCGTATAGCTGATCAAATTCCGGGTTGTCATAGTTGGTAGAATTACTGCCATCACACTGACATTTAACCAGCCCTTGTCGGCTATCCAGCAGGAACAGGAAGTTTTCCGGGTCCGGGTAATCCGCCAGCCAGCCCCAGCCAAACATCTGGGTATTGCCCTGACGCATTTTCTCCTTGAAGCGGGGGTAGTCGGTGGTTCGGAACTCCAGCTGAACATCAATCTGCGCCAGTTGCTTCTTGATCCAGTCTGACCGGGGGCTGCTGTCGGCGGCCGTGGTATCCATATAGAGGATCAGGGGCTTGCCGGTTTCATGGTGGCGGCCGTTGGGGTAACCGGCCTCAGCCAGCAACTGTCTGGCATATTCAACGGACTTCCGCTTTGGGGTGCCGGTGCTTTCATCCCAGTCGAAGATAAAGGGATTGGTGGCCTCTTTGCCCTCGGCATAACCATAAAGGCCGGGGGGGATAGGGCCCTGGGCAACCTGGCCGATACCGTTGCGGAAAATATCAATATATTCCTGGTCATTGTAAACAATACTGATCGCCTGGCGCAGCTTCCGCTTGTCTTCGGTGTAACCGCCCACTACCGGGTCGAGCATATTAAAGCCGGTGTAATAAAGGGAGGGGCGGATCTCTTCATCCACAATAATATCTCGCTGCTCAAGTTCCGGGGTCAGTTCGAGGCCGTCGGGGCCAACGGTAAAGGCCTGGTCAAAGGTCGCAGTATTGATATTGGGGTCGCCGTCACCGGAGCGGTCGTAATAGCCCTGGACAAATTTGCTCCACATGGAGGTGGCGGCTTTTTCATACCGAAAGATGGCTTTGTCAATAAACGGCAGCTGTTTGCCAGCATCGGCCAGGTAACCGCGTTTGGCGTCATCGCCGGAGCCTTCAGAAGGGTAATAATCCCGGCGATAGTTCGGGTTACGTTCGAGTACAATCTCCCGGTTGGGCGAGTTGACGGTCATCATAAACGGGCCGGTACCGATAGGGTTCCAGTCCAGGACCAGGTTTTTATCGGCAAAGCCCGGGTTGTGATAAAAGCGGTCAGCCTCCCAGGGCACCGGCGCAAAAAAGCGCATGGCCAGCCAGTATTGAAACTGTGGATAAATGCCGTTAATGCGAATGGAGAACGTCAGGTCATCAATTTTTTCCAGGCCTTCAATATCACGGCGGCGTAAATCCAGCCACTGGTCATCTATCCTGGTAGCTTTTGCCCATTCACCGAAGTCCTTCATGCCCACAATATAATCGGACATCAGGCCAATCAGGGGAGACTTGTTAAGGGGATCGGCCATGCGTTTTATCTGATAGATATAATCATCTGCATTAAGCTCGCGGGTACCGGTAACCGGGAAGTCACTCAGTAGTTTGTAGCCGTCACCCTGTTGACTGTTATTGAAAAAATAGCGTGGCTTATTCTGCTGGTCCCGCGCCAGTGCCGGGTGCGGCTGATAGAAAGTATCTGGCTTTAGTCGTATGGTTATCCGGCTGTAGGCCGCTTCCCGGCTGTCTTCAGGTAAAGGGTTCAGGTTTTCATCCAGCAGCTCCAGGACAGGCATTGCCGCTGCCGTGGCGGGCTGCAGCTCATAGGGCCTTTTCAGAAAATGGTACTGTAAGGGTGGCTCATAGATCTGGTCCAGGAAAAGGCCCTCTTCAGCACTGTACGACCTGACCGGGTCGAGGTGTTTAGGACGAGTGATAAAGCTGCCAAAGTAGGTTGTCTCTTCCGGGTTTGTGGCTGGGTTTGGATCGTTCCAGGGGCCTGAACATCCCGAAAGCAACAGGGCTGCAGTCAGAATAGCGACCCACTGCCTGGTGGTGTTTCGCTGCATAGAAATCATTCTCATTATTATTGTCGGTGGTCAGGGCTGGTGGGCACCTGGTCGCCATGCGTTCTGTCGGCGATCAGCCATAAACGCATACTTGGTAAAGAGATCGCCGCTGTTTCGGCTGATCGGACAGTTCCGGATTGTACGTATTTGCACTAACATCGTCATCCCCGTTCGGGAATATTTGTAATTTGTCTTCTTTTGGTGCAAGTTTTGTTAGCCTGCCCGCTTATGGTGCCAGCGTGTTTTTAACGTCAACTGCCGAACATTTCAGGGTAGGTACAATGAGGCCGGAGGAAAACACTGTATTTATGGGTTTTTTGTAGATAGTTCTCGTCCAAAAACGCATCAGGCAATCATAATTAGATTGTACGTTCGTTTTGATATTTCCTGAAATTCCAGAGAGCCGCAAAAACTCTTCCCTTTTTTTCTCTAATCTGGGACGGATATTGGAGAAAAACGCGAAAAGCAGGCAGAAAACATCCTCCCACCATGCTGGAAAGGTACTTTCATGTAGCGTGGAGGTGGCTATCAGGATGGTGCCGGGTGTCTGGCCAGAATCACCAGGTTGTAACAGACCACCGATAACCAGCAATGAGAATCAAAACGCTCAGAACCCTTGCAGTGGCAACGTGATAGCCCAAAACATCTCTTTAGCCACGAAATTCCCGCTTCAATACCTGCCCGGAAGCGAAAGAGCGTTTTATACACATACTGACTTTTAGTCATCTCTTCGACTTCAAGTCCGCGCTTCTTATTAAAAGCTACATCGCTGATTCCCATGGCCTTGGCTTTTTCCAAATTAGCGCGACACGCGTATCCGCCGTCACCGCTTGTCTGGCGAGGTACACGACCATAAATTTCTTTTTGTCTTTCCATCATCGGAATGAATTGGTCCGAATCCGCTGGGTTACCTTCCTCAATAACCAGGTCCAGGATCAATCGACTTTTTCCCTGAACCAGGTTCAGTTTATGGCCATACTGTACTTGCCGCCTGTCTTTTACGATGATATCCGTATGGGGTTCATACAGGCTAACCACTTTTTCCTGGGCTGGCACCTTTTCACCCTTAAAGACCCTGCGCTCTGTCTGGGAGACTATTGCATCCACCAGGGGTAACAGGTGATCCACATCGGCCTGCCACTTGTCGGCATCATCAGCCAGGAGACACTGCCCCTGCTGACGGGCGTTTGCTAGCGTGACAGTAGCTTCGATAAGTACCTTCCGGGATTTTCGGGTCAACTGCAGCAGTTTTTTATAATGCTGATGCCGCTCTTCTTTGCCAGCGTAGATGCATTTTCTGGCCGCATCTTTTACGGCTCGGTTGTGATGGGTATATTCATAAAGCGGTGTCGCTGTCAGTGTTTGTCCCCGTTCCAGCAGCCGACAAATTTCTTTAACGGAACTGGCTAAAAGATCACTGTCGCAAGGAGGTTTGATATCCGATTCGGTGACTGTGCTGTCAATAGCCACAGTGCGCCCTTTTTCAATACCCTGATCTTTAGCGGTCATTAGCTGACAGTTATTAATCCGTTCCCATGTAGATGCAGTAAGAAGGCTGATGAGCCCATGCAAACTGGAGCGACTGGGGCGCTGGTTTGGTTCGAGGCGACAAAAGTCTCGAAAGAGCATGGAGTCCATCAAAACAAACGACAAGTAGTCATAATCACAATTCAAATACTGTTTCAGGAGTGCCGCACGAAGAACGGATTCTGCTGATAGTCCGTTCCGCCCAGTGTTCTGTTTATCACCAGAACTTAAGTCCTCATAAATCCAGTCATTGAACTGTGGATGGGCGTCAAGCCATTGCGAGATACCGGAAAGCTGGGAGCAGATTTCATGAGGTACGTAATGGAGTTCCATACTACACTGCGGGTTGCGTTTTTTGCGCATTTGGAGTCCTCTGTTTTTGGCAATCCCTTATGTTTCTTGCTCTTGGGAAGTTTAGTCGCCAGATAGCAGTAGGGCTCCACTTAATTTTTCCTGATGACCACCGACCCTACGTCGTGAGCCAGCTGCTATAATAAACGTCGATAGTCATGTGTTTTGGAGGTAAAACTGATGTGTAAAAACACCATTCAGTTCCAAAAAGGCCTTGGCATTATGCAATTTCTGGCTAATTACGGCAGTGAAGAGCAGTGTGAGAACGCGCTGTCCTCTTGGCGCTGGCCAGATGGCTTCCAATGCCCGAAGTGTGGCTCCCGCAGTTTCTGCAAGCTTCACCGGAAAGCTGAATTCCAGTGCAATTGCTGCCGTTGCCAAACCTCGCTTACCAGTAACACTATCTTTGACTCAACAAAGCTGCCTCTAGCTACCTGGTTTCTGGGTATCTATCTCGTCACCCAGAATAAAGCGGGGATTTCTTGCCTGACGCTTCATCGACAACTTGGCATTTCCTACAATGCCGCATTGCGCATGAAACACAAACTCATGCAGGTCATGATGGAAAGAGATAACAGCTGGCAGTTGAGTGGTTTTGTTCAGATTGATGACGCCTATTGGGGCGGAGAGCGCCACGGAGGCCGCCGGGGCAGAGGCTCAGAGAACAAAGCCCCCTTCGTGGCCGCAGTTCAGACAGATGCTGATAACCACCCTATCTACATGAAGTTCAATGCCGTTGATAACTTCCGGCGAAAAACCATTCAGGAGTGGGCAGAACATGCCCTGAAAAAGGGTGTCCGGGCCGTCAGCGATGGCTTGTCCTGTTTCCGGGGTATTGAAGATGCCGGATGCCAGCACACAGCCATCATTACCGGTGGTGGGCATGCATCCATGGAGAATGAGTTGTTCACCTGGGTAAATACCATGCTGGGAAACGTGAAAACAGCGATTACCGGTACTTACCATAAGCTCGACCCCAAGCATCTGGGCCGTTATCTATCAGAGTTCAACTATCGGTTTAACCGGCGTTTTGATATGCCTTCAATGATCTCAAGGCTAGGTCGGGCTGCAGTCAATACAGCACCGATGCCGGATCGACTTCTCAAACTGCCAGACGTCCAGTGGAAACCGGGTTAGCCATCAACCGATAATTGAAAGTCAGTTGACGTATTAATATCATTATTTCGAATGATGATGTGGGTCTTTGCTTGTTCGGAGCGGTTATGAAACCGAATTTAGTTGATAATCTGGAGAACAAGCCGTCATGATGCCTGCTCCACCGGTAATACTGGAGAGGTTCTATTATTTCTTTACCGGGTTATAGACATAAAGAATGAAAAGCTGCACGTATATTCTTAAATTATCTTTCCCTGTGTCATGACGTACGATCAGTGGTAATCAGGTAATTTTTTAGGATAAAATCTACAGTTTTCAATTGGTTGTGTTTTTGGACGAGAACTATCTATGGCTCTGACGCAATGAGTGGTGTTGTTAACGTAATTCTCAAGAAGGATTATGAGGGCGCTGAAGTGAAGCTTCGCACTGGTGACGCACATGATGGCGGTTATCAGAATAACAGGCTTGAAGTTTTGGCCGGTACAGCTGGCGAAAGATCCAGGGTAACGTTCATCGCCCAATTCCAGAACAATGAAATGCTTCGTAATGCCGATCGTGACTGGGCAAATAATGATGATAGCGACCGCAGCCAGATTTCTGCTTATAGTTCATACGGTGCTTCTTTTCAGGCAGCGGATAAAACAGTAACTATACCTGCTGATTGTGAAGGCCTGCTTGGTGAAAATGCTGTACTTCGATCCGATGGGAAGTGTGGCTATAACCGTTCAGCTCACAGGACTCTTAAGCCGGAAAATGAAAGCTTCGACTTAATGGCGAACTTCGAGTATCACCTTTCTGATGATATGACCGCATTTTCCCGTCTGAGGTTTGGTCAGAAAGAGACCTTGGCTTATTTTGAGCCGAATGCCTACGACATTGAGCTTGCAGCTGCCGATCCAGGCAATCCAACCTCTGGTACTCCGGGCGCTCAGGATGGAACATTTACTCGCCGAATGGTGGAGTTTGGAGAGCGATCCAGTGGCGGTGAAAGCCAGTATCTTGGAGCCATGGCTGGAGTTAATGGTCTGTTCAAGGATCAGTATGACTGGGAAACTACCATTGGTTATACCATCCAGACAATGGATGAAACAAGCGACGAAATTATCCAGAAAACCATCGATGATATGGTGAAGGCTGGAACGTTGAATCTTCTGGAAGAGATTCCTCAAAGTGTTGTTGATGCAGCCCGCGGTACTTCTAAAATTGACTCAGAGTCTTCCATCATCAGCTGGACAGGTTCCTTTTCTGGTGACCTGATGGAGCTGCCTTCTGGAACTGCTGCTTTTGCTACCTTCGCAGAAATTAACCGCACAGAGTATGAGGATGTTAGGGATCAAGGCACCCTTGATGGCATCGTAACTGTTCAGCACCCCCACATAAATCTGGAATTTTCTGATTTTTATACCATCCTCTTAAGCACCATTTTTCCACAATATTCGCCAGCATGATTCCAGAACTACCCGCAACTATGTCGGCTGAGATTCTCTTGAAAGAGAATGCAGAGCTGCGGATGAGAGTTGCCTGTCTGGAAGAGCGATGTCGAGAATTGGAAGAAAAGGTTGGCAAGAACAGTCAAAACAGCAGCAAGCCGCCATCGTCTGATGGTTATCAAAAACCTTGTAAAAACAGTAATTCTCCAGATCATTCTGACGACCTTTCCGCAGATAAAGGTACCGATCCATCGGATGAAAAACCCAATCCTAAAAGTCTGAGACAGTCTTCTGGTAATAAAGCCGGTGGAAAGAAAGGGCATCAGGGCACTTGTCTTAAACAGGTCGATATCCCTGACTATATTGAGTACCTTCCGGTTAAAGAATGCAATAAATGTCAGGCGTCTCTTCTTGATAGTGAGCCGGTCAAATATATTGAACGACAGGTGTTTGAACCAGGGAGACCGGGTGAATTTGAAGTAACGGCCCATAGAGCTGAAGTAAAAATCTGCACTTGTGGTTGTCGGAATCAGGCTGAATTCCCGGAAGGTGTTACCGCTGCCGCACAATATGGCTCAGCCACACAGGCTATGGCCGTCTATCTTAACCAATACCATTTCCTGCCTTTTAAGCGCGTGTCAGAGTATTTTAATACTCTCTATAAAATGAGTGTAAGTGCAGGCACTGTCGCCAATTTTGTGGCCAGAACCTATGAAAATCTGGCTTCTACTGAAGAGGTTATTCGTGACGCCTTGCGGGAATCGTCTGTTGCCGGAGCCGATGAAACGGGTATGCGGGCCGAGGGCTCTTTGCACTGGCTACACGTTATGCGGGATGAACAATGGACGCTCTACTACTTGTCTGGTAACTATTCAGCACTGAGCAAAGGCATATTACAGTAATTCCGAACAGCTCTATGAAGTGATTGATATATGTCCATTCCCTGTTTTCTGGCAGACGACAAATAGCTGCGAATCCGTGCAAACATAGAACCACCGTCTGCACTCCTGAAGCAGCCTGAGATTTTCTGCTTTAACTTGGCCATTCGAACATCCCGCTCACTGCCATTGTTATCGAAGGGAATGGTAAAATCTGACATGAAGCGCAGTGTCTCAGCCTTGAACTCAGTGAGTCGTTTGAAGAGATTGTAAGCTTTAGTATTCTTGACTTTCTTGCGCTTAAGCTCCTCTCGTTGCTTCTCCATATAGACGACTTCTTTCATTAGAGCCCGCTGAAGCAACCGGTCATAAATCTTCTCGATTCGTTCACAGACAACACTTGGCATCTGTAGCATACCTATGGTCTTAAAGCCCTTGCAGTAATGCCAGGAAAGCCTCAGTAGCTTCATCAATCGCAACGCCAGTTGATTGCTGTCCCTATCAACAACACCCAAAAGCTCCCTCAGGTGATGGGCATTGCAAAGTACGTGAGTTGCCGCATATGCAAAATAGGATTTCCAATGATCATGAACCAGAACGCCTGCAAATGTTAGCAGTATGCCCATCGTGTCCATGGCCTCACGACCTCGCTTTTCAGACAAGTAGTAGAGCGTCCATTGTTCATCCCGCATAACGTGTAGCCAGTGCAAAGAGCCCTCGGCCCGCATACCCGTTTCATCGGCTCCGGCAACAGACGATTCCCGCAAGGCGTCACGAATAACCTCTTCAGTAGAAGCCAGATTTTCATAGGTTCTGGCCACAAAATTGGCGACAGTGCCTGCACTTACACTCATTTTATAGAGAGTATTAAAATACTCTGACACGCGCTTAAAAGGCAGGAAATGGTATTGGTTAAGATAGACGGCCATAGCCTGTGTGGCTGAGCCATATTGTGCGGCAGCGGTAACACCTTCCGGGAATTCAGCCTGATTCCGACAACCACAAGTGCAGATTTTTACTTCAGCTCTATGGGCCGTTACTTCAAATTCACCCGGTCTCCCTGGTTCAAACACCTGTCGTTCAATATATTTGACCGGCTCACTATCAAGAAGAGACGCCTGACATTTATTGCATTCTTTAACCGGAAGGTACTCAATATAGTCAGGGATATCGACCTGTTTAAGACAAGTGCCCTGATGCCCTTTCTTTCCACCGGCTTTATTACCAGAAGACTGTCTCAGACTTTTAGGATTGGGTTTTTCATCCGATGGATCGGTACCTTTATCTGCGGAAAGGTCGTCAGAATGATCTGGAGAATTACTGTTTTTACAAGGTTTTTGATAACCATCAGACGATGGCGGCTTGCTGCTGTTTTGACTGTTCTTGCCAACCTTTTCTTCCAATTCTCGACATCGCTCTTCCAGACAGGCAACTCTCATCCGCAGCTCTGCATTCTCTTTCAAGAGAATCTCAGCCGACATAGTTGCGGGTAGTTCTGGAATCATGCTGGCGAATATTGTGGAAAAATGGTGCTTAAGAGGATGGTATAAAAATCAGAAAATTCCAGATTTATGTGGGGGTGCTGAACAGTTACATGGCATCTATGTAGGTAAAGGTGGTACCTCAGGCGGTGGTGAGAGAACCCAATATGGTGTTGGTGGTGAGGTGATGGTTCCAGTTGTTGAGGATTTGGAAGTTACCCTTGCCGGTGGCTAAGTTACCGTTAATGGTTGAATCAGCTAAACTCCCATAAAATCTACGTTGTAGGGGAGTGATATGCAATCTGAACTCTTCCAGAATTTTATTGATTCCATTTCAACATTAACCAGTGAACAGCGAGACATTCTTAACAACTCGCTCCTTAGTACTCAAATAGAGGTTACCGAGGTAGTAGAAACCACTGACTCTGAACCTGTTTACAGTGAATCTATACCCAATAACGATAATGCAACACCTGACGTAGAAAAGAGCATACTTGCCCAATTTGCCGAAAACCCCAGGTGCCCCAAATGCAAAAGCCATAGCGTTGGTCGCTGGGGCATACGAAATGGCCGACAGCGCTACCACTGCAAGACTTGCGACTCAACGTTTAACGCCTTTAGTGGAACGCCTTTGGCAAGGCTCAGGCACCCTGAAAAATGGAACAAGTACCTCGCAGGTATGACTCACTCTATGGTCTTGCGACCAGCTGCTGCTGAGAATGCCATTGACTTGAAAACTGCGTTCCGCTGGCGTCACCGCTTTCTTGAAGTGATTAATAATGATCAAGCAGAAGAGCTTTGTGGCATTACTGAGCTTGATGAAACATTTTTCCGTGAATCCTTCAAAGGGCAAAGAGAAGGCCTTCCACGGCCAACCCGAAAGCGGGGTAATGATCCCAACAAAGCCCGAAAAGTCCCGGTAATGGTGGCTCGGGACCGTAATCGAAATACCGTTGACGGTGTATTAGAAAACGAAAGTGCTAATGAATTGTGCAGGCATTTAAATGGCCGCATATCGATACAGGCCACGGTCTGTGCGGATGCACACCTCGCTCACGAAAAACTTGCTGACAAGCTTGGATTTGTCTTCAAGGAGCTGGTGACATCAGCAGGTCAACATGTTGTTGAAGGCATCTACCACATCCAGACTGTAAATTCTTATCACAGTCATTTAAAACGCTGGATTGGCGGCGTATTCCAAGGGGTTGCAACTCGTTACCTTCCCCATTATCTGGCCTGGAGGCGAGAACTGACGGCAGCAAAAAAATTAACTGTTGGCCGGTTGATCAGCAGAATTACTGAACATTGGTGCTTCCAACCATTAACGGTAACTTAGCCCTTGCCGGTCGTTTTGATGATTACAATGATGACTCAAAAACCGGATCAGCATTTACGCCGAAGGCATCTTTTGCTTATCGTCCAGCCGATGTGTTGCTGGTCCGGGGCGGGGTTGGTAAGAGTTTCAGGGCCCCCGACATGCAACGTTTATTTGGAGGCACTTCAAAAGGCTTCCTGATTACCACTGATCGTACGTCATGACACAGGGAAAGATAATTTAAGAATATACGTGCAGCTTTTCATTCTTTATGTCTATAACCCGGTAAAGAAATAATAGAACCTCTCCAGTATTACCGGTGGAGCAGGCATCATGACGGCTTGTTCTCCAGATTATCAACTAAATTCGGTTTCATAACCGCTCCGAACAAGCAAAGACCCACATCATCATTCGAAATAATGATATTAATACGTCAACTGACTTTCAATTATCGGTTGATGGCTAACCCGGTTTCCACTGGACGTCTGGCAGTTTGAGAAGTCGATCCGGCATCGGTGCTGTATTGACTGCAGCCCGACCTAGCCTTGAGATCATTGAAGGCATATCAAAACGCCGGTTA
This sequence comes from Endozoicomonas sp. SCSIO W0465, assembly GCF_023716865.1. Classification (NCBI taxonomy): domain Bacteria; kingdom Pseudomonadati; phylum Pseudomonadota; class Gammaproteobacteria; order Oceanospirillales; family Endozoicomonadaceae; genus Endozoicomonas; species Endozoicomonas sp. SCSIO W0465. The sequence continues at coordinate 2,584,394 of NZ_CP092417.1, forward strand.
AACCGATAGTTGAACTCTGATAGATAACGGCCCAGATGCTTGGGGTCGAGCTTATGGTAAGTACCGGTAATCGCTGTTTTCACGTTTCCCAGCATGGTATTTACCCAGGTGAACAACTCATTCTCCATGGATGCATGCCCACCACCGGTAATGATGGCTGTGTGCTGGCATCCGGCATCTTCAATACCCCGGAAACAGGACAAGCCATCGCTGACGGCCCGGACACCCTTTTTCAGGGCATGTTCTGCCCACTCCTGAATGGTTTTTCGCCGGAAGTTATCAACGGCATTGAACTTCATGTAGATAGGGTGGTTATCAGCATCTGTCTGAACTGCGGCCACGAAGGGGGCTTTGTTCTCTGAGCCTCTGCCCCGGCGGCCTCCGTGGCGCTCTCCGCCCCAATAGGCGTCATCAATCTGAACAAAACCACTCAACTGCCAGCTGTTATCTCTTTCCATCATGACCTGCATGAGTTTGTGTTTCATGCGCAATGCGGCATTGTAGGAAATGCCAAGTTGTCGATGAAGCGTCAGGCAAGAAATCCCCGCTTTATTCTGGGTGACGAGATAGATACCCAGAAACCAGGTAGCTAGAGGCAGCTTTGTTGAGTCAAAGATAGTGTTACTGGTAAGCGAGGTTTGGCAACGGCAGCAATTGCACTGGAATTCAGCTTTCCGGTGAAGCTTGCAGAAACTGCGGGAGCCACACTTCGGGCATTGGAAGCCATCTGGCCAGCGCCAAGAGGACAGCGTGTTCTCACACTGCTCTTCACTGCCGTAATTAGCCAGAAATTGCATAATGCCAAGGCCTTTTTGGAACTGAATGGTGTTTGGCTCTTGTAGGATTTCAGACTGCTACTGGGTTGAACATTGCTGAAGCCCTTTATCTACAAAGGTTGTCAGCATATTGTCCGGTAATGTTGCCCAATCCTTGTTTTTCGTGACCTACAGTCAGTTTTCACTGTAGAGCAGTTCGTAATCAAAATAGAGCCTGGTGTTTTTACACATCAGTTTTACCTCCAAAACACATGACTATCGACGTTTATTATAGCAGCTGGCTCACGACGTAGGGTCGGTGGTAATCAGGAATTTCTGTAACTGTTCAGCACCCCCACATAAATCTGGAATTTTTGATTTTTATACCATCCTCTTAAGCACCATTTTTCCACAATATTCGCCAGCATGATTCCAGAACTACCCGCAACTATGTCGGCTGAGATTCTCTTGAAAGAGAATGCAGAGCTGCGGATGAGAGTTGCCTGTCTGGAAGAGCGATGTCGAGAATTGGAAGAAAAGGTTGGCAAGAACAGTCAAAACAGCAGCAAGCCGCCATCGTCTGATGGTTATCAAAAACCTTGTAAAAACAGTAATTCTCCAGATCATTCTGACGACCTTTCCGCAGATAAAGGTACCGATCCATCGGATGAAAAACCCAATCCTAAAAGTCTGAGACAGTCTTCTGGTAATAAAGCCGGTGGAAAGAAAGGGCATCAGGGCACTTGTCTTAAACAGGTCGATATCCCTGACTATATTGAGTACCTTCCGGTTAAAGAATGCAATAAATGTCAGGCGTCTCTTCTTGATAGTGAGCCGGTCAAATATATTGAACGACAGGTGTTTGAACCAGGGAGACCGGGTGAATTTGAAGTAACGGCCCATAGAGCTGAAGTAAAAATCTGCACTTGTGGTTGTCGGAATCAGGCTGAATTCCCGGAAGGTGTTACCGCTGCCGCACAATATGGCTCAGCCACACAGGCTATGGCCGTCTATCTTAACCAATACCATTTCCTGCCTTTTAAGCGCGTGTCAGAGTATTTTAATACTCTCTATAAAATGAGTGTAAGTGCAGGCACTGTCGCCAATTTTGTGGCCAGAACCTATGAAAATCTGGCTTCTACTGAAGAGGTTATTCGTGACGCCTTGCGGGAATCGTCTGTTGCCGGAGCCGATGAAACGGGTATGCGGGCCGAGGGCTCTTTGCACTGGCTACACGTTATGCGGGATGAACAATGGACGCTCTACTACTTGTCTGAAAAGCGAGGTCGTGAGGCCATGGACACGATGGGCATACTGCTAACATTTGCAGGCGTTCTGGTTCATGATCATTGGAAATCCTATTTTGCATATGCGGCAACTCACGTACTTTGCAATGCCCATCACCTGAGGGAGCTTTTGGGTGTTGTTGATAGGGACAGCAATCAACTGGCAACTGGCGTTGCGATTGATGAAGCTACTGAGGCTTTCCTGGCATTACTGCAAGGGCTTTAAGACCATAGGTATGCTACAGATGCCAAGTGTTGTCTGTGAACGAATCGAGAAGATTTATGACCGGTTGCTTCAGCGGGCTCTAATGAAAGAAGTCGTCTATATGGAGAAGCAACGAGAGGAGCTTAAGCGCAAGAAAGTCAAGAATACTAAAGCTTACAATCTCTTCAAACGACTCACTGAGTTCAAGGCTGAGACACTGCGCTTCATGTCAGATTTTACCATTCCCTTCGATAACAATGGCAGTGAGCGGGATGTTCGAATGGCCAAGTTAAAGCAGAAAATCTCAGGCTGCTTCAGGAGTGCAGACGGTGGTTCTATGTTTGCACGGATTCGCAGCTATTTGTCGTCTGCCAGAAAACAGGGAATGGACATATATCAATCACTTCATAGAGCTGTTCGGAATTACTGTAATATGCCTTTGCTCAGTGCTGAATAGTTACCCCAGGCTTAAGAAACGGATGGGCGTCGATCTGGAGTTTTGTGACCAGCAGGGAAACCGGCTGTAAGCTATGAAGGTTACCGCCATCATCCAGCGGGTTCGAAATCTGCTTCAGGACAATACCGCTGTTCCCAGGTGGAGCAATAACGATCTGCTGGATGCCTATAACGAAGCGCTGCTGGCAGTGGTGCAGAACCGGCCTGATGTGAACTCGCAGTTATTGGCCTTTACCTGCCAGGCTCAGGTTGTGCAATCGCTCCCTCCAGGTACTTACCGGTTGTTGGATATTGTGGATAACCCCTCCACAGGCAGAACGGTGATTGCCACCACCCGCAGTTCACTGGATAGCCTATTGCCCAACTGGACGACTGCTGCTGGTGAGTCTGTAGAGCAGTATGTCTACGACCAGAAAAGCCCATCGGTTTTTTATGTGTACCCTGTGCCCCCTGCAGATCATCAGCTCAATCTGCTGGTCAGTCAGGCACCCGCACGAATAGTGATGACCAATTTTGACACTGACACCCAGCTATTCAGCTTTGATGAGCTATGGCTGAACCCGGTGATCAACTACATGCTGTTCAGGGCATTCAGCATGGATATGGAAACGGAAGCCAATATGCAGCAGGCCCAGAGTTACCTGGCCATGTTTGCCAATGACCTGGGGTTGAAGTGGAACGTGGATCAAATGTTCCGGCAGATGCTTCAGGGCAGCATCGGGGAGAACTAAATGGAACTGGACGCCTACCTTTCCCGAATCCGCCCTTATGCCAAGGGCTGTCCAGATCAGGTGATCCGTAACTACCTGATTATTGTCCTGCGGGATATTTGCCACCGGGCAAACCTTTGGCGGCATCATAACAAACTGTTTATGGTAGAGGGCATCAAGGACTATACCTTGACTTCCCCCGCGGGCACTGAGATCGCCACAGTGCAGAACATTTTACGAGAAGATGGTACCCGACTGGAAAGCCGTGACCTGCTGCCTCCTTACCTTTCTGCTGGAACCCCTTACTACTATCGCCACTTTCAGACCACGGCATTGCACGTTGCCCCGATCCCTGACAAGGATGTAATGCACGACATTGAGCTGACACTGATGCCAGCCTTTGATGCCACCTTAGTACCGGACGACTTGGCCAATCTTACCTTTGAGTTTGCCTGCTGGGGTGTACTGGCGGATCTGCAAATGATGCCGGACGAGCCCTGGACCAACCCGCAACTGTCGGAAGTGAACCGGCAGAAGTATGAGCGGGAATTGAACAAGAAACGTATCCGTGGGTTGGTCGGCGTCAGCAGTGGCGAGCAATCGGTGACAAGAAGGAGATTTATCTGATGGCTGTGACCGAGGTGAATCTTGAACCCCATATCCGGGGCAATAATATCAGTTTGCCCATTGAGTTCCGGAAAAATGGTCTGCCTGTGGATTACACCGGCTGGACGTTGATTTTTTCCATGAAGTATCACCCGTTACAGAGTTATGATGAAGTGGCGTTACGCAAGGAGATCTTTGTTACCGGCAGTGAGGCGACGCTGGATATTACTCCGGAGGATACCCGCAACCTGGCAACCCAGAAATTTTATTACGACCTGCAACTGGTATCACCGGATGCAGGCGAAGTGCAGACCGTCATGACCGGACGGTGGCAGCTGTTGGCCAGCGTTACTCATAACGTGGAGCTGTCGTCGTAATGGATAACAGCAGTTACCAGCCCATCGTCCTGCATCTGGATGATAACCATGATGTGATTCAGGTTACTGTGGAGGAAGTGGTCAGGCCAATCACTGTCCACCTTGGCCCCTTTCTGAGCTGGGAACAGATCACGGATAAACCGGATTCATTCCCGCCCGGTAGCCACTACCACGATGCCAGTGAGATTGATGGTCTTGCCGATGCTCTGGACAAAAAACTCGATGACGCGCCCATTGATGGCAAGCAGTATGCCAGACGTTTACGGCGCTGGGAGTTGGTGGATGGCCTGCCAGATCAGGCCGGACACGATGGTAAGGCACTGGTCACTGATGGAACTACGGCAAGCTGGCAGGTGCAGACAGGAAGCTCAGGTGGTAGTTCTGGCGATGTCGAAGAAGCCCCGCAGGATGGTCAGCTTTATTTCCGACATAACGGTGCATGGACCGCAGTCAGCGACACCTTTCTGGAAACCACACCCGTTGGATTAACAGCATTGTGGGATGGTTCGGCAATCGCACCCACCGGCAGGATGGCTGGAGTGTGACGGAGCAGAGATTGATAGTACTCAATACCCGGAGCTTTATGAGCTTTACAAAGACCGGATCGAAACCGGCAAAGCATTCCTGCCCGATTACCGGGGCGAGTTTATCCGGGGATGGGACCATGGGTGTGGTGTAGATACAGACCGGGAGCTGGGAAGTGGGCAGGCCGATGAGATGGCGAACCATGCTCATGAAGTCGCTATAGCCATTAATGAATCCAAGTGGGATGCGATGCCGTTTGGTACCTCTGCCGATCCGGCGGTGATCAGAGGCCAGTATCACGACCTTGGCACCGGTGACACTGCGGAAGGCACTGAACGGTGGATGCTGAGCAATGCCCGTGGTGGTGATGAAACCCGTCCCCGTAACCGTGCTGCCATGGTGATCATCAAGGCAATAGCCGGACCCAACCTGGTATCGCAGCTTGCCGTTCCCCAACGCTCGGTTTATAGCGGCATTGCTGGACAGCAGACGTTTAGCCATAACTATGAAATCAACCGGCCTGTCAGTGTATTTGTGGATGGCCTGAAGCTGATTAAGGACACGCACTTCACCGCAGATACCGGTACGGACATTCACTTGAATACCCCGTTGTCTGCCGACGCTGATGTTGAGATTGAGTCGTTGGGCAAGCTGACTCTGTACGAATCAAGTTCCGACAATTTGCAAACTCAGATTGACTCACTCAGCGATGATGTGAGCCAGATACAGACACAAGTGGCTACTCAGGGCAGTGGACTGACTCAGGTGCAGTCACAGTTCGCTACTCAAGCCAATGACCTGACGCAGTTGCAACTCGATGTGAGTAACCAGGGCAATGATGTTGTTCAACTGCAAACGGATATAGCTTCGGTCAACTCAGGACTGTCTCAGGCTCAAAACGACATTGGCACGATTAATTCCGGGCTGAATCGGGTAGAGAGTGATGTATCCGGCCTGCAAAGCAACATGAACACCCATTTTTCCGATCTGGTACCAAGGGTGGAGACATTGGAAAGCCAGGTAGTTCCCCCAGACCTGATTGATGCTCTGGCTGCCCTGACTGCACGGGTGGAAGCCCTGGAAAACTCGACACCGACAGAGCCACCGGCTGATGAGGACGATGATATGAAATTACTGGGTACGTTTGAGCATACCAATAGTGCCGATATTTCAATTACTGATGGCTTCGATGACTCACTCTACTCCGGTTACCATCTGGTCATCAGCAATCTTGCAATAGAAGACAGTGATTACCGGCAAAAGAAACTGGGCATCGCTTTCTGGAATGGCAGCGCATGGCAGGATGGGTTTGGCATGGCCACTACCTCGGTGATCAAAACCGGAGGGGCTGATGGTGCCATAGAGGGCTCTTACACAGGCTACGTGTTGGCTGAAGCAGAAATGGATAGTGTCTACCTGTCCGGTACCCTGAGTATATCCATGAGCGGTTCATCAAAAGGAGCATGGACGGCAAACTTTAATACTGGCAATGGCAACCCTTACCTATCAGCCATGCTGTCGGCACCGGTTTTTGAGTCTATCCAGGGTGTCAGGTTCTTTACTGATGCCCAGACTAACAATGTAATCAGTGGTACCTTTTCCATCTACGGGCTAAAGAAGTAACAGCCCATGAAACTCGACATTACCTCCTTTACCGGCGAAGTCCCCTGGCTGGATAGCCATCTGCTGGAAGATACGCAGGCCGAGCAAGCTATCGACTGTCGTTTAACCAACGGGAGCCTGAGAGCCTACTACGCACCCGCCGATGAGCAGGCATTGAACGATACCCCGAAGACCATCTATCTCTATCGCAATGAAGGTGAACGGTACTGGTTCGACTGGACGACGGACGTTGATGTCATCCGTTCTCCCGTGGCCGACGATCCCAATAACCGGGTCTACTACACCGGCACAGTAAAAGGTTCCCGTTACACCGATAACGGCCTTGCCTTGAGTGGTGGCAGTGATTATCCGGTCAATGACCTGCAACTGGGCATACCGGAGCCGGACGTAGCTCCCGTAGTCAGCCTCAGTGGCACACCGCTGGATGATGCAGAAGAAGTGGACGCTGAAACCCGCTTCTATACCTACACCTGGGTGGACCAGAACGGTCGGGAAGGACCACCATCCCTGCCATCGGGTGAGATTGTGGTGAAGCCAGGTGAAACGGTAGATATTACCCTTGCATCAGGCCCTGGCTCCGTTGATCTGAATATCACCCATTTCAGGGTCTACACCAGTACCCAGGTGGGCGTGTATCAGCTCTGTACCCAGATAAACAACAATGTCATTGTAGCCACCGATACCCCGGTAGGCGTCACCAGTGTGGTGGATGAAACACCCATGGATAGGCTGTCTCTTGATCACAAATAGCTACCTTGTTCTATCATTTCTCACTGATAAAACAGGTCATGCTTCCACTTTCTCCTAAACCATGGTCAGAACTAACTTTTGGATGTGCTGATTTGGGCGATACTCGACGTACAAAACGACTTGTCAAAGTTGCTGCCGAGCTTTCAGCTCATACCGGTAATTCTTTGTCATCTTCATGCGAAGGTTATACCGCACTGGTAACTGGAGCTTACCGGCTGATTGAGAATGAGGCCGTAAAGCCTGAAGCAATAGCTGAGGCAGGCTTTCAGGCAACTGCCAAAATAGCGAGACAGTCTCGCCTACTTCTGGCTCTCGAAGATACAACAACCCTGGGTTATAAACATGCTGTCAGATCCGAGCTTGGTGATCTTGGAGGTCCTGAAGGCTCTAAAACCAGAGGATTCCACGTCCACTCTGTCTTCTTGGTTGATGCGGATACAGAGCGAAGCATTGGGCTTATTGATCAAGAACGATGGGTTAGAGAGGACGTTCAGCGGGGGAAAAAGAACCAACGTCGTCAGCTACCTTACGAGGGAAAGGAAAGCTTTAAGTGGCAAAGAGCCTCTGAAAACACAGAACAAAGGATGGGGGGTAAAATGCCTGACATCATCAGTGTTTGCGACCGGGAGGCGGATATATACGAATATATGCACTACAAACTGGATAACCGACAGCGGTTTGTTGTAAGAGCTACACAAAACAGAATCCTGGTGGATGGCGAACTCTTATTATTTGATTCCTTAGCTCAGACTGAAGTGTTGGGGAAATATACGATAGTGGTTCCTCAAAAAGGAGGTAGAAAGAAGCGAAAGGCAACGCTGCAGGTCAAAAGAAAGAAGATGACAATACAGGCGCCGCAAAGGCCAGGCGGCAGGCCGGAACCGGTAACTATGAATATTGTGTCGGCTGAAGAGATTGGCAATGACTCCGAAGACCGTTTGCACTGGGTACTATTGACAACTGAAGATATTGAAACATTCGAAGACTGTCGCTCTATCATTCGATTTTACGAGCTCCGATGGCGAATAGAAGAGTTCCATAAGGCTTGGAAATCGGGAGCAGGAGTAGAAAGGCTTCGTCTGCAATCTCCGGATAACATTGAACGACTTGCGGTCATATTAATGTTTGTCGCTGTCAGACTAATGCAAATCCGTGAAGCATTAATGTTACCGAATGACAGGCAGCACAAAGACAGAAAAATGTTACCGAATGACAGGCAGCACAAAGACAGAAAGCTTTGGAGTGAAAAAACACTCGCGAATGAGGTGGTCAGTGATGATGAATGGCAGGTTCTCTGGCTAACCTATGAAAAAAAAGCGTTGCCCGATAAGCCGCCAACAGTCACTTGGCTGCTTCAAACGATTGCTCGGCTTGGTGGTTGGGGTGATTCAAAGCATACAGGGCAGCCCGGCTGGTTAGTGGTATGGGAAGGCTGGGCGAAATTGCAGGATCGGGTAAAAACCTGGCAGATAGCCCGGCAGTTCAGCGCTGGAGAGATGTGATCAAGAGTCAGATGGATAGGCGGGGTGATATTCTGGAAACCATCGGTTGGGTAGCGCCTCCCAACAATCTGCAAGGGATAGTTGTGCTGCCCGGCGGCGTAGCGGTGGGTTTCTCCGGTAAGGAGTTGATGTTTAGCGAGCCTTATCATTTATATGCTTGGCCAGCGGCTTACCGGCTGACCGTGGAGTATGAAATCCAGTCACTGGCGGTTGCCGCCAACAGTGTGATCATTACCACGGACGGTTATCCCTACGTGGCCTTTGGTACTGAACCGTCTGCCATGACGATGGAACGGCTCGATACGGCACACGCCTGCATCAGTAAACGCAGTATGGTGGATATGGGCGATATGGCCCTGTATGCCTCCCCGGACGGTCTGGTCAGGGTGGCCGGTGGCAGGGCTGACCTGATGACCCGTAACATCATTAACCCGGAAGACTGGCGGCAACGGTTCAGGCCGGACACCATCCATGCCTGCTTCCATGATGGCCGGTACTTTGGTTTCTATGGTCATGCTGCTAACGGTGGCGGTTTTATTTTCAGCCCCGACAGCGGCACCTTTACCGAACTCGGCACCTATGCCGATGCCTGTTACCGTGATCTTCAGGACGACAGCCTCTATCTGGCCATCGGCGACACCATCAAGGCGTGGGATAAAGGCACGGAGCTGATGCCTTATCGGTGGCGAAGCAAAGTATTCCAGGGCAAACCAGCCGCCTTTACCTCGGCACGGATCATGGCCGACAGCTACACCAATCTGGTATTCCGGGTATTCCGTGATGAACAACAGGTACTGGAACTGCCGGTTACCTCTGACCGGGGCTTCCGACTCCCCGCAGGCCGTGGCAGTCGCTGGCAGTTTGAGCTGGCAGGCACCGATACGGTAACGGCAGTGATTGTGGCCAGTTCCATGGCGGAGTTATAGAAAAAAGACTTTGATATTCCTGATGTCTTAAGCAACAGTATGGTTATCAGCTAACCCAAGAGGCTTATACATGCTCAATACATTCGAAGCTAAAACGGATGAACAGGGGAATATTCTTGTTCCTTCGGGTATCAAGTTACCAGAAGGGTGCAGGATCCTGATTACTGTGTTGGATGAGTCCCCCAAACATCAGGTTAACGATGAGGCTCTGCTCAGTGAAAAAAGTCTGGCAGCAGATTGGGACAACCCGGATGAGGATGAAGCATGGAAGTCCCTGAATCAGGATTAGCAGCGGGGATCGTCGTCGCTATCAAGTTTCCATTCTCTGATCTTTCCCGGGCCAAGCTTCGGCCAGCGCTGGTTCTGGCGGATGCTGGCAAAGGGGATTTTGTCCTGTGCCAGATTACCAGCAAATCCTATGCGGATACTTTGGCAGTTACCATCGAAACGGATGATTTTGTTACCGGCCTGTTGCCACTGACCAGTTTTGCCCGTCCCGGAAAGTTATTTACTGCCCATGGGTCGCTGATTGAAAAAGCATTGGGAGCCATCAAACCAGAGAAGCATGCGCAAGTTGTAGAATCTGTTTGTAATTTACTTCGAAACAATTAATTAAACGGCTGTCTCTGTCCTCTGACAGGATAACCGCATCTTTGTCACCTTTCCGGTGGATCATTATTTCACAATCATCTTCTGTCATCTGGTCAAGAATCGACTGCAGATGATTTTTGCATCGCTGTACGAAACCACTTTTATTGGGCGAAACCGGTTCATTGGATTATTCAATTGAGTGAACTTATGCAGCGGTTTTCGTTTATCAATCGCTCGCCAGTTCAGACAAGCTTCCCAGGATTAACATGGCCAAATTTCCCGCACTGCCTGCTACGGTAGACCGATACGTGCGTGAGTTTCTGAACCGGCTGGCCGGACGTTCCGGCAACGCCGGAGACAAAGCAGTGCTGCACAGTGAGCTGGCGGAGCTGGGGTTAGCAAATGAGATTGGTCAGCGGCTCAGTCTGCCTGCCACCGCCGTGGGTTCCATTACCGATACCCTGGAACCTGCCGTGCCATCCGTTCCCGTGATCGAAACCGATCGGCCTGACAGCCCGACCAACGCCAGTGGCCTTGCAGCGACCGGCATCTTTGGCGCCGTGATTCTGGAGTGGGAAGCACCTGCCTACAATGGCCATAACCACACGGAAGTGTGGCGGGCTCAGGTAGATGACCGGGAACAGGCGTCACTGGTCCATGAATCCAATGGCAGCCGTTACACCGATGTCACCGGAAACACTACGCTGCATTATTACTGGGTGCGCCATGTAAACAGTGGTGCTCAGGTTGGCGGCTTTAATGCACTGGCCGGAACGCCAGGACAGGGAACCGCCATTATCAACCTGGCGGACCTCCTGCTGGAAAGCCCGGAGCTGTCAGAGCAGCCCTTTTCCGTGCGGAATGTTGGTACCGACGAAGCACCGGAATATGTGCTGATTTTTAATGGCTATCTGGCGGTAAACGGACCGGTGAATATCAGCCAGCTCAAATCCGGTGAATTACAGAATGGCACTGCTTTGACCGTAGGACGTGGCTCCATTGAGCTGAGTACCGGCACCGATGGTTTTGGTCAGATGGTGATTACCGGCAGTGGCGGCATTGCCAACAACGATTACCTGCTGCTGAAAGAGGGACGGATCGAGTCCTTTATCTATTCTGAAACCGCCGGACATATTCGCTACAAAGAAGTGCGCAGGACGGAAAGCGGTGTGGCTACGAATGGCCAGGAAGTGGTGATTCCTGCCTATTTCAAGGCCATGCCCACGGTGAACCTCTACCCCCGTGACATCACGGTCTACAACGCCGATTACCCTGACCAGTCCCAGCGGCTGGAAATGGATCACAGCATACCCCAACCCCACCCCAGTATTGAGGGAGCATGGGTGTTTATTCCCTACGCCCGATTGTTGCTGGCCGATGGCACCAAAACCGATGCCAGCGGCAAGACCTATCTGGGCAGCAGTAACAGCCGGTGGTGGGCGGTGTATAACACCGATCAGGTGAAGAAAGTGACGGTCAACTGCCGTGTAGCCAGCCATCGTTCCACCGGTGAATCAACGGGCTACCAGAACCGCAAGGCCACCCTGACGCTGGAGTATCGTCCCGATGGCAGCGACTGGATCACCAGTGAATCAACCAGCGTCGATATTAACGAGTTTGAAACCCATGTATTGCAAGTCAGCAAAACCCTCACCCAGGCCAATTACGATATTGCCGTATCCCTGACAACGGAAGATCGGGAGGGGACGTTTACCAGTGGATCGATTGATTATGAGTATGATCAGCGGGGCAAACTCGGCACGGCTCTGGATGTCACATTAAGCCCTGAGGGAACGTCAGCACAGTCTGCAACATACGATATCACCATCAACAATCATGAACTCAGCGGCTGGGAAATTACCCGCATTGAATACACGGCCACGGTGGATATAAACATAGTGGTCAAAAATCTGTTCTTCAGCAGTTCACTTTACGGTTCTAACGGGCTCATCAAAGGTCGGGTCAGGGTTAAACTGCCCGATGGCGCTGGCGGTCACCAAACCTATGAAGAAACCACCCATCACGACCAGGTTCTCACGGATGGAGACCTTAACCAACGGATCGTCGAGTACAAGAATATTTTTCTCAGTTGGGCTGACACCACTTATTTGGATGGAAGAATCCATCCACCGATAGAGGTGTGGTGTGAGAGAGCCGGACACAGATATATAGGTATAGAAGGGCTAAAGCCCAGCAGCGTGGCCAATATCTATGTCAGAAGCATCAGAGCCACGGTTTACTACCGCAGACCAAGATCCATCAGTACCTCTCCCGTTAATACCTTTTACTGGGACAGCACCAGCTACGACCTGGGGGCTACCGATGTCAGTCTGACTGACGCCATTATCCACTGGACTGCTACAGGAGAATAACTATGGGACTATCTACATCGCAGGGTATTACCCGGTATGGAAGGCCTTCAGGCTCCGTAGGATCGGGGCTTCAGCCGGGCAGTGCCTATCAGGTAAGCCTGGACCAGATGGGGAGTTTTAATACCTTCTCCCTGAATCCCACCAGTTACTATGACAAGAAGAACGGCATAGACAGGTTCGCAATGCCCGACATCGCCCCTCGCTATGGGTACGATGATCAGGACGGAACCTATCAACTGAATATCGAAGCCGCAACTGATGCGGCAGACACTCTCAAGGAATACGGCGACAAGCTGTTTGATGTGTTCGATAACTACCAGCCCAACTTTCAGTATCTGGGCGACAATGCCACGGTATCCGATGCCCAGCTTCAGAGCCGGTTGGGGGAAGCCAGCAGCGACTATCAGGCCAATTCCGATCTGCAACAGGCAGAGTATGAACGGGATATGCGACGGATGGGCGTTAATCCCAACTCGGCACGGTTCGCAGGTTTTGGTACCAGTAATGCTCTCCATAAAGCCCTGTCTCTTGATCACAAATAGCTACCTTGTTCTATCATTTCTCACTGATAAAACAGGTCATGCTTCCACTTTCTCCTAAACCATGGTCAGAACTAACTTTTGGATGTGCTGATTTGGGCGATACTCGACGTACAAAACGACTTGTCAAAGTTGCTGCCGAGCTTTCAGCTCATACCGGTAATTCTTTGTCATCTTCATGCGAAGGTTATACCGCACTGGTAACTGGAGCTTACCGGCTGATTGAGAATGAGGCCGTAAAGCCTGAAGCAATAGCTGAGGCAGGCTTTCAGGCAACTGCCAAAATAGCGAGACAGTCTCGCCTACTTCTGGCTCTCGAAGATACAACAACCCTGGGTTATAAACATGCTGTCAGATCCGAGCTTGGTGATCTTGGAGGTCCTGAAGGCTCTAAAACCAGAGGATTCCACGTCCACTCTGTCTTCTTGGTTGATGCGGATACAGAGCGAAGCATTGGGCTTATTGATCAAGAACGATGGGTTAGAGAGGACGTTCAGCGGGGGAAAAAGAACCAACGTCGTCAGCTACCTTACGAGGGAAAGGAAAGCTTTAAGTGGCAAAGAGCCTCTGAAAACACAGAACAAAGGATGGGGGGTAAAATGCCTGACATCATCAGTGTTTGCGACCGGGAGGCGGATATATACGAATATATGCACTACAAACTGGATAACCGACAGCGGTTTGTTGTAAGAGCTACACAAAACAGAATCCTGGTGGATGGCGAACTCTTATTATTTGATTCCTTAGCTCAGACTGAAGTGTTGGGGAAATATACGATAGTGGTTCCTCAAAAAGGAGGTAGAAAGAAGCGAAAGGCAACGCTGCAGGTCAAAAGAAAGAAGATGACAATACAGGCGCCGCAAAGGCCAGGCGGCAGGCCGGAACCGGTAACTATGAATATTGTGTCGGCTGAAGAGATTGGCAATGACTCCGAAGACCGTTTGCACTGGGTACTATTGACAACTGAAGATATTGAAACATTCGAAGACTGTCGCTCTATCATTCGATTTTACGAGCTCCGATGGCGAATAGAAGAGTTCCATAAGGCTTGGAAATCGGGAGCAGGAGTAGAAAGGCTTCGTCTGCAATCTCCGGATAACATTGAACGACTTGCGGTCATATTAATGTTTGTCGCTGTCAGACTAATGCAAATCCGTGAAGCATTAATGTTACCGAATGACAGGCAGCACAAAGACAGAAAGCTTTGGAGTGAAAAAACACTCGCGAATGAGGTGGTCAGTGATGATGAATGGCAGGTTCTCTGGCTAACCTATGAAAAAAAAGCGTTGCCCGATAAGCCGCCAACAGTCACTTGGCTGCTTCAAACGATTGCTCGGCTTGGTGGTTGGGGTGATTCAAAGCATACAGGGCAGCCCGGCTGGTTAGTGGTATGGGAAGGCTGGGCGAAATTGCAGGATCGGGTAAAAACCTGGCAGATAGCCCGGCAGTTCAGCGCTGGAGAGATGTGATCAAGAGTCAGGTCATGAAGCTGCGCCAATATCGTTTGCAGCGAACCACTGACCAATTCAGCTTTGTCTTGAAACGGTTCGGGAATTGAGCTGAGTGTCTGGCTGAGGACATACACCGGTTTAGAGTAGGGCCAGGGGCAATCGAAACCGCAAACAACTTCAAAAGTGATTCGTCCCATCACCACTGCATCAACCCGGTTCATAAATTTGGCGAAGCCAAAATCATCCTGTTCTGGATTAGGAATGCTGTGCAACCAATCCAGTCCTCCCTGTTTGTCGGCAATGTACCCATCCAGACTGGTTGCAATATATACGATATTTGCCATTAAACGTTACTCACATGGATGATCTGGCAGCAATCTTACACCAGTTCTCGTGACAATCTGACAGTTTTGCCTGAAAAAAGGAAAACCGATGGCCATTAACAATAACGATGTAAAGCTATTTGAAAGCCAGAGACTTACCGATGAGGAAGACGGTGGCGGCCGGGTAACCGGAAACGAGGTCATTGATGGCAATGTCAATAATCTCTTTCAGGACATTTCCCGGATCGACCGAACCATCGGTGATGTGGCTTTACGGAAGGCGTTTATCGGGATCAGCACCGATAACAATGACATTTACCTCGGCAGCCATTTGATCCTGACCGAGCCTCCCAAGGATCAGAATGTTTCTGTCTTGTTATTCAATACCGACAGTCAAACTGATGAGCGCCTTGATGCCAGAGACCGGATTGAGAGCTATGTGGTTCCCGGTATTAAGGCATCATGGGAGCTGGTGGGCGACCAGCTGGAAGGACAGCGAGCCGTTGTCGGCTATCAGCGGGAGGAATGGACGGTTCCTGAAATTGGCGAGGTTTATAAGCTGATTACACCGGATGAAAAAATCAGCCAGTTTATCCGTATTACTTCGGTCAGCCATTCCATTGAGACCTTCACTTATAACAACGGGCAGGAGTATGTAGATTTTACCCGGCGAAAGGTGGAAATGGAGATCAGTGCTCCCTTAGTAACGACCTTTGTCGGAGCGCCACCAGTGCCGGGAGAGCCAGAGGAAGAGACCAGCCGTATTCAGGAAACACAGATAGCTGACACTAGCCGTTACTATGGCATTCAGCCAATGAGCGCCAACATTACCGCAGGCGATCTGACGGTAAAGGCCGAGAGCGTTTATGCACCGTTGGTGCCGAGCGCCAAGGTAGAAAGCCCGTTGTTGGATCAATACGGTGGCTATACCGGCAAAACGATGGTGGCGACTTCGGCCAGTAACCGATCTATCAGCTGTCGCTTTGTTCATATTACCGGCAACCAGAGCCGTACCTACCTTCAGCGGGGTGTTTTGCCCGGAACCCTGACCCTGTCGCTTGATGGCGGCACTTTTGAAGATAACGGCGCAGGCAGTCTGCTCCATAAAAGCGGCACCAATAATTACAGCAAGCTGACCGTGGATTATGAGCTCGGGGAGATTAACGTCTGGCGAGCAAGTAGCTATACCGCAGCAACCGCTAATGCCTCCTATCAGCCAGCGGTGGCGATTACCGGGGCAGCGATCAGTGGCGCTATCCCGGTCACAGGCCAGAACCGGGGCTTTAATTACACTCTGAACATGGCCGAGGCCAAACCAAGGCCGGGAACACTGGTGATTAGCTAGTTCTCGTCCAAAAACGCATCAGGCAATCATAATTAGATTGTACGTGCGTTTTGATATTTCCTGAAATTCCAGAGAGCCGCAAAAACTCTTCCCTTTTTTTCTCTAATCTGGGACGGATATTGGAGAAAAACGCGAAAAGCAGGCAGAAAACATCCTCCCACCATGCTGGAAAGGTACTTTCATGTAGCGTGGAGGTGGCTATCAGGATGGTGCCGGGTGTCTGGCCAGAATCACCAGGTTGTAACAGACCACCGATAACCAGCAATGAGAATCAAAACGCTCAGAACCCTTGCAGTGGCAACGTGATAGCCCAAAACATCTCTTTAGCCACGAAATTCCCGCTTCAATACCTGCCCGGAAGCGAAAGAGCGTTTTATACACATACTGACTTTTAGTCATCTCTTCGACTTCAAGTCCGCGCTTCTTATTAAAAGCTACATCGCTGATTCCCATGGCCTTGGCTTTTTCCAAATTAGCGCGACACGCGTATCCGCCGTCACCGCTTGTCTGGCGAGGTACACGACCATAAATTTCTTTTTGTCTTTCCATCATCGGAATGAATTGGTCCGAATCCGCTGGGTTACCTTCCTCAATAACCAGGTCCAGGATCAATCGACTTTTTCCCTGAACCAGGTTCAGTTTATGGCCATACTGTACTTGCCGCCTGTCTTTTACGATGATATCCGTATGGGGTTCATACAGGCTAACCACTTTTTCCTGGGCTGGCACCTTTTCACCCTTAAAGACCCTGCGCTCTGTCTGGGAGACTATTGCATCCACCAGGGGTAACAGGTGATCCACATCGGCCTGCCACTTGTCGGCATCATCAGCCAGGAGACACTGCCCCTGCTGACGGGCGTTTGCTAGCGTGACAGTAGCTTCGATAAGTACCTTCCGGGATTTTCGGGTCAACTGCAGCAGTTTTTTATAATGCTGATGCCGCTCTTCTTTGCCAGCGTAGATGCATTTTCTGGCCGCATCTTTTACGGCTCGGTTGTGATGGGTATATTCATAAAGCGGTGTCGCTGTCAGTGTTTGTCCCCGTTCCAGCAGCCGACAAATTTCTTTAACGGAACTGGCTAAAAGATCACTGTCGCAAGGAGGTTTGATATCCGATTCGGTGACTGTGCTGTCAATAGCCACAGTGCGCCCTTTTTCAATACCCTGATCTTTAGCGGTCATTAGCTGACAGTTATTAATCCGTTCCCATGTAGATGCAGTAAGAAGGCTGATGAGCCCATGCAAACTGGAGCGACTGGGGCGCTGGTTTGGTTCGAGGCGACAAAAGTCTCGAAAGAGCATGGAGTCCATCAAAACAAACGACAAGTAGTCATAATCACAATTCAAATACTGTTTCAGGAGTGCCGCACGAAGAACGGATTCTGCTGATAGTCCGTTCCGCCCAGTGTTCTGTTTATCACCAGAACTTAAGTCCTCATAAATCCAGTCATTGAACTGTGGATGGGCGTCAAGCCATTGCGAGATACCGGAAAGCTGGGAGCAGATTTCATGAGGTACGTAATGGAGTTCCATACTACACTGCGGGTTGCGTTTTTTGCGCATTTGGAGTCCTCTGTTTTTGGCAATCCCTTATGTTTCTTGCTCTTGGGAAGTTTAGTCGCCAGATAGCAGTAGGGCTCCACTTAATTTTTCAGGATAAAATCTACAGTTTTCAATTGGTTGTGTTTTTGGACGAGAACTAGCTAGTTCTCGTCCAAAAACGCATCAGGCAATCATAATTAGATTGTACGTGCGTTTTGATATTTCCTGAAATTCCAGAGAGCCGCAAAAACTCTTCCCTTTTTTTCTCTAATCTGGGACGGATATTGGAGAAAAACGCGAAAAGCAGGCAGAAAACATCCTCCCACCATGCTGGAAAGGTACTTTCATGTAGCGTGGAGGTGGCTATCAGGATGGTGCCGGGTGTCTGGCCAGAATCACCAGGTTGTAACAGACCACCGATAACCAGCAATGAGAATCAAAACGCTCAGAACCCTTGCAGTGGCAACGTGATAGCCCAAAACATCTCTTTAGCCACGAAATTCCCGCTTCAATACCTGCCCGGAAGCGAAAGAGCGTTTTATACACATACTGACTTTTAGTCATCTCTTCGACTTCAAGTCCGCGCTTCTTATTAAAAGCTACATCGCTGATTCCCATGGCCTTGGCTTTTTCCAAATTAGCGCGACACGCGTATCCGCCGTCACCGCTTGTCTGGCGAGGTACACGACCATAAATTTCTTTTTGTCTTTCCATCATCGGAATGAATTGGTCCGAATCGGCTGGGTTACCTTCCTCAATAACCAGGTCCAGGATCAATCGACTTTTTCCCTGAACCAGGTTCAGTTTATGGCCATACTGTACTTGCCGCCTGTCTTTTACGATGATATCCGTATGGGGTTCATACAGGCTAACCACTTTTTCCTGGGCTGGCACCTTTTCACCCTTAAAGACCCTGCGCTCTGTCTGGGAGACTATTGCATCCACCAGGGGTAACAGGTGATCCACATCGGCCTGCCACTTGTCGGCATCATCAGCCAGGAGACACTGCCCCTGCTGACGGGCGTTTGCTAGCGTGACAGTAGCTTCGATAAGTACCTTCCGGGATTTTCGGGTCAACTGCAGCAGTTTTTTATAATGCTGATGCCGCTCTTCTTTGCCAGCGTAGATGCATTTTCTGGCCGCATCTTTTACGGCTCGGTTGTGATGGGTATATTCATAAAGCGGTGTCGCTGTCAGTGTTTGTCCCCGTTCCAGCAGCCGACAAATTTCTTTAACGGAACTGGCTAAAAGATCACTGTCGCAAGGAGGTTTGATATCCGATTCGGTGACTGTGCTGTCAATAGCCACAGTGCGCCCTTTTTCAATACCCTGATCTTTAGCGGTCATTAGCTGACAGTTATTAATCCGTTCCCATGTAGATGCAGTAAGAAGGCTGATGAGCCCATGCAAACTGGAGCGACTGGGGCGCTGGTTTGGTTCGAGGCGACAAAAGTCTCGAAAGAGCATGGAGTCCATCAAAACAAACGACAAGTAGTCATAATCACAATTCAAATACTGTTTCAGGAGTGCCGCACGAAGAACGGATTCTGCTGATAGTCCGTTCCGCCCAGTGTTCTGTTTATCACCAGAACTTAAGTCCTCATAAATCCAGTCATTGAACTGTGGATGGGCGTCAAGCCATTGCGAGATACCGGAAAGCTGGGAGCAGATTTCATGAGGTACGTAATGGAGTTCCATACTACACTGCGGGTTGCGTTTTTTGCGCATTTGGAGTCCTCTGTTTTTGGCAATCCCTTATGTTTCTTGCTCTTGGGAAGTTTAGTCGCCAGATAGCAGTAGGGCTCCACTTAATTTTTCAGGATAAAATCTACAGTTTTCAATTGGTTGTGTTTTTGGACGAGAACTAGCTATATCGCCCTTGGCAAATGGCAGGATATTCGTGATCCCGGTAATGGGCAGATGACTGGTTCTGGAACCGGCACCATTCTGTTTGCAACCGGCTCGGCAGCGATTACCCTCGATGCGCTGCCTGATCCTGACAGTGCCATTGTATTTAGCTATGTGGCGCAGAATGATGATGAAGTAACCATTCGCACAGGCTCGGTGCCGGTGGATGATATGACCTTCCGGCATACCGTCGAGAAGCCCGGTATTAAACCCGGCTCAATGACAGTGACGTATGTTTCCTCCGGGGAGAATAAAACCCTGACCGATCAGGCTAATGGTCTGCTGACGGGCGATGGTAGCGGCGCTATTCATTACGCTCCCGGCGAGTTGAGCTTTAAGCTGGATAACCTGCCCGATAGCGGCACCGAGATTCAACTGACCTATGAAGAAGGCACCAGTGCTGGTGGCGAGGTTATTGTGGCTGTGGATGGTCAGGGCGTTATGAGCGGCACCATTCCGGGGGCTCCCTTGCTGCCAGGTTCTATCCAGCTGCAATTTCTGGTCGAGCAGCTGTCCAACGTTCCCAATGGCGCAAGGCAGGAGGATGACTGGACAACTTATGAGACCACCAGAAATGTCGCCAAGCAGGTCAGCGATGATACAGCGGGAGGGTGGCGGGGGGTGACCGGCACCATTGATTACCAGACAGGCGCCTTTACCATTCTGGCTTTGCAGGATTACTCCTATCCAGAATGGCGGGTTTCAAGAACGTATAACAACGGTTACATCAGAAAGGTCGAGGCCACCAATACCACCAAGACCCAAACCTTCAATGGCAGCACTATTACCGCCATTGCACAGGCGAGCAACCTCAGTCATGCGCCGTATAACGAGAATATTACCTCGCCAGAGCTAACCATTGATCTGTTGCCCTTGATGGACAATGTCGTTTTGCTTCCCGGCAGCGTGGTCTTTGAATGGAATGGTGAAACCTACTATGACCGGGATGGTTCCCTCTATAAAAACCTGAGTACTGAAACCAATGCCGGTGTTCAGGTCGGCAGGGTGGATTACAGCGGGGGAATGGCGACACTGGCCAGTTATCCGTCCGGAACCGTCAACACGGCCACCATTCAGGCAGCGGCGACCATTGGCGTTGGCTTCAAGATCGATGCGGTGGCCTTCCGTACTCCCGGCGCTCCAATCCGTCAGGGCAGCTTGCAGCTAACGGCGGTGCGGGTGGATAACGGGGATATTATTACGGCGACAGCTGACTTTAATGGCGAGTTTGATACCGCAGAAGTGGTCGGGAGCATCGACGTGACTACTGGCTGGTGCGAGATTCAATTTATCGATGGAAACTCTCCTGAAAAGAAGCCGATTTACGTGATCCCGCAAAGTGTCCGTTACAACTGCGTGGTGGAAACCAGTCTGCCGTTGGATGCTGAATTGATCGGCCTCGACCCGGTGCGTCTGCCTCCCGATGGCAAAGTGCCAATCTATCGAGCCGGGGATATTGTGGTTATCAGTCATACGGCCACCACGGATGCTGGCACGCCAACGGCAGGACAAGTGATTAACCTGGCTCGTGACCATCAGGCAGAAATAGTGGTGGAAGATAGCGCAGGGGCTCTGCTAGCCAGCGATCAATACACCGTCGATAGAGAGGCAGGCACCGTTACCTTTGCTGATCCGTTGAGCCTGATTGATGCTAACAGTAACCCGCTATCGGCACCCTATACCATCAAGGATCGGGTGGAGCACATGAGCGTATTAAGCGATGTGCAGATCAATGCTCGACTTTAGAGTTTTAAGAGCACAATAGTTCCGGCGCATAATCTGCTAAAAGCAACCATCCCCAATGACGAAATTCGAGATGGTTGCCATGCTCACTTCAGATCATCAAGTAATCCTCAGGGAGCTCGCTTCATATACAACCTTTCTTGCTGGAGCGCTATCATCAACTGCAGTACCAACGTTCTGCGAACTGCTGTTCGGTTGCATGCTTTCAGCCGACGGCTTTGTTACACAGGCGTTGTTAACAATTGATTTTCATTGTGTGTGGAGCAGCTACCACCACTGGCTATCTCAGGGCAAGTGGCAATGGAAGAACTTGGCACGCCACTTGATCCGTCTGGTCTGCTCCAAAGCTCCTGAGAATCAACCTGTGGTCCTGGGGCTTGATGACTGGGTAATCGAACGGTTTTCCGACAAAGCCCCTGCTTGTCGTACACATCATCAACACAGCAAGAAACGCAATCGGCCGACGTACATCTGGGGGCAGTGTTGGGTTTCCCTGGCCATCATATTTGAGCGGGCTGCAGATGAAGTATTTACCGCCATACCGGTGATCTCATTTCCGACACCAGCTTCAGGTAACACCAGCAAACTGAAAATTGCCGTGGCCATGCTCAGGGTGGTACGCAATGAAGTGAAGGATCGAGTGCTACGCCTGCTAACCGATTGCTGGTATATGAACTGGACACTGATAAAGCCAGCTCTGGAAATGAACATAGAAGTTGTTGGTCAGATACCTTCAAATCGGGCCCTCTATGCTTTGCCGCCAGCACCCACCGTAAAGAAGCGAGGGCGCCCAAAAAAGTACGGCATCAAGATGACGACAGAACAGGTTAAGAAACTGCCGGAAGAAAAAGCAACAGTATGGATGTACGGCAAATTTCGCAAAATACGTTATCGTACCCTGATCTGTCGCGCCAGATTCCTTAAAGGTCGTGAAGTACGCGTCGTCTGGAGTCGCTTTGAAAATGACAAAGGTCTGACCGAAAGCAGAATATTCATCTCGACCAATCCGGAACTTGAGGGACTGGAGGTGCTTCGTGCCTATTCCCGGAGATGGCCGGTAGAGCCAATGTTTCACCAACTCAAACATGCTTTTGGCTGTTGCCATTTATGGCAGCAGAAATTGCGAACACTGCTTCGATGGATGCATTTGAAAATGGCAGGCTATGCATTATTGCAGTTATTAACCGTTTGTAAAAATCAGGCATGTCTGAATATTTCTCGGATACCCTGGAGAAGCCCGGATACAACCACTGCAGGCATGATGAAAATTGCTCTTTCAGGAATTATTCCGAGGTTCTCTATTCGCAAGGGCTGGAACAGATATAAGCAAAAATATGAGTTCAATTTTCGCGATCTGATCGACCAGTTAATACCGGATAATTCAGAAGCAGCATAACTAAAGGCTTTTAGGCAAAAAACGGAAGTAATAACGAACTTGGAAAAACAGTTCACTGATTTCGGCTTGCTTCACTATAAAAAGCTGACCGAATTATCGTTTTATACAGACTCTAAAGTCGAGGATCAATGGTGATCTGTCCATTATCTCCCCGGTGCCGTGGGATTTGCCTGCAGGGGAAACCTCGGTCAGCAGTGCTGTCGTATATGGCGATCTTCAGGCGAGAGTAAAAAACTTTTTTAGCCAGAAGGTATGGGACAACGGCGATCCAAACTGGACGGATTACCGGGAAGGCGACCAGACAACTGCCCAATACAACACCATCAACTACCCGGTGGAAGTGACCAACAAGGGCGCTATCTATGGCAAATGGGCGATCATTTTTACCAGCAGTACTGCCTTCCAGATTGTTGAGGAAAAACTCGGGATCATAGCAACCGGCAGCACAGCAACGGATACCGCACCGATTAACCCGGAGGCAGGAGTGCCTTATTTCACCTTGAAAGCCGATGGTTGGGGCAGCGGTTGGGCAACGGGTAATGCGATCCGCTTTAACACTGACGGATGCCTTGCGCCTGTTTGGATTTGTCGGACGGTGCTGTCAGGGCAGGGTACGGAAACAAACGACGATTTTACACTACAGATTCGGGGGGATGCAGACTGATGACGGTTCAATTCTATAGTTCGGAAGACGCCGGTGCGCCACAGCTTGAAGTGACCCGAAATGTCGGCGGGAATTACCAGAATTCTATTGATAAGGTCATGGATGCGATTCTGGTGACTGGTTACGGCAGCAAGCCGGGTTGTGGCTGGACAAAAGAGATGAGCTCTGACGTTCCTGACAGCAATCGTACCGTTTATAAAAACAAGTCAGCGAATCAGGACGATATGTTTCTTCTGGTTGAAAGCGGTAAAGAAAACTCGCTGACGATTCGGATGCAGATAGCGGATGTTGTTACCGATCCTGAAACCTACAGTGGTTACAGTCAGGTAGTCGCCGGTTGTCAAACGCATGGAGGGCAGCAGTATTGGATGGCTGTGGGTGATGAGCGAACGATTATTTTTCTGTTTTATAGCTGGTACGTCAGGAATAACTCTAACGGAAGCTCTTATTTGCCTTACTGTATTTATGCCGGTGATTTTGAGATCGATGAAGGCAGCAATCATAAAGGTTGGGGATTGCTCAGCAGCTATATGCTCAAAGGAACCTTGGATACCGTCACTCATCCCGGTGACAACAAGGGAACCTTTGGAATTGACAAAAAAAATTGGCTCTTTTCGAATTCCGAACTGCTGAACTATCCTTGGTGGATATAATTAGCCATCGCCAGCATTGACCATGAATATAGGCCGAATCTCAGATCTCATCAGTAATGACACCTGCTTTGAGATGATCCGTGAGAACCGCTGGCCAGATGGCACTGTTCTCTGTCCGCACTGTGATTCTGAGAATGTCAAAAAGAATGGACACGACAATGTGCAGGTAGAGTGCCAGCACTATTACTGTAAGTCCTGTAAGCGCTACTTCGATGACCTGACAAATACGGTTTTCGCAGGACACCACCGACCACTCAAAGTCTGGATTGCCTGTCTCTATTTAATGGGGCTGAACGTCTCCAACAGCCAGATAGCTCAGGAACTTGATCTGTGTGTCAGTGATGCACACCATATGACCACAGTCTTACGAAATGGTGTTGTTGACCGAAAGCCTGAAGTGATTCTTGATGGCGAAGTTGAATTCGACGAGGTCTACATTGTAGCTGGTCACAAGGGACACCCTGAAGCATTAAAAAAATCTGGATCGTCCACCGAGAAAAAGAAGGCTTAAAGGCGCTCCGGGCCGTGGGACTCTTGAAAAAGACAAACCGCCGGTATTGGGAATGATTCAAAGGGGAGGTCAGGTCATTATCAACATGCTGTCGAACGTTAAGAAGGCGACAATCGAACCATTTATCAAGAAACACGTAGCCCCACAGAGCCAGATTTATACCGATGAATACAACATCTATGATGACCTTGAAAGCTGGGGCTTCAGACATAAAACGGTCTGTCACGGCAAAGGTGAGTATGCTCGTGATGATGACAAAGACGGTATTTACGAGGTGCATGTTAATACTATGGAGGGGTTTTGGTCACTTCTACGCTCGTGGCTAAGGCCTCACAGGGGAATATCCCAAGAGGCTTTACCCCTTTACCTTGGCTTTTTTGAGTTTTTGCATAATATTGGCCGAAGAGGCAAAAGTCTTCTTCAGCCCTTAGTCAACTTGCTGGTTACATAGCAGTCTGGAATTGGAAAAGAGCCAAAAAATTATACGTTCAGACCGTTTACACAGATACCCGGTGAAGCGTGGTCAGAAAATGGAATAACAATTAACCTTGCTGCTTTCGAAGGAGGTAGTGCGAATTCAGTTGAACGAAGCGCTATCTTTTATGATGTTGCAGACTTTGAAGCAAATGCCAAGGCAAGAAGTCCTTGGTTTATGCTTTTTGGGGCAAACCATATATACCGATTCTTAAGGTAGACATTAAGCTCCACCCACTGCACAGAAGCCTAATCTTGTACGCCCTGAACAACCATCCCGTGCAGGGTGTTCTCGTTTCGCATTATTTCCCCAGAAGTCCAGTAGCTTTTTAATGCATGAGACCAATGACTTTCCTGCATTTATCAACGATGAAATCACATTACCAAACAGGTGAGTCCCACTTTTCATCACCTTGTGCGTCGAGATTTCCTCAATGCTCCCACTTTCACAGAGGTTCGCCTGTGCAGCATGGGCAAGGTACCTTTTCAACGTCACAACCACAAAGGACATCAGAATCAGGCTAAACACCAGTGTCGCTGATTTGGTGTTAAAACGATGCCACCCTGAATAGGATTTGATCTCTTTGAAAATCAGCTCTATCTGCCACCGTAGACGATAGGCCTGGAGCACATCACTCAAGGTGAACTCCACCCGGTTCAGGTTGGTCACAACGAAAACCCACTTCTGTTTTTTGTCATTCCAGCGGACAACCAAGCGGAATGGCCAGGCTTTGAATCCCGGCCATTCTACATCCAGGTCGAGGCACTGGTCTTTGGGGAAGCCAGACAGTACATCCTTCAGTTTTTGTCCTTTGTAGCGATTGAGATTCTTGCCATCCTCCCGTACCGCGCTGAGTATCGTCGGGTTGATACTCTGAGGTGCCTTGCAGATAAAAGAACCCTCCCTGTCATCAATAGCGGCAAAGAGTTCCAGCTCAAAATAACCGGCATCCATTAGCATCAGGATATAGGCCATGGATGTTGGCAGTGGTGGCAGACAGTCTCTTTCTGAACGGGTATCTTCAGTCAGCTGCACCCGCACCAGGTTGTTGGTGAGAAGATCCATTGTCGTATGAAGCTCGACGGCAGCAGGACTGACCGTTGAGAACCTGCCGGGAAATGCTTCTTTCAGGGCATCATAGACAGCTTGTGACGAACCGTCCTGAATCAGAATGTGCTCAAACTCTGAAAATGGACTGTCTTCATCAAACGCCATGACTTTGCGGGAAAATATTTCCAGACACTGCACCCATAGCCACAGGATAAGAGTAGGCAGCGCGTCCTTTTTAGCTTGATTTGCCCAAGAACGATAAGAGACATTCAGCCCCGTCAACTCGTTAAATTTACGGTGTAGATCCGCCTGGGTATCGCAGTTTCCATCACCAGCGAGGGCATCGATCAGTGAGAGGATAAAATCCAAAGGACGGATATCTCGCTGTCGTATAGTAAAACCAAGCTGTTCCGCCATACTTAGGAGTTCTGACCGGTCGAAACAGGTCAACAGTTTTTTTCAACTAATCTACTATTTGCAGTACTCATCTTGTTCAGCCATTGATAATGGTTTCGAAGCTTTATTGTGGCTGTTCAAGGTGGGTTCTGCCGCCGGAAACGAACCTTTTTTGAGCTTAATGTCTACCCTAAGTATACCGATTAAGAGGCGCTTACTCTTTTTATCCGTGGCTACGCACAGCGAATTCCAGTAATAAAAGAAACTTTATGGAAATCGTATCTGTTAATGGACATGACTATCTTGCCTTGCCTCAATTCAGTAATCAGCCTTCTGACAGGCCATTGACGGTTTATGTGCAAGTGTCAGGAGACTGGTAATGCTTCAAATCCCTTACGAGTTCTATCCAAAGGAAATCACTTATCAGCATCAGATCAAGGCCAATATTTCAGTGGATGGTTTACCCTACAACGGCAGTGCAGAGTTGTTTATGAATGGAGCTACCCGTTACGTCATTGGTTCCATCATCCAAAACGGCGTGGTGCATTTTCAATATCTCCCGGATTCCTTTGGCACTAAATCGTTCTGCTTTCTAATATACAAAGATGGTCGTCCATATATGAGCGATCTGATTACGGTAGATAACGTGATCATTTACGAGATAGCCATCAGCACCAGCGGAGGCGGCGGTGCGCCAACCGGCGACCCGGCTACCATCAGCGGCAAGGTAGAGCGGGTGCTGGACAATCAGGCCGAACCCGCAGCAAGGCAGCTGGTGGCCATTGAACACAAGCCCGATGGTTCATGGGCGGTGACCGGCAATACCACCAGTGACGCTGAAAATGGCAGCTATACACTGGAAGTGCTGACCGATGGCGGCGATACCTTTGTGCTGGCGGTTGATGAATACGGTGTGCCTTTTACCGCCACCGCTTCAGTCGTCCAAGGTGAAATCATTCATCCTACTGTTCCCAATGGCCATGTTTACCGGGTGGAGGCAGGCGGCACCTTGCCAGCCACCGAACCGACCTGGTGGATTGATACCGGCACCAATCATACCCGCACCATCGAAGGCGGCATTACCCTCCGGGCGATTCCATTTTATCGGCCTCTGTCTCACGGTCCGATCAAAGCAGAGCCTTTATCATGAGTTATGAGGTTCCAACGGGGGATTTAGACTTTCGGCTGACTGGCGCTCCCTATACCGTGTCATCGTCGGCTATTGCTTACTTTTCCTTTGACGGGAGACCGTTGGTTTATTTTGCACCGCCTCCCGGTGTGATTCGCCCTTATAAAAGCCAATGGCAAGGGGCACTCAGTCGGCAGCAGGGCTTTTCTGCGGGCTATTCCACCAGTCGGCCTGTTAGTACTACCCGGCGGCAAAGTAGTCAGCAGGCAAAGCCTCTGGAAGCCACACCGTTTGGCCTGTTTTGGGGTGCTGTGGCTAAAAAGGAAGTTAAAGTCAGTTTTAGTCATGGCCAGAGCCAGAAGAAAGAGTCGACAGCCAGTGACCGTTGGCAGCAGTCCGAGCGGAAAGATAGCGGTAAGAAGAGTGCATGGGATAAAAGCATTAAGTCGCAGGATCAGGGGCAATCCTCACCGTGGAACCTTCCGCCGGAGCGGGATAGCAGTGTATCCGAGGGGATGCAGTCAGTTGATCTGTACGGTTCCAGAAAGTGGCAAAGCCCTGCTTACATCCATCCGCAGCAGCCTCTGAACTTTACCTTCCGAGATAGGGAATACCAGCCACAGACAAACGGCTCGGTATTTTTCCAGATTGGTGCCTTTGAAAAAGAAGTCATCGCTGTCCCTGTGGATAGCAAACGACGCTTTACCTTCCAGAGCAACCGAGCCGAAGATCAGCCGGTCATCCTGCCGTGGGGCTTCGGTCAGAAAGCCAGGGATGAAACGGTAACCGGCAACTATGGCGGCGAGATAGACCCGGAGGTCATTGAAAAGCCGGAGCCGGAACAGCCAGAGATCAGGGAGAGTTATCTGCTTATGAACATCATCACTGCCGTGGTATTGCCTGCCCGGACACCACTGGAACTGCCCTCAATGGAGATTAGCTTGGATATTGATAGCTTCTCATGGAGCTTTACCGGGCAGCTGTGGGGCGCTTCCAATATCGCACTGGTGGAACCGGACGAGAACGGTCCGAAGCAGATCGAGGTGGATATCAATGGCTGGAAGTGGATCTTCATTATCGAGCGTTACAGTACGGATAGACGCT
The DNA here is from genome assembly GCF_023716865.1 of Endozoicomonas sp. SCSIO W0465. Classification (NCBI taxonomy): domain Bacteria; kingdom Pseudomonadati; phylum Pseudomonadota; class Gammaproteobacteria; order Oceanospirillales; family Endozoicomonadaceae; genus Endozoicomonas; species Endozoicomonas sp. SCSIO W0465. The sequence continues at coordinate 2,613,307 of NZ_CP092417.1, forward strand.
TCGGGGATGAGCGTTACACCCTCTATGGCAGCAGCCGAACCCAACTGCTCGCAGCGCCTTATGCGCCACAACGAAGCAAGAGCAACAGCGCTAACCTCAACGCCAAACAGGCTATCATCGAAGAACTGGCCAATACCGGGTTTACAGCCACCTATCCTGACCTGAATGACTACAGCACACCGGATTGGATTATGCCCGGAGGCTCATTCAGCTATCAGAACCAGACCGCTATGCAGGTAGTGGCCAAGGTCGCAACCACAGCCGGATCAGTGATTATCCCGAGCCGTGATAATGACCAGGTGAGCATTCAACCCCGATACCCGGCCAGCCCTTGGCACTGGAATACGGCCACGATGGATAAGATCATTCCGGCCAGTATGGTTATTAGTTTGAGCGCCAACTGGCGACCGGAGCAGGCTTATAATGCAGTCTATGTTTCCGGGACTAATGCTGGCGTGGCGGTCAACGTCAAACGAACCGGCTCCAATGGCGATAACCCGGCTCCCGATATTCTGGAAGACTGGCTCACGGAAACGCAGGTCAATACTGAGCGAGGCCGGAATGAGCTGGCTAAGGGTGGCAATCAGAGCATTACCACCATCGAGCTGCCATTGACCGACACCAACACAGCACCCGGGTTAATTGAGCCGGGTATGCTAGTCGAGGTTCAGGATATAACGGGAGACTGGCAAGCCCTTTGTCTGGCGACCAGTATCAGTGCAAGTGGCGTGGGAACCGTTATTCAATCGGTTGACTTAGAGCGCCACTATTAGAATAAATGCCCGGAGGGAGTTTCTCCGGGGCTTTGCGCCTGCTGGATATGGATGAACAACAGTCACATTCAAAAGACTAGCACAGGGATAATTAACAATGGCCACCACGAATATCTGGCAACAGTTTAGGGCTCTGCTTCCTGATGACGTACGGATCGTTGCTACCATTACTGGCAATAATGGCAACGGCACCAGTCAGGCAAAGCTTCGGAATGGTTCGGTTATTACGGTTATGGGGGAGTCTGTGAGCGTTGGAGAGAAGGTGTTTATTCAGAGTGGGGAAGTAAAAGGAGCTGCGCCGAATCTGGCGCAGTACGATGTGGAAGTTTAAGACAAGACAATTCTAATCAAGAAACAGCCATAACCAGGGCAACTTTTCCATTTCTTGTAGCATTATCTTCTGCCTCTGGATCGGGCTTCTTGCTGACCGTAAAGGTAAACCTTTGCCCTACTTTGAAGCGGTCGTCTCTTTGCTCCTTAGTTACATTGGTTTTGCAGAAATAATAATCATGCCCATCATCACCTTCAATAAAACCGAAGTTTCCACACCACCTTTTCATGGTTCCATTTAATGTATTTTCAGTGACTATCTCTGCCTTTTGAGCAAGCGTGATAAAGCACCTGTCACTAGTTTCTTCAGTAATGGATATAATCTCAGGATGATTTTTAACCAGTTTCTTTAAACTGGCAAAGCCATAACTCCTGGGATCGAAGGCAGGGTCAAAGTCTTTTAATGATTTACCTAAATCACCAAGGTAAATTTGTTCATCGTTGGATGAGAAGCTGTTGTATGCCTTGACGAGAAGTTCTTCCAGCGGCATATCAGATTTTGTGGTCTCAAAATCATTTTCATTATTTGCGTCTGGAAGATTATCGTAATAAACATAGCTGTGGCATGCAGCAATTAAGTTTTTAGCGGGTGGCTCTCTGCGCCCAACACCCAGAACATACTTGCCCATTTCTCTGATTCGCTGAGCCAGAAACTGAAAGCCATTGTCAGACGAAGCAATACAGACGGCGTTAATTTCAGGTGTTTTGGTTAGAATTTCCACCGCATCCATGATCAACGCATGGTCTGCAGCATCCTTACCATAGTCAAACTGTTGAATTGGTCTTGCCCCGTTAAGGTGTAAAATCTCCTTCCATGAAGATCGTGCAGGGTTCGTCCAGTCTGCATAGACTCGCTTTACCGCAATACTTCCCAGCCTTTGTACTTCCTTCAAAATCCCGGAAAACTGTTTAGGGCTGCAATTTTCTCCATCAATCAGAACCGCAAAATTTTTTTGGTTGATCACTTACTCTTCCTTAAAGTCGATTGACGGTCACTGTCTGCGCTGCCGGGCATGAATGACGCCAAAGGTTACGGCTAAGTTACCGTTAATGGTTGAATCAGCTAAACTCCCATAAAATCTACGTTGTAGGGGAGTGATATGCAATCTGAACTCTTCCAGAATTTTATTGATTCCATTTCAACATTAACCAGTGAACAGCGAGACATTCTTAACAACTCGCTCCTTAGTACTCAAATAGAGGTTACCGAGGTAGTAGAAACCACTGACTCTGAACCTGTTTACAGTGAATCTATACCCAATAACGATAATGCAACACCTGACGTAGAAAAGAGCATACTTGCCCAATTTGCCGAAAACCCCAGGTGCCCCAAATGCAAAAGCCATAGCGTTGGTCGCTGGGGCATACGAAATGGCCGACAGCGCTACCACTGCAAGACTTGCGACTCAACGTTTAACGCCTTTAGTGGAACGCCTTTGGCAAGGCTCAGGCACCCTGAAAAATGGAACAAGTACCTCGCAGGTATGACTCACTCTATGGTCTTGCGACCAGCTGCTGCTGAGAATGCCATTGACTTGAAAACTGCGTTCCGCTGGCGTCACCGCTTTCTTGAAGTGATTAATAATGATCAAGCAGAAGAGCTTTGTGGCATTACTGAGCTTGATGAAACATTTTTCCGTGAATCCTTCAAAGGGCAAAGAGAAGGCCTTCCACGGCCAACCCGAAAGCGGGGTAATGATCCCAACAAAGCCCGAAAAGTCCCGGTAATGGTGGCTCGGGACCGTAATCGAAATACCGTTGACGGTGTATTAGAAAACGAAAGTGCTAATGAATTGTGCAGGCATTTAAATGGCCGCATATCGATACAGGCCACGGTCTGTGCGGATGCACACCTCGCTCACGAAAAACTTGCTGACAAGCTTGGATTTGTCTTCAAGGAGCTGGTGACATCAGCAGGTCAACATGTTGTTGAAGGCATCTACCACATCCAGACTGTAAATTCTTATCACAGTCATTTAAAACGCTGGATTGGCGGCGTATTCCAAGGGGTTGCAACTCGTTACCTTCCCCATTATCTGGCCTGGAGGCGAGAACTGACGGCAGCAAAAAAATTAACTGTTGGCCGGTTGATCAGCAGAATTACTGAACATTGGTGCTTCCAACCATTAACGGTAACTTAGCCAAAGGTTACCGTTATAAGTATAAGGTAGGGGTAAGTACATCGAAATCAAGGGGGAGCAGGCTACTGTCGGTTAGCTTTTTTTGATCCTGGTCAAACCGAACACGTTTTCAGTACTTCGCAGAATTCGGTTCAGCGGCTTAAATGTCTGCTGAATATTCAGGCGGTTTGCCCTCTCATCAAACCGGTAAATCTGCCGGAAAAGTCCTTCCAGTTCTTTTATCTCCTGATCGGAGATATTGTCCCACACCTCAAAGTATGAGAAGTGCGTCCACTCGCCATCTCGGTTCCGCTTGTGGCTGAACAAGCGCTCTTAGGGTAGACATTAAGCTCAAAAAAGGTTCGTTTCCGGCGGCAGAACCCACCTTGAACAGCCACAATAAAGCTTCGAAACCATTATCAATGGCTGAACAAGATGAGTACTGCAAATAGTAGATTAGTTGAAAAAAACTGTTGACCTGTTTCGACCGGTCAGAACTCCTAAGTATGGCGGAACAGCTTGGTTTTACTATACGACAGCGAGATATCCGTCCTTTGGATTTTATCCTCTCACTGATCGATGCCCTCGCTGGTGATGGAAACTGCGATACCCAGGCGGATCTACACCGTAAATTTAACGAGTTGACGGGGCTGAATGTCTCTTATCGTTCTTGGGCAAATCAAGCTAAAAAGGACGCGCTGCCTACTCTTATCCTGTGGCTATGGGTGCAGTGTCTGGAAATATTTTCCCGCAAAGTCATGGCGTTTGATGAAGACAGTCCATTTTCAGAGTTTGAGCACATTCTGATTCAGGACGGTTCGTCACAAGCTGTCTATGATGCCCTGAAAGAAGCATTTCCCGGCAGGTTCTCAACGGTCAGTCCTGCTGCCGTCGAGCTTCATACGACAATGGATCTTCTCACCAACAACCTGGTGCGGGTGCAGCTGACTGAAGATACCCGTTCAGAAAGAGACTGTCTGCCACCACTGCCAACATCCATGGCCTATATCCTGATGCTAATGGATGCCGGTTATTTTGAGCTGGAACTCTTTGCCGCTATTGATGACAGGGAGGGTTCTTTTATCTGCAAGGCACCTCAGAGTATCAACCCGACGATACTCAGCGCGGTACGGGAGGATGGCAAGAATCTCAATCGCTACAAAGGACAAAAACTGAAGGATGTACTGTCTGGCTTCCCCAAAGACCAGTGCCTCGACCTGGATGTAGAATGGCCGGGATTCAAAGCCTGGCCATTCCGCTTGGTTGTCCGCTGGAATGACAAAAAACAGAAGTGGGTTTTCGTTGTGACCAACCTGAACCGGGTGGAGTTCACCTTGAGTGATGTGCTCCAGGCCTATCGTCTACGGTGGCAGATAGAGCTGATTTTCAAAGAGATCAAATCCTATTCAGGGTGGCATCGTTTTAACACCAAATCAGCGACACTGGTGTTTAGCCTGATTCTGATGTCCTTTGTGGTTGTGACGTTGAAAAGGTACCTTGCCCATGCTGCACAGGCGAACCTCTGTGAAAGTGGGAGCATTGAGGAAATCTCGACGCACAAGGTGATGAAAAGTGGGACTCACCTGTTTGGTAATGTGATTTCATCGTTGATGAATGCAGGAAAGTCATTGGTCTCATGCATTAAAAAGCTACTGGACTTCTGGGGAAATAATGCGAAACGAGAACACCCTGCACGGGATGGTTGTTCAGGGCGTACAAGATTAGGCCTTTGTGCGGTGGGTGGGGCTTAATGTCTACCTTAAGAACAAGCGCTTGCGAAGCTTCCCTTCGCTGGACATGCCTACATAAACTACATTGTAGTGCTTCCCCTGCTTACGATAGAGGGCATAAATACCCCGTATGCCTTTGGGGACAAGCTGCATACTGGTTTTACTCTCATCCAGATCTGTAATGGGGCGATATTCCAAAGCAGACTTAATCAGGCGCATCAGGCTTTTCAAAATTTGCTCATCCTTTGTGAGCCTTGGTTTTTATTGGTAGCGGAAGATTAGATAAAATCTTGATGGATGAGCTTATGATGCAAGGATGGGAGCTGCGCCGAATCTGGCGCAGAATGAAGTGGAAGTGTAAGACGATCAGATCAAGACTGCGGTTTCCCAATCTCGGTTTCTTCATTTCAACATTTAAAGCAAATACAGCCCTATTTAGCCCAGTGAAAGTTAACCATTTTTGCGAACCGCCTATTGCGAACTCTCATGCCGGATAGTGTGGAAAGGGCTTGAGAAAGACCAGCTCTTACCCGATTTATATACCAATTTGCTCAGAGAACTTCAATGTATAAAACTCATCATTCAATTCAGCTCGCCAAAAATCTAAATAGCCTGTTTGACGAAAATATCCCAGGCTCAAGTTGTTAAAGTCGAATAATGATTTATAGCCAATTATAATCGAAGATACGTAATTTCTCAAAAAGTGCTGGAAGCAGGATAATTTCGGTCAGTCGTCTATCCTCTCACCATGGCTTTTCTAGAACACCAGCAGTTACAACCTGAAGATCTACTGAGATTCATCACTCAGCAGCAAGAGCAGATCATTCAGCTCAAAGAGCAGATAGAATTGCTTGAAGCAGAGATTCGTCGTCTAAAAAAACTGCCCGCAAAGCCTGACATCAAACCAAACACCAAACCTCCCGATGATGACACCGGCAGCCCTGATGGAGATCCATCCGCTCCTGAGGGTAACGATGGAGCCAGCCCAGACACCTCGTCAAAGCAGAAGGTTAAGAAGCCCAACGAGAAAACCAGAAAGCAGCGTAAACAGCCCCGAAAGCCATCGGCGGAAAAATCCATACCCATTGCTGCCACTGATGTTCCGGAGGGATCAATCAGGAATGGAACCACCCCTTTTCATGTTCAGGAACTGACAATACAAACATCCAGTATTGAATATCTTTTAGAGCAATGGGTGACACCCGATGGACAAACCATTACGGCCAAACCGCCAGCCAGCCTTCATGGACATCATTACGGGCCAATGCTGCAGGCCTACGTTCTGCACCAGTATCATGGTTGCTCCGTTACCCAGCCAGAACTGCTGGACTGGCTATGGGACATTGGAATCTCTATTTCCAGCGGGGAACTCAGCCAGCTTCTGACGAAAGGACACGAGCAGTTCCATGCTGAGAAAGATGAGCTGTTGACTACAGGTATTCGCTGTTCAAGTTATATCCAGACAGACGACACGGGAACAAGGCATAAGGGGAAGAACGGTTACTGCACCATCATCAATAACGAGTCCTTTGCCTGGTTCGAGAGCACAGACAGCAAAAGCCGGGAAAATTTCGTAAGCCTACTGCACCGCCCATGGTCAACTTACACGTTCACCGACGATGCCTTGATCTATCTGGAAAAACTGGATTACCCCAAAAAGTGGCTACGCGTTCTTAATCCATACAGAGGCGTCACCTTCCTGAGCCATGAAGCCTGGGAAGAATGTATGAAAGACCTGAGACTAACTGGTAGACGGCGCCAGCAGGCCAGTGAAGCCATGATTTATGGCAGCCTGATACAGCATGGAGCAGGACATCTTACCACCTTCAGTGATGGGGCAAGGCAGTTCGACGTTTTCAAACACAGCCAGTGCTGGATACATGCAGAGCGAGGGCTGGCAAAAGTTCATCCGGTCAATGATCAGCAGGCCATGGCTCAGAAATGGCTTCGGACATGGTTCTGGGCCATTTACGATGACCTTAAAGACTTCAAGACAGAGCCAACTGAAAAAAAGGCAATAAAAGTACGACAGGGGTTCCAGGCGCTGATCCAAACCCAAACGTGCAGTGGGCTTCTTCAGGATGCTCTGTCAGGGTTGGCTGTAATCAAGGAAGAGCTATTACTGGTTCTGGATGACCCGAGCTTACCGCTGCACAACAACCTGAGCGAGAGTCAGATACGAGAATATGTTAAACGACGAAAGATCAGTAGTGGGACGCGAAGCGATTTGGGGCGGCAATGTCGCGACACCTTTGCCAGCCTGAAAAAAACGTGTCGCCTGTATGGTCTCTCTTTTTGGGATTATCTGAAAAGCCGACTAATGGGCGATGGGTTATTTCCGAGATTGAGTAACCTGATTGAGGAGGCTTCACGTCATCTTCCGTGTGGTGCTGCCAGCAGTTTTTGAGAAATTACGAAGATACTGAGTTAGAAGCCAGCTTGAATAGGTATAGATTTCTATAATTTTCAGAAAGCTCTGCAAGAAGTGACGCATACAACTCTCTTGATGTCGAGTCCAAGACTTTGTTCAAATGAATAGTATGTTTCACTTCATCTTGAATTTCTTCTACTTCATAGAAATTAGATTTAATAATATCATTCAAAGCTTTTTTACTGGAAATTTTTTCTAGATCATAAACTATTACTTTATCCGCTTGCTCGAGCCTTAGTGTGATTCGATGCTCTTTCTCATATATCCACTCATCACTTTTTTGTTGAAAAATTTCAAATAAAATTCGGTCACAACCTTCAGCACTTATATTTGAATAATCGAAGTCATACATGTCGACTTTATAGCGTGGCTGTTTTCTATATATAACGGGGTAACAGTCACCTCTAAACAGTTCAAACCCTTCTAGGAAATTCGTATTTCTCATTCTAAGTTTGAACAAATTCTCGAAAGGGTGAGATTTATCAAAACAGGATGTGTGAAAACCTAGTATTACGCCTTTGTGTTCGTTTGCATAATGAGACCACATTAGTAAATTATCTTTTGACTCTGTAAGACTAATTACACCTACCTTATGTTTATTCTCATCAATGTACTTTATGAACTCATCACCGGTTTCAAAGTCAAAATTTGAAGCTAACTCTTTGAGGCCTTCAGAGCTGTAAACAGCCTCAAAAGGATCATTTAATGCAGAAAGTTGTGTAGCTCGAATAAAACCATCTTTAAGAATATTTTCAGGGTTTGAAACATATTTATATAACATTCTCATTTATATACACATCACCCTCTATTGAAACATAATGCCTAAATCAGGGACGCCAGAGGCATCGCTTGAATTTATTTGGGTACACTCAGCATGGATATGAACTAATGGCGTGGAAGTCCCCTGTGGGTAAACAGCATTGGATATGGAGCTGAATGAGCCCACCGATGATAACCACTAGCTTAAGGCAATTGCAGTACCGATAGGGGTTGTGTGGAGAAAGCCCTAGTGCAATGCGAGCCGATGAACAGAAATCGCATAAAAGACTGAGTCCAATGAGTGTGCCCAAGATTACAAAACTCTTTGGTTTGAGGGTTACTGTAAATGCGGTGGTTGTGCACTGACGGTTCACACCCTTATCCTGGAAAGAATGACTGTAAAGAAACAAGACCTTGCCAGAATTAGCTGTTTGCTGCCTCTTTGTGCAGTATTTTTTGTTGTGGCACTTCAGCTTTCTTTTCCAGCCTTGAGAGTTGCTGCTCCTGACTATGGAGATCTTTCACTACAACCGTAACACATGATGAAAAAATGGCGATGCACGCAGCTATGACAATACCAATAATTCGATCCTTTCTTTTTTCACTTTGTTCACTGAAGTAGAAGTCAGTTTTTACCATGCAGTGAAATTTTTCAGATTTTAGGTTAGTACTGTTTGTGAATTTAATCCCCTCTATCATTACCTCATGCTTATTCTGCATCATGGCATAAAGAGAGTATGCAATGGTTCGTTCACAATTTTCTGAAATATTCTTATCATCGCTGTATAAGCTTAATTGAATGTATTTATCCTTCATGAGAAAAGACAAAGGATAATAATCTCTATGGTCATTAAATCTTTTTTCAATAAATACATCTATTTCATGAGCTGAAAGCTCCCTGCATTTATGGATTTTCTTTAATATATTAAGTATTGATTTTTTCATAAGATGTTGATGTTTATTAGCGGCTAACCCTCATTGGATCAACTCATCCAAGTGTCTGAGAGCAGATGTATATAATTTGGTTGTGCAAATACCAAGTGCCAAAATATTTAATTATCAATGAAAATATATTGTTGCTCAAAAAGTACCATCAATACCCCCAATCCTCATACCTTACCGGCAAACTATTCAACTCATCCCGATAACCGCGCCAGTTCGGCATATACTGTTCCATCAAAGACTTAAACCGCTTGTTATGAGAAGGCTCCAGCAAATGCACCATCTCATGCACCACAATATATTCCAGACACAATGCCGGTTTTTTTGCCAATTCCAGATTCACCCAAATCCGGCCCGCAGCAGGGTTACAGGTACCCCATTTGGTTTTCATCTGCTTAACACCAAACTCGGCAACCTTCACACCCATCAGTTTTTCGTAGTGTTCAATAATCGGCGGCAGCCGCTCCTTCAGCTTTGCCCGGTACCATTCCCGCAAAATCGCCAGTCGCTTATCCGGGTCTGTGCCGGGGCGCACATAGAGCGTGATCGTATGGTGGCCTAAATCCACCACCGGCGGCGAATCGCGTTCGACAATCTCTAATAGATAACGTTGCCCGTTAAAATAATGGCTTTCACCACCCACCATATCCCGTGGCGCTTCGCGCACCTGGGCTTGCAGTTTCTGCTGCTGCTTTCTGATCCAGGGCAGTTTGGTGATGATATAGGCCCGCAAGGTCTCCTGTTCGATATGCAGCGGTGCAGAAACCCGAACCTGACCTTTTCCGGTGGCAGAACGCTCAGGTGAACATTCTTGATATTCTTTTGCACCACCTCAATATCAATACCTCCTAACGTCATTTCGGGCATTCAGGCTCCTGATAAATACTCTTGCTGATTAGAGATAAGATTGAAAACACGAAACGTTTCATCCTCATCTTGCAGAATCTCATAGAGCGCATTGAGTATATAGCTCTCCTTGGCCTCATCCCCACGCCAGGCATCCATCAGATTGGCTCTAACTGCGGCATCCACTTTTAACACCAACGCCTCATCTTCACCCAGGTTATTGTAGAGCATACGCTTTGCCGGAGTATCCAACGCCGCAGGCATATCATCCTTTTGCCCGGTCACGACTTTGTTCGCCAGCTCGGCAATTTCCTTCAGATACTTTTCGTACTCAATGGCATTCTGCTTGCGCTGGCGAATCAGCTCATCAAGCAGTGTAGACATCTTGTCAAAATAGGCCGGGTCATTCAGCTGGCTCTCGATAATGCGGCTGCGTACGTTATTTTCAATGGCTTCCGACACCGCCTGTTGATTGCCCTTCATCCGCCCCAGTTCTGTCCGGATCGCCTCGGCCATACCACTGCGCACAATCACGTCAATCAGCGGCGTATCCTTGAACGGGGAAATCTCCACCGAATCATCCGCCTGAATATAAGTATCAATCAGGTGACGCATATCCGCTTCATAGGCTTTAAGGTCAATCACCTCATTGCTGGAACGGCGAATCAGCTCCCGCAGCTTCACATAAAAATCCAGCCGCTCTTTGATCTGCTCAATCCGTTTAGCGGTATAACCCGCAGCCACAAGTTCATCGGCAATATTGGCATAAGCCCGGATCAGCGCCACCGTCGATTTATAGAGCGCAGCCCGCAAAGGTTCTTTTGCCTTGAGGTCTGCCGCCATCTCGCTATTACCACAGAAGTAATGGATAAACTCCAGATCCCCCCTGGGCGGCGGCACCGGCTCACACAGCATCTCGATGGCTTCCAGGGCATTGTCCAGCCGCTCCCGACCTTCTTCCAGCCGCTGCTTGAGTAGAATCTCACAATCCTCTTCCTTAAAGTCGTCGTAATCCAGCTCACTGGTATAAACCGCAACCGCCTTGCCCACTTTATTAAACAGGTCTTTGTAGTCAATGATATAGCCGTTAATCTTATCTTCCGTATCCAGCCGGTTCACCCGGCAGATCGCCTGAAACAGACCGTGATCCTGCATGGATTTATCAATATAAAGATACGTACAGCTGGGCGCATCAAAACCGGTCAGCAGCTTATCCACCACGATCAGCAGTTTCATATTGGCCGGTTCTTTGGTGAACAGAGATTTAGCTTTGGATTCGTAAGTTTCGGTCTTGGTTTTGCCCGCTTCCGGCTTCACATCCTTCAGCAGTTGTTCATAAACCCGGAAGACAAACTCTTTATCCGTCTCAGTATTATTGCCGGTGCCTTCGGTGGCGATATCTTTGGTCTGCGGGTTATAGGAGGTAACCACCGCACACTTACCCTTCAGCTCCGTCTCCTGAAAAATCTGATAATAACGGCACGCCTCATAAATGCTGGAAGCCACCAGAATGGCATTACCCGACTGCGAGCTGAGCCGTTGTTTGGTATTGAAATCCAGAATGATATCGCTCACCACCACATTCATCCGAGAGCGGGCACTCAATACCTTTTGCATAGTGCCCCACATTTTTTTCAGTTCGGATTTCTGGTAGTCATTCAACGGTTTGGTTTTGGCGTCAAACCACTCATCCACCTTGCCCTGGGATTTCAGTCGCTGGTCAATATCCCGGGCCTCATAGACCAAATCCAGCACCACACCGTCTTCCACAGCCTCGTTGAACTTATAGGTGTGAATGTATTTGCCAAACACCTCAAGGCTGGTGGCTTTATCCTTTTTCAGCAACGGCGTGCCGGTAAAACCAATAAACAGCGCACCGGGCAGAATCGCCTTCATCAGTCGGTGCAAACTGCCGCTCTGGGTGCGATGGCACTCATCCACAAACACGTAGATATCCCCCACTGCATGGCGTTCCTGCTTGCCCAGTTCTTTGATATAGGCATCCAGGTCATCCACCTCCCGGCGGCCGAACTTATGCACCAGCGAGCAGATCAGCCGGGGTTTGGCCTGGCCAAGCTGGGCCATCAAATCACGGCCGCTGCTCGTGGTGGAGATGGCTTCACCGGCATCGGTAAACACCCGCTCAATCTGGTCGTTCAGTTCCACTCGGTCGGTAATCACCAGCACCCGGGCATCGGGCTTGTTTTCCAGAATCCACTTGGCCAGCAACACCATGGTGATACTTTTGCCACTGCCCTGGGTGTGCCAGATAATCCCGCCTTCCCGCCGACGGATATGTTCCTGTGCCGCTTTCACCCCAAAGTATTGATGCACCCGTGGCAGTTTTTTGATGCCGCCATCAAACAGTACAAAGTCGTACAGCAGCTCAATAAACCGCCGTTTCTCGCACAGTTTGCCCAGGTATTTATCCAGCTTGTAACCGCTGTTGTCCGCCTCGTCCTCTTTCCAGGTGAGGAAGAACTTTTCCGGCGTCAGGATGGTGCCGTATTTCAAACCCTCCGAATCGTTACCGGCAAAAACAAACTGGACGGTATTGAAAAAGGAGCGGATAAAATCGTCCCGCTGATTGGTATTGCTCTGTCGTATGGCTTTGCCCACGGATTCACGGCTGTTTTTCAGCTCCAGCACCGCCACGGCGATACCGTTGACGTAGAGCACCACATCCGGGCGTTTTTCCCGTTCACCAAAGACGGTGACCTCTTCGGCAATGGCAAAGTCGTTGTCTTCGGGGTTGTGCCAGTCAATCACCTGGACGGTTTCGGTAAGATTGCCTGCATCCGTTTTCACATTCACGCCGAAACGGAGCAGCTCATAAAAAGCTTTATTGCTTTGGTAGAGGCTTTTGCTCTGTTCACTGGCGGCGGCTTTCAGTTGGGTGACCGCCCGGCTGATGGCGGCGCTGTTGTAACCCTTGCCCACCAGAAAGCCCGTTAACCGGGTTTCTTCCACATTGCTGTTATTGGGGCGGTCTTCCCAGTCGCCCAGATAGTGATAGCCCAGTTGATCCTGAAACAGGGTTTTCACCACCCGGTTTTGGGTGGCCCGTTCGGGTTTGGTTACGGTACCGGAGCCAGCCATGGCGTTCTCCTTGAAAATAGGGGAAGTACCGGCAGGGTGTGAAAGTGTGCTGCCGGCGGTTGAAGGGGGTAAGGGGTGGTTAAACGAGGCGGACGGTGCCGGTGAGCAGGTTTTGCATCATGCCTTGTTTGAGAGTTTGGTGCTTAGCGAGCTTATCTTGTAGTACAGAAATATCATCATCCATACTTGCTAAGGCCGAAGATATTTTTTCTTGCTGCTTCTTTTGCCAGGGTACTGAAACCTTATAGCTCGCCACCTGAAGTTTACTGATTTCTAAGAATGTACTCCCACTACACAAACCAATAAAACCCGGTGTTTGCATCTTCAGTAGGTAAAAGAGGAACTCAAGATCAGTTTCAGCATTGGGTATGAAATTCTTAAAGCCTTGATTAGTTGTCATCGGTGTTTGTCAACATAGTTGTCGCCTCAACTTAAGCGGCTTTGCTTAGTTGATCATCAGCAGGTCTGTCGGGATTCAACCAGACTTCATCAGCCAGATCCCAGTTCCTTGTTGACCTCTTTCCCCAGCGCTCTGGGTGACGTTCTTTGGCTTGTTCATAAACCTTTCTGCGGTTAGCCATAAGCACCTTGGTTTCACCACGATGCCTTTGCCCGGGTGTCAGAAATTTCAGCCCACTGTGCTTGTGCTCTTCGTTGTACCATTGGGCAAAACCATGCACCCAGCTACGTGCTGCTTCAAGATCAGCAAATGGCGTGCGCGGATAACCAGGGCGGTATTTCAGGGTTCTGAATATGGCCTCGGAAAAGGGGTTATCATCACTGACCCGGGGACGACTGAATGAGCTCACGACCCCAAGACGCTGCAGTGTTGACAGCATAGTGCCACCCTTCATGGGACTACCATTATCTGAGTGCAGAACCAGTGGCCACTCCAAGGCTGCAATTCCCTGTTTGATACAGGCTTTAGTGATCATTTCTGATGCATGCTCAGCTGATTCGGTTTCATGAATTTCCCATGTAACAATCATACGACTAAAGATGTCTATCACCAGGTACAGGTAATAAAACTGCCCCCGTATCGGAGAGCGCAGATAGGTAATATCCCAGGACCAGACCTGGTTGGGTCCGGTAGCACACCAGGACGTTGGCTTATACCTGTTTGGCTTGGCAGCACTGCCCCGATGATGCTGTTGCCCTGTTTCCTCCAACACCCGGTAAAATGTCCTTTCAGACCCCATATAGAGACCTTCATCTAACAATGTGGGCACAATCTGGCTGGGCGGAAGGCTTTTGAACCGCTCGCTGTTACAGACGTCAACAATCGCCTGTCGCTCAGCTTCAGAAAACTTGTTAACCGGTTCTGGCCTGTCAGCATTTTTGCGATTATCTGCGCGCACGTCATCACCCTGCATCCAGCGTTGTACAGTTCTTTCTGTAAGACCAAGGGCTTTGCAGGCTTTTGACTGACGAGCCCCATCTTTAACTGCCTGTTTAATCAGGCTAACAGCATTTTGTCGATCCGGGAGAGAGACTAATCGTCCTCTGGCGCCCCCCAGATCTCTTGGGCCTTTTTTGTGAGTACCAGCAAGGCAGCAGTTTCTGCTAACGCCTTGTCCTTGCGATTGAGTTCACGCTCAAGCTTTTTGATGGTTTTCTTATCTTTTTTGTGTTCGTCAGACAGCGCCTTACGCTGTTTTGACTGACTTTCAGGCTGGACAGAAACACTGTTAATAAAGGCAGCCTTCCACTGCTGAATTTGTTCAGCAAACAGACCTTTTTTACGACAGTATTCAGCCATTTCTGCTTCATTTAACGCAGCCGTTTCAATGATTACGGCTAACTTGTTTTCAGTTGTCCATTGATCTGGATTCTTTCCGTCGCCCGGCACAGGCACTCCTTTAGATACTGCTTTCTTTCGCCAAGTGTACAGGGTCACATCAGAGATACCAGTCTCACGTACCAACTGCGAAACTGGCACATTATTGGGTGGCATCATCTTCTGAATGATGGACTCTTTGAACTCTTCTGAATAGCGGGCCATTGATTACTCATAGACCGCCCCCTGTTGAGATTTCTAATTTCAGGAGAGGCGACAACTATGCTGACACAGGGGGTCATCTCGCTCATTGTGACAGCACATTCTCCAATAGTTGCGCGAGAAGTCATAACGATTGACTTTGGAGGTAATAATTCCGCTGAACTTGAAGCTAGTCCTTTGTGTGTTATCTTGCGCTTGGTATCAGTCAGATATTTTTTGCCATCAAGTGCTGTGATATCAGTTGGGGTGCACCACAGCAAATCATTACCCCAATATTCAGAAATGTTTGTACTTGGTGTTCCACCACTCCTAATTTCAGCTCTTAGGGTAGACATTAAGCTCAAAAAAGGTTCGTTTCCGGCGGCAGAACCCACCTTGAACAGCCACAATAAAGCTTCGAAACCATTATCAATGGCTGAACAAGATGAGTACTGCAAATAGTAGATTAGTTGAAAAAAACTGTTGACCTGTTTCGACCGGTCAGAACTCCTAAGTATGGCGGAACAGCTTGGTTTTACTATACGACAGCGAGATATCCGTCCTTTGGATTTTATCCTCTCACTGATTGATGCCCTCGCTGGTGATGGAAACTGCGATACCCTGGCGGATCTACACCGTAAATTTAACGAGTTGACGGGGCTGAATGTCTCTTATCGTTCTTGGGCAAATCAAGCTAAAAAGGACGCGCTGCCTACTCTTATCCTGTGGCTATGGGTGCAGTGTCTGGAAATATTTTCCCGCAAACTCATGGCGTTTGATGAAGACAGTCCATTTTCAGAGTTTGAGCACATTCTGATTCAGGACGGTTCGTCACAAGCTGTCTATGATGCCCTGAAAGAAGCATTTCCCGGCAGGTTCTCAACGGTCAGTCCTGCTGCCGTCGAGCTTCATACGACAATGGATCTTCTCACCAACAACCTGGTGCGGGTGCAGCTGACTGAAGATACCCGTTCAGAAAGAGACTGTCTGCCACCACTGCCAACATCCATGGCCTATATCCTGATGCTAATGGATGCCGGTTATTTTGAGCTGGAACTCTTTGCCGCTATTGATGACAGGGAGGGTTCTTTTATCTGCAAGGCACCTCAGAGTATCAACCCGACGATACTCAGCGCGGTACGGGAGGATGGCAAGAATCTCAATCGCTACAAAGGACAAAAACTGAAGGATGTACTGTCTGGCTTCCCCAAAGACCAGTGCCTCGACCTGGATGTAGAATGGCCGGGATTCAAAGCCTGGCCATTCCGCTTGGTTGTCCGCTGGAATGACAAAAAACAGAAGTGGGTTTTCGTTGTGACCAACCTGAACCGGGTGGAGTTCACCTTGAGTGATGTGCTCCAGGCCTATCGTCTACGGTGGCAGATAGAGCTGATTTTCAAAGAGATCAAATCCTATTCAGGGTGGCATCGTTTTAACACCAAATCAGCGACACTGGTGTTTAGCCTGATTCTGATGTCCTTTGTGGTTGTGACGTTGAAAAGGTACCTTGCCCATGCTGCACAGGCGAACCTCAGTGAAAGTGGGAGCATTGAGGAAATCTCGACGCACAAGGTGATGAAAAGTGGGACTCACCTGTTTGGTAATGTGATTTCATCGTTGATGAATGCAGGAAAATCATTGGTCTCATGCATTAAAAAGCTACTGGACTTCTGGGGAAATAATGCGAAACGAGAACACCCTGCACGGGATGGTTGTTCAGGGCGTACAAGATTAGGCTTCTGTGCAGTGGGTGGAGCTTAATGTCTACCTTAAGAATTTCAGCTAATTCTGAAAGAGGTTTAGTCAACCAGCCATTTTTCAGGTTGCCATTTTCATCATAAGGATTAAGCAGCGACTGCATAGCCCCTTGCTTAATCTGCTGCTTTTTGATGATCTGCTGCTCCAACGACTGGATTAGGGTATCCATATCGCTCAGGGCGTTGGCAATGGCTTGTTGTTCGGCTTTGGTTGGTGGCAGCGGGATTTTAGTGGAGTTAATTAATCCCGTATTCAGGTTCATCTGGGAGCCAGTTTGACCATGCTTTGACCAATCTTTTTCAAGATCTGTTAACACATAATATAGAAAGTCCATATTGGTTTTTAAGTTGCCAAAAACCACAAACCCATCGTGTATACAAACATCTTTTAGAGTAATGATTGGCCGACCTACCGTGGCACAGATACTCATTACCAAGCTTTTGGAAGGAACAAAGCGGCTATTAGCGATTCCCTTATCGGATAGACTTTGTAAAGTGTTTTTTAAATACTTGTTAGACTTTGATACATCAGAAATTCTCAACCAACCAGTTTTGGAGTTTTCATCAAACCAAACTGGGCTATCGATAGGGCGAGGTGAAGCTCCACGCTGAATTTGTGCAAGATTGCCAAGTGATATTGCTGACCAATCCTCCGGAATCACCCCAACCTCAGTCTGCTTATACCCCGGCTTCAGTTCCATACAAACCCCATCTTCACCAGATGTTTACCCACCGCCTGTTCCAGCCTTACCACGCGCTGGTTAAATTGCGGCAACGAGGTTTCATAGCGATCCGCCAGCTCTTTAATCCGCTGGGTCAGCCGCTGGCTGATGCGATCCATCTCGGTATGCACATCCCGGTCAATGGTCATTAGCCATTTGTCGTCCACCACCAGTTGTTTGATCTCGTCTTCTGTCAGCGCCGGGTAGTGCTCGTACAGGGCTTTATCCAGTTCCAGCTCTTCATGTTTGATCGCCCTTTTTTCTGTGGCGATATCGTCCAGCAATTCCAGATAGCGGTTCAGCACCACAATCTCTTTCAGGTTGTCCCGGTCTTCGTTGTCGGGGTAAATCGTTCGGTCAATCAGCGTCAGGGCATCCGACCAGAGCACCCGGCAGGTTTTGCGCCATTCTTTGATAGTGGCTTCGGTGGTCAGGAACTCATTGAGAGTATCAGTCTCTTCCCGGTCGCCCGTGCGCTTCAGGCGATCCTTCACCGCTTTGGCGGTGATGGTGCCTTTGCTGTTTTTCAGGGCATCCAGAAAGCTGTCGTTTTTTAGCTCATTAAAATCGTCAATGGTGGTTTCCAGCCGCTTTTGTATAACGGTGTATTCCTGATGGGTTGCGGCATCCAGCGCTGCCCACGCCAACTCCTGATACTCCATCAGTACCGCAGCAGCCTCGGCTTTACTGCCAACGTCGTTCAATACCCCATCTTCGCCGCTGTGCTCTTCGCTCTTCCTGCAAGGTTTCCAGTTGGCTTTCCAGTTGCTCTTTATTGGCAATCAGCTGATCAATGGCAGCTTGCTCTCCAGCAAAGTAACGGTTAATCACCAGGTATTTGGGAATCAGGTCGCAGGTCCAGCCTTTGATCACCTCTTTGCCTTTTTTAACCTCGATGATCTGATAGGTTTTCGCTTCCCAACCATCGGCAGAGATCAGGTAGCAGTCGTCCTGCATGGTATCTGCCCAATAGTTCATCAGGTGCTGGTAAACATCGTACTTGTCCAGCAGCGGTTTGCCGGTGTAGGCGCTCAGCAGTGATTCGCTGATCTCCTCAATCATCGCCTTGGGTTTGCAACCGTCATCCTGCTGCTTCAGGTAGATTTGGGTGGCGGTTTTCCAGCCAGTAAATACCTGGTTCATCTCCTTGGTGTAAGCGACAAATTCCGCATGTTCGTAAATGGTTGGCTTAAGCGCTTCTGTACTGACCTGGAGCGTGTAGTAATTCTCAGAGCGGGCAGCGGTAGCAAACAGCGTGGTTTTCAGGGTCGGAAATACCTGCCAGTAGTGGTGCAGTGCATCAATATCCACCTTGGGAATATCACCGTGGAGATGGGCATCGATATCCTGAATATCTTCCGCCACGGAGCTGTCAATGTATCGGGGAATATTGAGGTTGAATTCGTTTTTGCGGATTTCATCGTAGCTGACCATACGGCTGTAACCGTCTATGGCGATCTGCTTGTTGAACACATCCACAATCTTATGGATATCCATCTCCCGCAGACGGTTCTTATTGCCATCTTTGATAAAGCCTTTACCGGCATCCACCATAAAGATGCCTTTGCGTGCCGCCGCGCCTTCTTTATCAATAACAATCACACAGGCCGGAATGCCGGTGCCATAAAACAGGTTGGCAGGCAGCCCGATAATGCCTTTGATATAACCCCGTTCCACCAGGGACTGACGAATCGTTGCCTCGGCATTACCCCGGAACAACACACCATGAGGCAAAATGCAGGCACCTTTACCATGGCTTTTCAGGCTGCGGATAATATGCAGCAGGTAAGCATAATCGCCGTTCTTGGCCGGTGGCACGCCGTAGCTCTGAAAACGGTAGTGCGGGTCCTCTTCCGCATCCACACCACTGCCCCAGCGTTTATCGCTGAACGGCGGATTGGCCACCACGAAATCGAAGGTTTTCAGGCTGTCACCCTCGGTAAACAGCGGGTTGGCCAGGGTGTTGCCCTGGCGAATTTGCGCGGTGGGGTTGTTGTGCAGAATCATGTTCATCCGCGCCAGGCCGCTGGTGGTGGCATCTTTCTCCTGGCCGTAGAGGGAAACGTGTTCACCGGCTTCGTCCGCCACTTTCAGGAGTAATGAGCCGGAACCACAGGTCGGGTCGTACACGGAGTAGCCACGGCTATCGATTTTCTCAATATCGATCACCTTGGCAAGTATGCGGCTCACTTCTGCCGGGGTATAAAACTGCCCTTTGCTCTTGCCACTTTCAGAGGCGAAGTGACGCATCAGGTATTCATAGGCATCGCCGAGAATATCGTCGCCATCGGCCCTGTTCTTACTGAAGTCCAGGTCTTTGCTTTCAAAAATAGCGATCAGGTTGGTGAGTTTTTCCACCATCTCTTTGCCGCTGCCGAGTTTGTCCGGATCGTTAAAGTCCGGCATCCCGGTGAGCTTGTTGGCATCACGCAAGGGAATAATGATTTTCTTATTGATGTCGTCGCCTATGGTGGGCTTGCCTTTCAGGGCAACCATATCCGCAAAGGTGGCACCTGTCGGGATTTTCACCGGCGGGCTGAACTGGCCGACAAATTTATCGCTGATGTATTTCACAAAGAGCATCACCAGCACATAGTCTTTGTACTGGCTGGCATCCATCCCGCCCCGCAGCTCGTCGCAGCTGGCCCAGAGAGATGAGTACAGTTCGGATTTTTTAATCGCCATAGGGTGCTTTACAGAAGATGATATGAATCGACGCTACCGCCCGTGGATTTTACCGCCGTCTTTTATTGACTTTGGGGAGCATGGGACCAGATAGCTCAGAGGTGCAGTTTTAGGTAATCAGTCATTGTACGCATGTAAGGTGTTTGGCGGTAGTCGTGTCTTGTCGAAGTAAAAATCTAAAAAAATTTTCAATTTTTGGTTTGCATGCGACACAACTCGTCGCAGGGCTGTTTTATGATGGGATTCTGAAACGGGAAAGCGATGCCGAATGGCGATGAAGTGAGCTTTCTATGCTACACCTGTTTTGCGGAGTCTGACAAGGATATGAATAAACGACAATCTTCTCTGGAAACCACCATTCTCATCATTGAGTTACTGAAACGCATCCCCAAAAGCTGGTGGATTACTGCTCAACAGCTGAAACAACAGCTGGCCGAGATTGGATTGGACCGGGATATCCACACCATTCAACGACATATGAAGTCTCTGGTAGAGAGCAGTCATTTCCCCATTGATATGAATAACCGCAGTAAACCTTATGGCTACCGGTGGAGCCAGCAGGCTGTGGGCTTTACGGTGAACGCCCTGAGTATTCAGGAGTCACTGATTCTGCAAATGGCGCACAAGACATTGAAGAACCTGTTGCCCTGCAGCTTGATGGACTCCATGTCTGGCTTTTTTGAGGAAGCCAACCGAAATATCAGCCATGCCCAAGACCCCGCCAAGGAGATTCAGTGGTTATCCAAGGTGGTGGTGGCACCTGAGACACAGCCATTGTTACCGCCCGAATTGCAACCGGATGTGTTCAATGAAGTCAGCTGTGCTCTCTACAACAACTACTGGCTGGATATTACCTACAGGAATGCTGGTGGAGAGGTAAAAGAAAAAACCGTCATGCCTCTGGGGCTAGCTCAACAAGGGCCTCGGTTGTTCCTGGTCTGCCGGTTCAAGGGTTATGACGATGAACGGAATCTGGCGATGCACAGCATGCTATCCGCTCACTCAACCTCAATGACTTTTGAACGACCAGAGGGGTTTGACCTGAAGCAGTACAACGATGAGGCGCGGTTCTCATTCGGGGAGGGCAAAAAAGTGAAGCTGTCTTTCCGCGTTGATAAGGAGGCTGGGCTTCATATTCTGGAATCCAGACTATCTGAAGATCAAACGTACATTGAGCATAAGGACTGCTATGAAATCAGCGCCACCGCTATGGACTCACTTCAGCTCAAGTTCTGGATTAATGGTTTCGGTAAGGATGCCTGGGACATTGATTACCAGCCAGTTGATGAGGAAATAGCTGAATAAAACAGTGCTGGTTCTCCGGCAATCAAATTCCAAACATAACAATAGGGACAACGTTATGATGGCAGACTATATCAAGGAGTTCTTTCAACGCTTTGGGGTAACCCCAAAGGTTCAGGAGGTGCCCCTGCACCCGCTTCCTACTGCAATCCAAAGGCTGAGTATTCCAGTCGACCGGCAAAACAGTTACAAAACAGCAGCTGACTACCTGCTAAACCTGCACGAGCAAGACTTTGATGACCTGCACTATGTGCTTGGCATCATTTCCAACCATTGTTTCTTTGGCAAGGCGGTTATTCGTGTAGGAGGCAAATACTATGACCCAACGGATACTGAGGAAAACTGTTGTCTATCGAAAGACCGGTTCGTGAGCATTTATGAAATGCCCATTGATGATCTCAAGGAGTTTATAGTGGAGAATGACAACGAGCTGCCTTCGCTTATTGATCTGAGGGTTGTGGATATGTTGAACCAGTAATTGCAGAGTAGCCCCGAAACGGGGCTATAGATCAAACCAGCTTAAATCCCTCCTTTGTGTCCTCTCCATTTTCAAACCGGGCTTTCATCCGATCCAGAGCGGACTGTAAGGCATCATGGATCTGCTTGACCTCTTTCTCGGTGTACTCAAACTTAGTCTTGTCTGACAGGCTGCCGATCATAGCAATCTGCTTCAAGGCTTTGGGGACCCGAACCTCTGCCAGTTCGATAAATTTTTCCTTCTTGGTTTTTCCTTCAGGCTTCTCTGCCGTTTTGCTCTCGTTTTTACTTTTAGCCATTATCGTTCTCCGATAGATTATTGTGCCACCTCCTTATGGGTGATGTCCCTGTAGCACGTCCGTATAAGCTGCTTAGCTACCAGCCAAGGACGCTGGCTAAAAATAAGGTGAGAGCACTGCGCTGTACACTGGCTTAAATTGCCGTACGAAAGTGCGTGATATAGAGGCGGTTTTAAGGCAGATTAACGGGCTATTATTAAGAGCTTCGGCCTTCTATCGAAGCTCAGAACAATAGCTAGTTCTCGTCCAAAAACACAACCAATTGAAAACTGTAGATTTTACCCTGAAAAATTAAGTGGAGCCCTACTGCTATCTGGCGACTAAACTTCCCAAGAGCAAGAAACATAAGGGATTGCCAAAAACAGAGGACTCCAAATGCGCAAAAAACGCAACCCGCAGTGTAGTATGGAACTCCATTACGTACCTCATGAAATCTGCTCCCAGCTTTCCGGTATCTCGCAATGGCTTGACGCCCATCCACAGTTCAATGACTGGATTTATGAGGACTTAAGTTCTGGTGATAAACAGAACACTGGGCGGAACGGACTATCAGCAGAATCCGTTCTTCGTGCGGCACTCCTGAAACAGTATTTGAATTGTGATTATGACTACTTGTCGTTTGTTTTGATGGACTCCATGCTCTTTCGAGACTTTTGTCGCCTCGAACCAAACCAGCGCCCCAGTCGCTCCAGTTTGCATGGGCTCATCAGCCTTCTTACTGCATCTACATGGGAACGGATTAATAACTGTCAGCTAATGACCGCTAAAGATCAGGGTATTGAAAAAGGGCGCACTGTGGCTATTGACAGCACAGTCACCGAATCGGATATCAAACCTCCTTGCGACAGTGATCTTTTAGCCAGTTCCGTTAAAGAAATTCCTGATTACCACCGACCCTACGTCGTGAGCCAGCTGCTATAATAAACGTCGATAGTCATGTGTTTTGGAGGTAAAACTGATGTGTAAAAACACCATTCAGTTCCAAAAAGGCCTTGGCATTATGCAATTTCTGGCTAATTACGGCAGTGAAGAGCAGTGTGAGAACGCGCTGTCCTCTTGGCGCTGGCCAGATGGCTTCCAATGCCCGAAGTGTGGCTCCCGCAGTTTCTGCAAGCTTCACCGGAAAGCTGAATTCCAGTGCAATTGCTGCCGTTGCCAAACCTCGCTTACCAGTAACACTATCTTTGACTCAACAAAGCTGCCTCTAGCTACCTGGTTTCTGGGTATCTATCTCGTCACCCAGAATAAAGCGGGGATTTCTTGCCTGACGCTTCATCGACAACTTGGCATTTCCTACAATGCCGCATTGCGCATGAAACACAAACTCATGCAGGTCATGATGGAAAGAGATAACAGCTGGCAGTTGAGTGGTTTTGTTCAGATTGATGACGCCTATTGGGGCGGAGAGCGCCACGGAGGCCGCCGGGGCAGAGGCTCAGAGAACAAAGCCCCCTTCGTGGCCGCAGTTCAGACAGATGCTGATAACCACCCTATCTACATGAAGTTCAATGCCGTTGATAACTTCCGGCGAAAAACCATTCAGGAGTGGGCAGAACATGCCCTGAAAAAGGGTGTCCGGGCCGTCAGCGATGGCTTGTCCTGTTTCCGGGGTATTGAAGATGCCGGATGCCAGCACACAGCCATCATTACCGGTGGTGGGCATGCATCCATGGAGAATGAGTTGTTCACCTGGGTAAATACCATGCTGGGAAACGTGAAAACAGCGATTACCGGTACTTACCATAAGCTCGACCCCAAGCATCTGGGCCGTTATCTATCAGAGTTCAACTATCGGTTTAACCGGCGTTTTGATATGCCTTCAATGATCTCAAGGCTAGGTCGGGCTGCAGTCAATACAGCACCGATGCCGGATCGACTTCTCAAACTGCCAGACGTCCAGTGGAAACCGGGTTAGCCATCAACCGATAATTGAAAGTCAGTTGACGTATTAATATCATTATTTCGAATGATGATGTGGGTCTTTGCTTGTTCGGAGCGGTTATGAAACCGAATTTAGTTGATAATCTGGAGAACAAGCCGTCATGATGCCTGCTCCACCGGTAATACTGGAGAGGTTCTATTATTTCTTTACCGGGTTATAGACATAAAGAATGAAAAGCTGCACGTATATTCTTAAATTATCTTTCCCTGTGTCATGACGTACGATCAGTGGTAATCAGGAAAGGAAATGTCTTTTCCAGGCAAAGGGCAGCAAGCTTTGACGCCTGATCAGCAGCGAATAAAAGAGCTGGAAGCTGAAAACCGCCAGTTGAAAATGGAACAGGAAATATTAAAAAAGGCGACGTCCTTCTTCGCGAAAGACCTGTTGTAAGATTTGCATTTATACAACAGGAGAAGGAGGCCTATCCGGTGCAGGTGCTCTGTAAAGTAATGCAGGTTGGGCGCAGTGGCTTTTATCGCTGGCAGAATCAACAGGAACATCAGAAGGACTCTCTGGCCAAGCAGTTCCGCCTGGAGTCTGATGCACAACAAATTTTTATCGACTCCGATCGCTCATATGGCAGCCGGAGAATGGCAAAAGCCCTGCAAGGCAAGGGTTACAATATTGGCCGCTATCAAGCAGCAACACTGATGAAGCGCTTGGGACTGGTTGTGAAGTATGCAAAAAAATTCAAGGTGACGACGAATAGCAAGCATAAGCTTCCGGTAGCAGAAAATCTTCTGAACAGGGAGTTTGCTGTCACAGAGGCAAACAGGATCTATACGACTGATATCACTTATCTATGGACTCGCGAAGGCTGGCTGTATCTGGCAGTGGTTATGGATCTCTATTCCCGGAAGATAGTAGGCTGGTCAATGGACAAGCGTATGACCACAGAGCTGCCGCTGGAAGCCTTGAGAATGGCGTGGTGGAGTCGTAAGCCTGGTTCGGAAGTGCTTCACCACTCAGATCAGGGAAGCCAGTACGCCTCGCTGGACTATCAGGCTCAGCTCAGGGAATACGGCATGATATGCAGTATGAGTCGTAAGGGAAATTGCTGGGATAATGCGGTAACGGAGCGATTTTTTGGCAGTATGAAACGAGAAAGGACTGACCATTATATTTTCGAAACAAGGGCAGATGTTGAGGTGACAGTTGTTGATTATATTTTGTTCTACAACAACCGCAGACTTCACTCTTATCTTGGTTACATGAGCCCTGTGGACTTTGAGCAACAAGAACTCAGGAAAGCGGCTTAATCAGGTGTCCATTTTTACTTGACCACTACAACCGTGACCATGCTGCGTTTATGAGCCAGTCTTTTAATGACAGGGGCATTACCAGTAAGGTATTAACTGGCCTGTCTGATCCTCAGGAACGTCAGTCAGAGATTATCAACTTACAAGATCCAAACCATCCATTAGAAGTTATTTTTACCGTGGATATCTTCAATGAAGGTGTCGATATTCCCCGGGTAAACTTATTGCTCTTCCTCAGACCGACAGACTCTTCTACGATTTTTATTCAACAGCTTGGCCGTGGATTGAGAAAGTCAGAAGGCAAAGAGTATGTTACTGTGCTGGATTTTATCGGGAACCATCAAAACTCCTACATGGTGCCTTTGGCACTGAGTGGTGAAAGTGGCCGCAGAGACTTTGATAAAGATACCCTCAAACGAGCGGTTAGCCATGAGTTTGCTGACCTGCCGGCCGGCTGTTATGTCGAGTTGGATGAAATCACCAAAGAAAAAATTCTGACAAAACTCGACAGTATCCGCCTGGACAATACTGAATACCTGAAACAACTGTATGCACAGTTTAAAAAGGAATTGGGCAGCTCACCAGAAATACTGGACTTTTTTACCGCAGAAAATGCCCCAAACCCGAACTTCTTTTTCTCAAAATTTGGCTCCTTGTATAACACCAAAATTAAATGCCATGACCAAGAGGGGAACCCAGTAGAGTTGCAAAACAACCCATATCTGCAACAGGTCGCTGAAAGACTGGAAGCCATGTGCCCGATCAAATGGCCCTATGAATTTATCCTATTGCTGGCGGCAGTTGAGCAACAACAAACCTCGATCAATGTACTGGATATTGAGCAACAACTCATCCGTTACTTTAACCAGGCCATCGACAGCCACCAGCATAAACCGCTGATTCTATCAGCCATGGCATCATTGGCCTTACCTCACCGTAATATGTCATGGGCTTTCGGCACCTTAGGCAATGAAGTGTTTCATTTAGACCAAAATTTTATCACATTGGTCAATTCTGGCGAATTCGCTAAAAGTTACATCAGCGATCGTGTCAATTACGGACTGAAACAATTCCGCCGACATTTCAAACCCGCCGCCTTCCTGGGCAACGGTGAGCACTTTATTATCTACCAAAATTACACCCGGAATGATATTCAGTTTCTCTCGGAAGACACCGCAATGCGTGGCTCATGGCGGGAAGGAGTAAAACGGGTAGGCCAAGACTACTTTTTGTTCATTAACCTGAACAAGGATCAAGCAGTCGATGCCCACCTCCACTATAAAGACTACTTTATGGACCCCCGCACCTTCCATTGGCAAAGTCAGAATCAGACTTCACACAGTTCCAACGTCGGCCAGCATTACGTTCACCACAAACAGCAAGGCTACCATATCCATCTTTTTGTGCGAAAACAGGTAAAGCAATACAACATCACCCTGCCGTTTATGTATTTAGGCCAGGTGGACTATGTCAGCAGCTCCGGAGACAAACCCATGAGCGTGATCTGGAAGCTGCACAACGCTGTACCTTTAGATATTTTTGAAGATTTGACCGAATAGATCGGTGCCCGGACTTGAGAAAGTGACCAGGCCGTGGTCAGGCTGGTTCGGCAACTTCAGTGTGTGCCGCCATTAAACGCTGGACCGCTGGAATATCAGCCGGAGCCCAAACCAGGCTTTGCAAACTCGTCACCGATAACCAGAGCAACGCCGCATGCTCTGCCGGGACGGGTTTACCCGCGACTATCCGGGCATGGTAAGTAAGCAAATTGATGATTATATTGCCATAGTCGTAGGTGGTATCCTCTACCAGATCAAACACTTCTATATCACAACCCAACTCTTCCTGAATTTCTCGGCGCAGTGTTTCTTTTGGCTGTTCGCCTTCTTCAATCTTGCCACCGGGAAACTCCCAGAGATTCGGTAAACTCATCGTACCTGAACGCAAGGCACAGAGAATTTCATTGGCGTCGTTATGAATAATGGCTCCTACTACTTTAATGTTTCTTTTCTCTTAAGCGTGCTCCTGAAAAGGCCTTAATATTGAAAGTGCTTGGACATGGTGTGCTTAGCATACTCAAGCCCGATGATCCCAAAAACACTAAAATTAACTGATTCAGTGGGGAAAGAGCAAAGGATGAAATACTGCCTACTTGAAATTGTTACTACGTAGTGACAGCTTAATCCTGAACAGGCCGTTACCAAGTAAGTTATCGGTCTATTCCGTCCACACTCTGAGTGCTATGATGGCGCAAACTGACTGCCCGTGTTGAGCCAGGTACCACTCAGAGATAATCTTTCCCATGCAACCGGCAACCATCAAACTCTTTCTGGTCCATGGTAGCCCGACCGGGCTGCGCACTGCAGAAATGTTGTCAAAAACAGAGAACGTCTATTGGAAAAGGGCATTATCACTCTTGATGGTGAGTATTTTATATTTAACGAGGACTATGAGTTTGCCAGCCCAAGTACGGCGGCCAGCTTTGTTCAGCTGGCGGCAGTGTGAATGGACTTACAGCATAGTAATAATCAGACTTTAAAGAGTTTCCTGATTACCACTGATCGTACGTCATGACACAGGGAAAGATAATTTAAGAATATACGTGCAGCTTTTCATTCTTTATGTCTATAACCCGGTAAAGAAATAAGGCTCTTTTCGGGTTACAGACTGCTCTGCAATGAAAATTGGCCAAAGGCCTTGATATACAATGCCTTCAGGAAACTGCTGGCTAAATATTGCCAAGCCCTGCCACAGGAGGATTCCAGCCTGATTTATGAAATCAGCAGTCTGCAATACGAAAAGAGCCAGAAATAATAGAACCTCTCCAGTATTACCGGTGGAGCAGGCATCATGACGGCTTGTTCTCCAGATTATCAACTAAATTCGGTTTCATAACCGCTCCGAACAAGCAAAGACCCACATCATCATTCGAAATAATGATATTAATACGTCAACTGACTTTCAATTATCGGTTGATGGCTAACCCGGTTTCCACTGGACGTCTGGCAGTTTGAGAAGTCGATCCGGCATCGGTGCTGTATTGACTGCAGCCCGACCTAGCCTTGAGATCATTGAAGGCATATCAAAACGCCGGTTAAACCGATAGTTGAACTCTGATAGATAACGGCCCAGATGCTTGGGGTCGAGCTTATGGTAAGTACCGGTAATCGCTGTTTTCACGTTTCCCAGCATGGTATTTACCCAGGTGAACAACTCATTCTCCATGGATGCATGCCCACCACCGGTAATGATGGCTGTGTGCTGGCATCCGGCATCTTCAATACCCCGGAAACAGGACAAGCCATCGCTGACGGCCCGGACACCCTTTTTCAGGGCATGTTCTGCCCACTCCTGAATTTTTTCGCCGGAAGTTATCAACGGCATTGAACTTCATGTAGATAGGGTGGTTATCAGCATCTGTCTGAACTGCGGCCACGAAGGGGGCTTTGTTCTCTGAGCCTCTGCCCCGGCGGCCTCTGTGGCGCTCTCCGCCCCAATAGGCGTCATCAATCTGAACAAAACCACTCAACTGCCAGCTGTTATCTCTTTCCATCATGACCTGCATGAGTTTGTGTTTCATGCGCAATGCGGCATTGTAGGAAATGCCAAGTTGTCGATGAAGCGTCAGGCAAGAAATCCCCGCTTTATTCTGGGTGACGAGATAGATACCCAGAAACCAGGTAGCTAGAGGCAGCTTTGTTGAGTCAAAGATAGTGTTACTGGTAAGCGAGGTTTGGCAACGGCAGCAATTGCACTGGAATTCAGCTTTCCGGTGAAGCTTGCAGAAACTGCGGGAGCCACACTTCGGGCATTGGAAGCCATCTGGCCAGCGCCAAGAGGACAGCGCGTTCTCACACTGCTCTTCACTGCCGTAATTAGCCAGAAATTGCATAATGCCAAGGCCTTTTTGGAACTGAATGGTGTTTTTACACATCAGTTTTACCTCCAAAACACATGACTATCGACGTTTATTATAGCAGCTGGCTCACGACGTAGGGTCGGTGGTAATCAGGAAGAGTTTTGAAAGCCAGTGACTAAGGATACAGCCCCAGTGGACATCCCAAAAATACCATTAGCAGACTTCAAAGAGAATATTGACCGCCTGCTCACTGCCGTTATTACCAAAGGCTATGACAGTATGGAGTCCTTGGATCTTGGTGACCTGATCGGGCATTTGATCATCTGCGATAATTTGGAAGAAGCAACCGAGCTATATGAAGAGTTCTGTTCTGGTATGCATCACGGCATAGGGCTGTCAAATAAAGAACCCAATTCTGCAGCTGACGTTGAAGCATTCATAACCCGCTGGGCACAGAAGTAAACCCTATCGCACCCGGACATGGATAATATCTTGCCATTGTGTTGTGTAACAGGGACTCAACGCCTGCTGGTTCATATGCCACTGTTGTGGTACAAAACCGACCGAAGCAGGCCGGAGAGCCTGACTGCCGAAACGCTGATTGATGGCATCAAGCACTGACATCATTTTGGTGTTTTCTGGCAGAGATGCTGCCGCCAGTAAATCCCCCTGAAAGCCCTGACTGGAACAGAGATCCATCAGTGCAAAGCCCGCCTTTTTATACTCATAACCTTCCTGAAACAGGACGTCCAACGCGGGTGTTAGCTGCCGTAACCAGACTGAGCTATCGCTGGTGGGTGATGGTGCCATCAGTTTCAGGCTCCGTCCGGTTTGTGGAAGGTTTTCCTTGAAAGGATCGGTTCGGACAAAGACGATGGCTTCTCTGGCATACTGCTGTTGCTTCCTGAGTTTCTCACAGGCGCGACAGATAAAGCTGGCCAGTGCAGCGTGAAGCGCCTGTTTGGTCGTCACCCGCTGACCAAAGCTTCGGGAGCACATGATCTGATGTTTGTTGGCAGCACCACTTTCCTCCCAGGGCAGGCAGTTTTCTCCCTGAAGCTCACAGACCGTTCGTTCCAACACAATGGAAAACTGTTTCCTGATCCATTGTCGGTTGGCATCTGCCAGTTGTGCAGCGGTTTTGATTCCGGACGCCTCCAGCCGCTTTCCTATTCGTCTGCCGACACCCCACACCTCTCCAACAGGGGTAATCTCCATCAGCCGACGCTGACGAACCGGGCTGGTTAAATCCACTACGCCAGCAGTCGCCGGATATTTTTTGGCCGCATAGTTGGCCAGTTTGGCCAGGGTTTTGGTGGTCGAGATGCCGATACCAATAGGTAGGCCCGTCCATTGAAAGACCCGTTGTTTCATCGCCATGCCCCTTTCCTGCAGGATTTCCACTGGAAAACCGGAGAGGTCAACGAAGGCTTCGTCAATCGAGTACACTTCCAGCTTTGGGCTGAACTGTTCCAGCACCGACATAAAGCGGGAAGACATATCCCCGTACAGTGCGTAATTGGAACTTTTCAGAATGATCTCACCCCGTTCCACCTGTTCCCGAACCTTGAAGGCCGGTGTTCCCATGGCTACCCCCAATGCTTTGAGCTGTGGGGTACGGGCGACGATGCAGCCATCGTTATTACTCAGTACACCAAGGGCCTTGCCAAGCAGTAGCGGATTAAAGACCTGCTCGCAGGAACAGTAAAATGAGTTGGCATCACAAAGGGCTATTATTGGCTTCATCGCAAGTGGTGGATCACTTCAGTTACCACACCCCAAACATTAAGGCCTTCTTCATTATCCAATTGAACGGGCGGGTAATCGGGGTTTTCAGAGTGCAGTTCCGGTTTGCTGTTGCGATAGACAAGCCGTTTTACGATTAACTCACCATCCAGCAGCGTGAGTATCACATCGCCGTCTCTTGGGCTCAAAGAGCGATCAATAATAAGAATATCGCCATCAAAAATACCGGCACCTTCCATAGAACGCCCCTGGGCTCTGGCAAAGAAAGTCGCTGCGGGGTGGCGAATCAACAGTTGATCAAGTGAAAGAGTCTCTTGCAGGTAGTCTGCTGCCGGGCTGGTAAAGCCACAGGCAGCCGGGGTTGTATAGAAAGGCAATCTCGTTGAAGAGGACTGTGGGAGGATCTGGATCGGCTTCATGCCACTCAAACTCAAAACTGTTTATTTATACAGTATAATCATTTGAGGCTCTTTTCGGGTTACAGACTGCTCTGCAATGAAAATTGGCCAAAGGCCTTGATATACAATGCCTTCAGGAAACTGCTGGCTAAATATTGCCAAGCCCTGCCACAGGAGGATTCCAGCCTGATTTATGAAATCAGCAGTCTGCAATACGAAAAGAGCCTCATTTGATATCATCTGTGAAGTCTAAAAAGTAATAAATAGCTCCATCTTTCATCAATGATCAATTTTGGATTGCCCCAAATGAAACCATTCGACATGACATGAGTTCTTTGCAGTCGATCTATTCAAGGCCTGATAAATCTTAAACGGGACTGGAATCAACTGGATTACCCGTCATGTCTGCATCGGCAAAAAAACTGGATGGGGAATCGAGCGACCGGGTTTCAGGAGCAGAGGCGGCAATCACTCGATCATAAATGGTTGAAGCAATTTCAGCCATGATATAGCCACAAATATTACCGACGTACAGACACGTACCGAATCCGGCAAGCGCTCCTCCGATGGCAGCGCCAAATGGGTTACCGGCAACCGCTCGAAAAACAGCACTACCAACGGCAACTCCTGATGGGCATCCGGCAGTTAGCCCGAAAATTGAGTATGCAGAGGTATAAAGCAAACCTCGCTTGGTAACGGTATACTTTCCAAACTGACAGGCTATCGAATCGGAAGCACCTGAAAATTCATCTTCCGGAGAATGCGGGGGCCGAACAGGCGCTTGTGTAGACAATGATACCGTCATGTAAATACCTTGGTTTATTTGGTGCTGGTTATTTAAAAAAGCCCTCCCTGTTCAGCGAATGGCTTGTTTACTTGCACTGCAGTAAATAATGTGACCCTGAATCTGCAAATGAACTGAGAAAGTTATAGCAGAAAACTTCGGGGTTGGCCCTGAGCCCCTCGCAGCGGAGGATAACCCAAGCAAAGTGGGGGAGCCGCTTCAGGGGCAGTTGACCGCGATACTCAACGAGATGACAGCAAGAAACCACTGAACGGAACAGAGGACTACATCCTTAACGGGTTTCCAGTGGATAGCCATGAAGATATAGCTCTGCGTCTTTGTCCGGATTCAGCCGGATGGTGAATTTTAGGTGACCAGTGTCAAATGCAAAATAGGTTTGACCCAGTTTTTCCACGGGGTACTTTTTACGAGACACTGTCTGTACTCCGGAGCCATTCACTTCATGGACTACGATGTATCCATGAGCTGCCTTGTTATACAAATGAAAAGCTTCACCTGCCCAGCCATTATCCACGTGGAATGATGCCAGTGGTAATTCGTTTGCAGACAGTTGCGCCGCAAAAATCAGCAACGATGCGCTGAATAAATGTCCAGTTTTTTTCATACCGCTTTTAAATCATCCGTATCTACAGTCGGCGTGACTATTGCTCAAGTACTTCTTTAGCGTCGTCTTTGCCTTCCTGAATAGCTTCAATAGCAGCTTCCCGAGCTTCTTCGATCACTTGTACCGCCTGATCACCGGCCATTTCAATGATTTTTTCCGGGTCAGCATTGGCCTGAAGCTCGTTAATAGCATCCTGAGTCTGATTGATAATCTCTCCAGCCTCGGTCGAGGCAGCTTCCTGCACTTGTTCCAACGCTTCTTGAGCCGCTGCTTTGGCTTCTTGAATAGCTTCTTCTATTTCGGCCTGCTGTTCGCCACAACCAGACAGCAGGATCAGTGTAAACAGTGAAATACCCAGACGTTTTAACATTCTATTCTCTCAACAATGAGGGTCAGCCATGGGATTCTACCTTCTGCTTCACACCACAGGAATAGCGGATGAACGACACATTTGCAGTGGTATCGTAAGGCTTTCAGGCTTTCTCTAGATCTGTCGCCATGACAACATCCCTAACCGTTTCAGTCAGAGGCTCCATCTTGAAGCGCTCAACCGGTTAGCCTCCGCACTCTTTCCAGTCCCGGATAAAAACCTCGACGAGCCATCTCAGTGAGTACAACCTGGCGATATCGGTATGACACCATGACAGATCAGAAGCCACCGGGTAGTGAAAGTGAAAACTCCGGGGCAGTTAAGAATATTTCCTCTGCTTTGCGGATCAGCGAGCAGATTTACAACGAGCGTTTGCAGCAGGCTAATAACGAAAAAGCGCAAGCCCTCCAAGAAAGCCAGGTGAGTACATCAGCTCCAATCAACCGAACTACACAACCGGCTCCACAGAAAATTATGCCGTTTGTCTATCCAGAGTACAGTGATCAATACCTTCTTACTCTTCGATTATTGACTTTTCAGTCAACCTGAAATGCAGGAGGGTGGGAGAGGAGAAATGGATATTGATTCAAGCTCACTATTCTTGACTTTATTCGATTCTCTTATAAAGTCGGTAGCTTGCTTACCAGCAATTTTTGCTTGTTCTCTATTGCCGGTATTTTTGAAAACTTCATAGTAAGCCTTCTGGTAAGCCTTCCCTTTCTCAGATTCACGGTAAGCCTTCCGGGAAGCCTTCCCTTTCTCGGATGCACGGTAAGCCTTCAGGTAAGCTTTCCGTTTCTCGGACTGTTCGTGAGCCTTCCGGCAAGCCTTCCCTCTCTCGGATTCACGGTAGGCCTTCTGGGAAGCTTTCCGTTTCTCTGACTGTTCGTAAGCCTTCTTGGAAGCCTTCCCTTTCTCGGATTCACGGTAAGCTTTGCGGTAAGCCTTCCGTTTCTCGGACTGTTCGTAAGCCTTTCTGTAAGCCTTCCCTTTCTCGGATTCACGGTAAGCCTTCCTTTTCTCAGATTCAAGGTAAGCCTTTTGGGAGGCCTTATCAGGAGAACTTGTCAGAGATTCACCAGAAACGGAAGCAGAAGCATTAAAATCAAACGCATTTTCAGAAGATGTATTTTGTTGACGCTGTTCACAACTGAGTTGTGGAGTAATCATTGCAATCGGTGCTTCAGGCTTGGAAGATGTTTCAATTCGATCTTGATCAGGAATAGGTACAGGTTGATTACGGTTGTTATCAATAGAGATTTGCGGGGTTGATTGCCCCATATCTGAAAAACCATTTCCAAGAGTGTCTTTTAACGTTGAATCAAGTGGCGGAAGATTAGCATCAATAGAGTGCGACAGGGCATCCGCTTTAGCGGCCATACTCCAAACTCGACCGATTCTTAATCCTGACTGACTGGTATAAAGAATATTTTCGTCGCTTTGTTGTGCCTTGGTTTTATCTGATAAGCCTAACGGCTCGCTTTGCTCAGGTTCTTTATGATAAATAACCCTCACTAGCACTTTTGGAAAACGGTTATCGCTGAATGGGTTATTGAAGCTTTCACCATACGGATTTAAGGTGTTTAAATGATTGTTTGGTGCAGCTTGCGGTGTTTGTCAACATAGTTGTCGCCTCAACTTAAGCGGCTTTGCTTAGTTGATCATCAGCAGGTCTGTCGGGATTCAACCAGACTTCATCAGCCAGATCCCAGTTCCTTGTTGACCTCTTTCCCCAGCGCTCTGGGTGACGTTCTTTGGCTTGTTCATAAACCTTTCTGCGGTTAGCCATAAGCACCTTGGTTTCACCACGATGCCTTTGCCCGGGTGTCAGAAATTTCAGCCCACTGTGCTTGTGCTCTTCGTTGTACCATTGGGCAAAACCATGCACCCAGCTACGTGCTGCTTCAAGATCAGCAAATGGCGTGCGCGGATAACCAGGGCGGTATTTCAGGGTTCTGAATATGGCCTCGGAAAAGGGGTTATCATCACTGACCCGGGGACGACTGAATGAGCTCACGACCCCAAGACGCTGCAGTGTTGACAGCATAGTGCCACCCTTCATGGGACTACCATTATCTGAGTGCAGAACCAGTGGCCACTCCAAGGCTGCAATTCCCTGTTTGATACAGGCTTTAGTGATCATTTCTGATGCATGCTCAGCTGATTCGGTTTCATGAATTTCCCATGTAACAATCATACGACTAAAGATGTCTATCACCAGGTACAGGTAATAAAACTGCCCCCGTATCGGAGAGCGCAGATAGGTAATATCCCAGGACCAGACCTGGTTGGGTCCGGTAGCACACCAGGAAGTTGGCTTATACCTGTTTGGCTTGGCAGCACTGCCCCGATGATGCTGTTGCCCTGTTTCCTCCAACACCCGGTAAAATGTCCTTTCAGACCCCATATAGAGACCTTCATCTAACAATGTGGGCACAATCTGGCTGGGCGGAAGGCTTTTGAACCGCTCGCTGTTACAGACGTCAACAATCGCCTGTCGCTCAGCTTCAGAAAACTTGTTAACCGGTTCTGGCCTGTCAGCATTTTTGCGATTATCTGCGCGCACGTCATCACCCTGCATCCAGCGTTGTACAGTTCTTTCTGTAAGACCAAGGGCTTTGCAGGCTTTTGACTGACGAGCCCCATCTTTAACTGCCTGTTTAATCAGGCTAACAGCATTTTGTCGATCCGGGAGAGAGACTAATCGTCCTCTGGCGCCCCCCAGATCTCTTGGGCCTTTTTTGTGAGTACCAGCAAGGCAGCAGTTTCTGCTAACGCCTTGTCC
Organism: Endozoicomonas sp. SCSIO W0465; assembly: GCF_023716865.1. Lineage (NCBI taxonomy): Bacteria > Pseudomonadati > Pseudomonadota > Gammaproteobacteria > Oceanospirillales > Endozoicomonadaceae > Endozoicomonas > Endozoicomonas sp. SCSIO W0465. Next base: position 2,649,325 of record NZ_CP092417.1, read on the forward strand.
TTGCGATTGAGTTCACGCTCAAGCTTTTTGATGGTTTTCTTATCTTTTTTGTGTTCGTCAGACAGCGCCTTACGCTGTTTTGACTGACTTTCAGGCTGGACAGAAACACTGTTAATAAAGGCAGCCTTCCACTGCTGAATTTGTTCAGCAAACAGACCTTTTTTACGACAGTATTCAGCCATTTCTGCTTCATTTAACGCAGCCGTTTCAATGATTACGGCTAACTTGTTTTCAGTTGTCCATTGATCTGGATTCTTTCCGTCGCCCGGCACAGGCACTCCTTTAGATACTGCTTTCTTTCGCCAAGTGTACAGGGTCACATCAGAGATACCAGTCTCACGTACCAACTGCGAAACTGGCACATTATTGGGTGGCATCATCTTCTGAATGATGGACTCTTTGAACTCTTCTGAATAGCGGGCCATTGATTACTCATAGACCGCCCCCTGTTGAGATTTCTAATTTCAGGAGAGGCGACAACTATGCTGACACAGGGGGCTTGTTGAACTTCCAGCCCGAATACCAAGCTATTGCGCTGCGGACAGCCATTCAAAACTGAACCACTGCTTGATATAGCAGGTTCATACGCCTTCTGCACATCCGGATACAAGAAGTGTGAGTTAAAATATTGAACAGCCATTGAATAATTGAATAATTGAATAATTGAATAATTGAATAATTGAAGGCTCTTGTAGGATTTCAGACTGCTACTGGGTTGAACATTGCTGAAGCCCTTTATCTACAAAGGTTGTCAGCATATTGTCCGGTAATGTTGCCCAATCCTTGTTTTTCGTGACCTACAGTCAGTTTTCACTGTAGAGCAGTTCGTAATCAAAATAGAGCCTAATTGAATAATTGAATAATTGAATAATTGAATAATTGAATTACAGCTAAGACCACGACTTATTATATAAAGTTCCCGGTAATTTCTCAAAAACTGCTGGCAGCACCACACGGAAGATGACGTGAAGCCTCCTCAATCAGGTTACTCAATCTCGGAAATAACCCATCGCCCATTAGTCGGCTTTTCAGATAATCCCAAAAAGAGAGACCATACAGGCGACACGTTTTTTTCAGGCTGGCAAAGGTGTCGCGACATTGCCGCCCCAAATCGCTTCGCGTCCCACTACTGATCTTTCGTCGTTTAACATATTCTCGTATCTGACTCTCGCTCAGGTTGTTGTGCAGCGGTAAGCTCGGGTCATCCAGAACCAGTAATAGCTCTTCCTTGATTACAGCCAACCCTGACAGAGCATCCTGAAGAAGCCCACTGCACGTTTGGGTTTGGATCAGCGCCTGGAACCCCTGTCGTACTTTTATTGCCTTTTTTTCAGTTGGCTCTGTCTTGAAGTCTTTAAGGTCATCGTAAATGGCCCAGAACCATGTCCGAAGCCATTTCTGAGCCATGGCCTGCTGATCATTGACCGGATGAACTTTTGCCAGCCCTCGCTCTGCATGTATCCAGCACTGGCTGTGTTTGAAAACGTCGAACTGCCTTGCCCCATCACTGAAGGTGGTAAGATGTCCTGCTCCATGCTGTATCAGGCTGCCATAAATCATGGCTTCACTGGCCTGCTGGCGCCGTCTACCAGTTAGTCTCAGGTCTTTCATACATTCTTCCCAGGCTTCATGGCTCAGGAAGGTGACGCCTCTGTATGGATTAAGAACGCGTAGCCACTTTTTGGGGTAATCCAGTTTTTCCAGATAGATCAAGGCATCGTCGGTGAACGTGTAAGTTGACCATGGGCGGTGCAGTAGGCTTACGAAATTTTCCCGGCTTTTGCTGTCTGTGCTCTCGAACCAGGCAAAGGACTCGTTATTGATGATGGTGCAGTAACCGTTCTTCCCCTTATGCCTTGTTCCCGTGTCGTCTGTCTGGATATAACTTGAACAGCGAATACCTGTAGTCAACAGCTCATCTTTCTCAGCATGGAACTGCTCGTGTCCTTTCGTCAGAAGCTGGCTGAGTTCCCCGCTGGAAATAGAGATTCCAATGTCCCATAGCCAGTCCAGCAGTTCTGGCTGGGTAACGGAGCAACCATGATACTGGTGCAGAACGTAGGCCTGCAGCATTGGCCCGTAATGATGTCCATGAAGGCTGGCTGGCGGTTTGGCCGTAATGGTTTGTCCATCGGGTGTCACCCATTGCTCTAAAAGATATTCAATACTGGATGTTTGTATTGTCAGTTCCTGAACATGAAAAGGGGTGGTTCCATTCCTGATTGATCCCTCCGGAACATCAGTGGCAGCAATGGGTATGGATTTTTCCGCCGATGGCTTTCGGGGCTGTTTACGCTGCTTTCTGGTTTTCTCGTTGGGCTTCTTAACCTTCTGCTTTGACGAGGTGTCTGGGCTGGCTCCATCGTTACCCTCAGGAGCGGATGGATCTCCATCAGGGCTGCCGGTGTCATCATCGGGAGGTTTGGTGTTTGGTTTGATGTCAGGCTTTGCGGGCAGTTTTTTTAGACGACGAATCTCTGCTTCAAGCAATTCTATCTGCTCTTTGAGCTGAATGATCTGCTCTTGCTGCTGAGTGATGAATCTCAGTAGATCTTCAGGTTGTAACTGCTGGTGTTCTAGAAAAGCCATGGTGAGAGGATAGACGACTGACCGAAATTATCCTGCTTCCAGCACTTTTTGAGAAATTACAGTTCCCGCCCTTTCGGAATTCATTCTTCATTTATTTTTGTCAACCACGCATAAGGGACTTGCTATGGCGATTACAAACGACGATGTAAAGATATTTGAAAGCCAGCGCCTCACGGATGAGGAAGACGGTGGCGGTCGGGTGACCGGAAACGAGGTCATTGATGGCAACGTCAACAATCAGTGATTTAATGACTTTGGACACCTCATTAAGCACGATAGTGCAGTTAATGACGAGTTAGAAAGTGACAAAGCAGCGTAAGAATTATTCTCCGGAATTTAAGCGTAAAGCCATGGCGTGGTGGAGTCGTTAACCAGGTTCGGGAGTACTTCACCATTCAGATCAGGGGAGCCAGTACGCCTCTCTGGACTATCAGGCCCAACTCAGAGAATAGGCATGATATGCAGCATGAGTCGCAAGGGGAACTGCTGGGACAATGCGGTGACGGAACGTTTTTTTGGAAGTCCCAAAAGAGAAAGGACTGACCAGCATATTTTCGAGACGAGAGCTGATGCTGAAGCAACGGTTATTGATTACATTTTGTTCTACAACAACCACAGACTTCACTCTTATCTCGATTACATGAGCCCGGTGGATTTTAAGCAGCAGGAATTCAGGAAAGCAGCTTAATCAGGTTTCCATTTTTACTTGACCACTACAGTAACGAAGGGTTGAACGAATGGCCATTCGTTCCATTGTTTGCTTCCTTAAATATGGGTACAAATATGATGGAGTAATAGTCTAGGAGGCTGACCGAGAATAGCGCCCGTAGCGAGGATGGCAGAAAATTGAGGATAAAAATTCGGTTTTGTGAGGAGAATAGCGCGCTATTTGACGAACAAAAGCGGATTTTTAGACCAATTTGCTGCCACCGCAGTAGGGCAGACTATTCTCGGTCAGCCTCCTAGACATCATGTTTTGACCTGCCCAACCTCAAGCTCGTGGATTACCGGTCTATAAACGACAAAACCCTCACGACAAATATCGTAAGGGTTGAGTTGTATGGCGGACCGGACGGGACTCGAACCCGCGACCTCCGGCGTGACAGGCCGGCATTCTAACCGACTGAACTACCGGTCCGCTAACTGGATTCTAGTTTCAAGAAACTAGTTTCAACCTGGTGGGTGATGACGGGATCGAACCGCCGACATTCTGCTTGTAAGGCAGACGCTCTCCCAGCTGAGCTAATCACCCTGCATCTTTATCAAGATATTGTTGAGCATTTTGCCTTATCCTCTCTAGTTTCCCGAGAGCGCATCTCAACAACGGGGCGAATTATAAGCAGCTCATCCGTTGATACGCAACTGTTATTAAAAACTTTTTTTATGCCTCCTGTTTATTTATCAACCTCAGTAACTCTTTTACTGTCAGGGTTTGCTACCATGTGGCTTTTCATCAAAGACTTGAGCTAATACTCGGAAGTGCAGCCCGGCAATATGTGGCAATATGGGACAATATGGAAAGCGGCCAAACTTCCTACTAATCAGGATTCCGGAACGATCATGTGGTTCAAAAATCTCATCTTTTATCGGTTTACCCAGCCATTCAAGACCTCTGTCGAAGATCTTGAACAGCAACTCCGTCAGAAACGCTTTCGCAGCTGTGGCAGTCAGGATATGAGCACCTACGGCTGGGTTCCTCCATTAGGCAAGCAGGGTGAACTCCTGACCCATGCAGGAAATGGTTTCATGATGATCACAGCCCGTAAGGAAGAGAAAATCCTGCCGGCCAGCGTGGTCAAAGACGCACTGGAAGAAAAAGTTGAACAAATTGAACAAGGGCAAGACCGTCAGGTTTTCAGCAAAGAGAAGAAAGCACTAAAAGACGATGTACTGATGGAACTGATGCCGAAAGCATTCAGCCGCAGTCAGAACACCTTTGCTTATATTGACCCGATAAAAGGCTGGCTGGTTGTGGATGCCTCTTCATTCAAGAAAGCAGAAGAGCTGACTTCCTGTCTGCGCGAATGCCTTGGCAGTCTACCGATTATTAATCCGCCACTGAAAAACATGCCCTCTCATGCCATGACGCGCTGGCTGGCGCAGGAAGTCCCCATGCCTGACAAACTGGTGCTCGGTGATGAGTGCGAACTCCGCGAGCCCGGCGATGAAGGGGGGCAGGTCAAAGTCAGTAAACAGGAGCTGATTGGCGAGGAGGTTGAAGTCCATCTGCAAGCGGGTAAACAGGTCAGCAAGATGGCATTGATATGGAATGATGCGCTGAGATTTGTCCTTGGCGATGATCTGGTGATTCGCAAGCTGAAGTTTACCGACGCCGTTCAGGAGCAGCTGGATGAGGTTAATGCCGAAACAGCAGCCGAGCAGTTTGACGCAGACTTCTCCATCATGACGCTGACACTGCAGCAGATGCTGGACGAACTGATGGAAAACCTCGGAGGCATGAGCGAAGAAGCCTTGAAAAGAGATGAGGTGGCCAGCTTCTCGGTAGATATTCCAGAAAAAGAGACCGCTTGAGCGGTTAACCACGAAGATCCTCTTGCATCACGGGCTTGTCCCGTGGATGCTGTTGTTATGGTTGCCTTACTCGAAGCTTTCTGACCAGGAACGGTCAGCCAGCGCTCATCGATTTTCTGGCCGAAGCAGTCGAACCGTAGTTCTTTTTTGAAAAAGAACAGTATCAAAGATACAAGTTGCACAATGCGGCCTGCGTGGGTGAACATAACACCAAGCTTAACGGTCTGCTCTCTGCTCTTGACGACCGCCAGGGATGACGAAAGTGTCGGTGTTGTCTAGAACAATCATCGACACTTTGTGGTTCAAAACAATCAGTGCATCAAGCCAAAAAGCTTACCTCGATAGCGTTTGGCAACCGGGTCACCCTGCCCCAGCTGATCAAACACCTGCAACATAAGCAGTCTGGCACCATCTTCACGGAACTCACGATCCCGGCGAACAATCGTCAGCAAATTCTCCAGCGCTTCTTCATTCTCGTCAGCAATCACCAACCGAATCGCCAGCTGGTAGCGGGCCTCATGATCGTTTTCATTCTTCGCCAGTCGGGCTTCCAGCTCATTTCGGGCCGGTGCATCGGCAACCATTTCATAGAAAGAGAGTTTGGCTTTGGGCTGGGCAATACCTGCTGCATCGCCCGGGAGCACAGCAATCAACTGACGAGCTTCATCAATACGCCCAAGTTCCAGCAACAGGTTGACCTGCAACACCTGCAGTGCGTGGTTGTCAGGCTCATCTTTGAGAATATTCTGTAGTAGCTCCAACGCCTGGTCAGCCTCACCCTCAGCCATCAGCGCCTCAACCTGCTGACGAATCATTTCTGCCGGACTCATGGTCAATGGATCCAGTACTTCACGGAGCACCGCTTCTGACTGGGGTCCGCTGAACACCTTAACCGGCCTGCCCTGGTGCAAAACCACCTGGCCGGGCAACGCGCTTACCTGCAATTGATGCACCAGCTGCTGAGCCAGCATCTGCTCTGTTTCTGCTGCTACTTTTGCCAGTACCAGCTTGCCCTGATAGGCGTTGGCCAGACTCTCCAGGATAACCAGCTGAGCCGCACAACCCGGGTCACTCTGCATGCCTATATAAAGAAGCACTGGCTGATCTACTGACTGCTGAAGTACTTCCTGAATAGTCGCTTCTGTTACATCCACCACGAAGCTTTGCTCATTCATCACATTTGCCACCTTGAAAATCCTGCCGAGATAAGAGCCCGTTGCAGTTTATTGCAAACCCAGTGCAACTCTAAACGATCCGGGAATCATAATGATACTTTCACTTGGCGATAAGACCTCTGTCAGTATTTTTAATCCGTTTTTTTTAGCCAGTTTTAGCAAGCAGGTCCTAACTGACACAATGTAATGAAACACTTCGCTGCTATCAGGCAGAGTACTTTGTCGGAGATTGGCAACGGCAGCACAGATCTTTTCTTTAAGAATATCTTGGAATTAGCAACACTGAGTATAAATAAGCTCCAACCCGCTATCGGCAACTTTACTTTACCCACAGAATCTGTGGATAAGTTTGTGGATGACCCCTCGCATCCCGTCACAAAGACCGATGTTTACTACCCCTTCATTAAACTGGTTATTTTTTGATCTATTTTTTCTCTTTATTTTTCAGTTACTTAGGATTAGTACTTACAAAATCAGTCACTTATGACGTCCAAAAAAAACACTCGTCAATCGCTTGACATTTGTGCATAAAATTCTCTTATCTCCTCTTCCGACCTGAAACTCAGGACTTCCGCCGGAAATTCCGAGTCAACGCATTAATAACGAACAGTTATTAATAAAAAGACCCTCGGAGCAGCCCTAAACCTGTAAAGTCGTTCTACAAGTGCTGGATCATTGGGTATAGTTATACCCCCATCATTCGTCATGAAATACAGAACAGGTAGTTGCAATGAGTCTGGCTGATAAGGTCCTGGCCGTTAACAATGATCTTCCGATTCGAACGGGTCTTCCAATCCACTCCGGCAAGGTCCGCTCCGTCTACTGGCTTAGCGAAGCTGACAGCAAGCGTCTTATTAATGAAAAAGGCTACGATGTCGCTCCCGATGCACCACTGGCCATCATGATCATCTCCGACCGTATCAGTGCTTTTGACTGTATCTGGCATGGTGAAGGTGGATTAACAGGCGTTCCGGGCAAGGGGGCAGCATTGAATGCCATTTCCAACCACTGGTTTAACCTGTTCAAAGCACGCGGTTTAGCTGACAGCCATATTCTGGATATTCCCCACCCCCTGGTATGGATTGTGCAAAAAGCACGCTCGGTCATGGTTGAGGCCATTTGCCGCCGATACATCACCGGCTCCATGTGGCGCGCTTACAGTAAAGGAGAGCGGGAGTTCTGTGGCATCCGGTTACCGGATGGGCTGCAAAAAGACCAACAACTGCCAGAACCATTAATCACACCGTCAACAAAAGGCGTAATGAAAGGCATCCCCGGCGTCCCTGAAGTCGATGACGTTAACATCTCCCGTAGCGACCTTGAAGATCACTACACTTCATTTAATTTCACAAAACCAGAAGACATTGCGCGTTACGAAGTACTGCTACGGGAAGGTTTCAACGTTATTAGCCAGGCGCTGTCATCCCTTGACCAGATTTTGGTCGATACCAAATTCGAGTTTGGTTACATCACCGATGCCAAAGGAGAGGAAAAGCTTATTTATATGGATGAGGTTGGCACTCCAGACTCATCGAGAATCTGGGATGGGGAAGCATACCGACAAGGTAAGGTTATTGAGAAATCAAAGGAGAGCTTTCGGCAATTCCTGCTCAACTACTTCGCTGATCCGGATATTCTCCTGAATAAAGCGAGAATGCCGGAACGGGAAGCGCTCGCCCGGGAGCATGCGTTACCAGAAAGTGCTTTTATGGCTCTTTCCAAAACCTATATCGAAATCGCCGAGACGATCACCGGAAAGCCTCTGCACATCTCTGATAACCCCAAGGCCGAGATTATTGAGGTTTTGGCTAAGGAGTATGGCGTAATCAACTCAATGTAACCGGCAAAGCAGAATGGCAACATTGTTAGTTATAACGATAGTTATAAAAAGCAGGCTCAAGGCCTGCTTTTTTTATTGAAGATTATCCCGGATAACCTTCAGCAGTCTCTGGCTAACCTCTGTCGGCGCTGAGGTATTCACATCTTTTTCGACAGAGAGCTGAACTACCTCAGAGTAATTACTCACCCTTATCGTCAATGTTTTCTGTTCATCAGCAACATCGGCTTCTTCTTCATCACTGAACCAGCCCGACCAGAAGCTTTTTTTCTTTTCAGGCTGTTTCAACTGTGGAACGGCATCAGCAAGATAAAAGAGACCAGCAGAGCGGTTGCGATCCACAACCTTCAGTCCAGCTTTATCCAAAGCACTGGAAACGGAGTCCCACACACGGGCATAAGACAGGCCACGAACGGTCAGTACCGGATTACCATTACCGTCCTGGCCTATCTCGGCAAGTGCACCAACATCCAGTGCCTGGGCCTGCAGGGAAACCGATGATTTCACCTCATTGCGAGCCAGGAAAACCAGCAACTCAGCCAGTATACCGTTATCAAGTCGCTGGCTTCGCTCTTCCAGATTATCCCACTTCAGAGGCACAGAAGGCGCTTTTCCTTTCTTTGGAAGAGGGCGTCCCTGGTGATAAACATAAACCTCGGTTGAACCCGCCTTCAGGCCGTTACGAACTTCAAAGCGAAAGCGGTCTTGCATCGGCTCAAGGTCATCAACACCAAACAACTTACCTAATGTTCGATACATTACACCGTGATCTTTATCGTTACCAAAATCATTCCACTGGGTTTCAACAACACCGGTTGTAACATCTTTGGTCGAAATACCAACACCCAACTGGTCAATGTAGGCGAGCACACCGGGCCATACTTCACTGGGCTCACGATCAACGGACAACCATTCCTGCCCACCATTACGCTCAATACTGTAATGGTCACCTTCTTTCATCATCAAGCGCTGAGAAGGCCTGGGAACTTCGAAATCCCGGGAGAGCGGCGAACCAGACTGGCCAGCCTCAGGAATGACCAGAACATCACCCAGCGCTTTAGCGTGAGATTCGGCAGGCAAAGTCACGGGCTTAGCGACCTTCGCCTCGGTGTAATCTCCGGCACGATCCCGCAAATATCCTTGTTGGCCAAAGGGATTGGCACAACCTGTCAGCACCAATGCGCTGATAGCAACAGACAGACCCAACCGGGTATGCCTTTTCAACTCATTGATCCTTTGACCTGGAACCATCAAATCAACCCCGCCTTTTGCAGTGCAATTCTAACATCAGAGTGGTAACACGCCGAGAGGGGCGTCAATGGCAAACGAATACCATCCTTGATCATGCCCATCTCCTTCAATGCCCATTTCACTGGAATCGGATTAGCTTCCAGAAAGAGCTTGCTGCCCAATGCATCAATACGGGCATTGAGCGCTTCCGCTTTACTGCGATCACCCGCCATCGCAGCAACACACAATTCATGCATAATCTTTGGCGCAACATTATTGACCACAGAGATAACACCATTGGCCCCCTGAAGCATCAACTCCATACCGGTAGCATCATCACCGGAGTATATGGCAAAGTCGTCACCGCACAACTCACGGATCTCCCTGCCACGCTCAATAATGCCAGTGGCCTCCTTGACCCCGACAATATTGTCGAGTTGACTCAGGCGACCTATGGTTTCCGGCAGCAGATCCACCGCTGTGCGGCCGGGAACATTATAGAGAATCTGGGGAATCGCAACCGATTCAGCCACCGTTTTATAATGAAGATAAAGCCCTTGCTGAGTCGGCTTATTGTAATAAGGTGTCACCAGTAAACAGGCATCGACCCCCAATGCCCTGGCTTCAGCTGTCAGGTGAACAGCCTCAGCAGTCGAGTTCGCCCCGGTACCGGCAATCACCGGAATCCGGCCATTAACCTGATCCACCATCCGTTTCATGGCTTCACAATGTTCCTGCACCGTGAGCGTGGCTGACTCACCTGTGGTGCCCACCACCACGATCCCATCGGTTCCCTGGTCGATATGATGCTCTACAAGTGCATGCATACTTTCCCAGTCCAGCTCACCATTGCCATGCATGGGGGTAACAATTGCCACCAGGCTCCCGGTAATCATCTGTTCGCTCCTAAAGCCAGAATCTCGCGTAATGTTACTAATGCCCCCCTGTATTCACAAGACCGAAATCCATCGCGACCCGGCTCTTGGCCGGATCTTATGGAATCTTGTTGATCCTTTTTGAAAAACTGAGGCCGGTGAAGAGAAAAAGTCACAATTTCTTCAATACCGATTCAGAACCTGCCTTTTTTTCAGTGATGGTTTAAACTATCCCCCCTGAATTTAATAATGACTAATGAGAGCGACTAAGGATAAAACATGAGCGTAACTCTGGGCCAACCCGTTCCTGACTTTACTGCCCAAGCGACCAGTGACACGACGGTCAAACTCTCTGAACTCAAAGGCTGTAAAGTCGTACTGTTTTTCTACCCAAAAGACAACACCCCCGGCTGCACCAGCGAAGGACAGGCCTTCAGGGACCTTTACCGGCAATTTCAAGAGTCAGACACAATCGTCTTTGGAGTATCCAAAGACGGCATCAAGGCTCATGAAAACTTTCGCGCCAAACATGACTTTCCCTTTGAGCTGATTTCAGACAAAGATGAAACACTTTGTAAACTGTTTGACGTCATCAAGTTAAAGCAGATGTATGGCAAGGAGTACATGGGCATTGAACGGAGTACCTTCCTGATTGACAGTAACGGTGTACTGCAACACGAGTGGCGTAAGGTTCGTATTAAGGGGCACGTTGAAGATGTTCTGCAAGCCGCACAAATGGTAGACACTCAGGCACAGACAGACAAAAGCGACGTAAACAGCGAAGAGGAGTAAAAATAGAAAGAAAAAAAGCGCCATCCTCTAAACTGAACAAGTGGGCTTCGCCCACTTGTTTAACTCGATTCCACATCCGCCACCGTCGGCCAGGCATTCATTACCGCCTTTAATAACGTTGCCAGAGGAATGGCAAAAAAGATTCCCCAGAACCCCCACAAACCGCCGAAAACCAGAACAGCAAGAATGATCGCAACAGGATGAAGATTCACCGCTTCAGAAAAGAGCAGTGGCACCAGAACATTACCATCCAGTGCCTGAATAATCCCGTAGACTACCATCAGAATGACAAACTGATCATCCACTCCCCATTGAAAAAAACCGATAACGGCAATGGGAATCGTCACCACTGTCGCCCCGATGTAGGGCACAACAACAGAGAAACCCACCATCACGGCCAGAAGTGCAGAATAGCTTAACCCTAACAGGGCAAACAGCACATAGCTGACACCGCCAACAATGACAATTTCTATCGCCTTGCCACGAATATAATTGGCAATCTGACCATTCATTTCATCAGCAACCTGATCAATCAGACGGCGGCGGCGAGGTAAAATACTGACGATCCAGCCCAGCAACACCTCTTTATCCTTCAAAAAAAAGAAGACAAGAATCGGCACCAGAATCAAATAGACCAGGAGCGCAACAATCCCGGGCAGCTTTGATAATGAAAATGATAATGCCCACTGGCCAAAATCAGCCAGATGCTTATTAATGGTAGTGACCAGCAAACTCACCTGATGATCAGAAACAAACCCCGGGTACAACTCCGGCAGGCTAACCAGCAGAGACTGGCCTTCCCGTACCATGCCTGGTAACGCATTTAACAGGTGGGTAACCTGCTCCCAAACCAGAGGAAATACTACAAAAATAACCAACAAAAGCGCCGCAAGAAAGCCTGTAAACACCAGGTTTACCGCAAAGAAGTGTGGCACCCGACGGCGTTCAAGCCAATTCACAAGCCCCTGCATCAGAAACGCAAAAACCAAAGCAGCCAGGGCCGGGGCCAGCATTTTTCCCATTGTCAGGACGACAAAAAAGCCAACCAACAGGATGACCAGAAGAACGATCGCTTCCTGATCAGAAAGATAGCTGTGCAACCATCCCTTAATTACCTTAAGCATCAAATGCTCCGTTATTATCTGGCTACTGCCCTTTATTGCTCAGTGGGCGCTCATTTGTTTGATTTACTTATGCTGCAGTGTATGAATAAAAACCCCTTGCTGCTCTTCACTGGCAATCAGAACATGTCCGCTGATTTTGGCAAAACTGGCAAAATCCCTGACAGAGCCCGGATCTGTAGCGTACACTCTAATGACCTGTCCCGGCCGCATCCGGCTCAATGCCTGCTTTGCTTTCAGCAGCGGTAGTGGACAACTCATTCCTTTAAGATCAAGCTCCTGATCAACATCCATCATAGCGACGCGTTCTCTTGAAACAGCTTCTCTTGAAACGAACACAGAAAACAACACTGAACTGCCAGCACCGGTAAAAACCGGAACATCCACAATAGTAAAGCGTCAGAACTGTGTAAGCACTTTAGCGGGAAAAAGATCAAAAGAGGTAATATCCCACTCATGATCAACCATTTTTATAACAGCACCGTGTCAGACAGCTTCGTCATCAACGGATTCGTGATAAAGTGTACCGTAGAAAACACGAGTATGGATATTCTATGAAACCAGTGGGCATTCTGTCAGCACTTCTACTAACGGCCAGTTTAACCACGGTATTGTCCAGCTACCCCAATGCTGTACATAGTAGCAACCTGAACCTGCCAAGCCTTGGTGATACGACTTCTGCCGTTATTTCTCAGCAAGAAGAGTATGAGCTGGGACGTTCCTGGTTGAAAGCCCTTCGTAATCAGACACCCATGGTTCCCGATCCTCAACTGAAAGACTATCTGGAAAATCTTATCTTCCGGCTCGCCGCTTCCAGCCAACTTCAGGATCATCGGCTCGTTCCTCTGGTGATTGACAGCCCCGTTCTGAATGCATTTGCTGCCCCTGGCGGCATTGTGGGCGTCAACACAGGGCTTTTTCTCAATGCCGAAACTGAAGCTCAGTTTGCGGCCGTACTGGCACACGAACTCGCTCATTTGAGTCAGCGGCACTACGCTCGCAATGTAGAAGAGGCCCGTAATCAAAGTATCCCAAATGCTGCTGCGATCCTTGGTTCTATCCTGATCATGGCAACGGCCGGTGGTGATGCCGGCGCCGCAGCACTGACCTCAACCGTCGCGGGGATGCAAAGCGCACGTCTGCGCTTCAGCCGCCAGTTTGAAAGGGAAGCCGATAACATTGGCATAACCACCCTGGCCAAAGCAGGCTTCGACCCTCAGGCAATGCCGGAAATCTTTGAGCAAATGAATAAAGCCAGCCGGTATGGTAGCCGCCCCCCCGAATTTCTGCTCACACACCCGGTAACAGAAAACCGGATTGCCGACTCAAGAGCTCGCGCAGACCAAATGTCCGCCCAGAAATTAACAACAGGTAAAGGCTCACTGAACTACCAGTTCATGAGAATGCGTGCTGCAGTACTGAGCAGTAACAATCATCATGAAATGGTCAGACAGCTGAACAAGAGATTAGAGTCCGGATTAACGGCCACATCAAAAACCAGCCATGCTCCCACTCGATATGGGTTGGTGCTGGCCAGCATAGAAACCCGAGACTTCACGGTAGCAGAGCACCAGATGAAACGCCTGCTGCAACAATACCCTGATAATCCTCACCTGATTATGACCCAGTCACTGTTGGAAGCAGCATCCGGCAAAGCCAGCCAGGGCCTTACACGGATCGACAAGGCGCTGAGCACCAACCCGGAAAGTTACCCCCTTCTGGCAACGCGCGCAGAAATCCTGTTGCAACAGCAGGATTATGTCGGCGCACGACATGAGCTTCAGAAACTTAGCCGCCTCCGCCCGGACGATCCGGACATCTGGTTCGAACTGGCTGAAGTCCAGGGGCTTGCAGAGGATATTGTCGGCCTGCACCAATCACGCGCTGAGTACTTCTTCCTGAATGGCAATTTAGATGATGCCATCAAACACCTGCAGTACGCTGTGAAAATGTCCGGAGATAACTTCTCTCTCAAATCAAAACTTCAGCAGAAGCTGACGGATATGCAAAACTATCGCCAGAAGCTGAGAAACTCATAGTTCTTCAGCAAATCATCCCCCAGTGTCTGAGAGCTTCTACAGATACTGGGAGTTTTCAGCCTCACCTGCGATCGCACTGTTTGAACCGTCGATTTCACCAGAACCAATCGAAAGCCTGGCAACTTTTGCCATTGCCCATTGCCCATTGCCCATTGCCCATTGCATAGTCGAACTATTCCGGACGATAGTCTGCTGCAAAATCATTATTTTTGCGTTGGATTGTGCGAGTGTAATCACGATAGTGTATCCAGGCGGCATTAGTCACAGCAGAAATGGCGGCCACCTCCTGCCACCCCCTGCGCAGATCAGCACTTACACTGCTAGCGCATACGGTCCTTACTCGAGTATTATGGCTGGATAAAGCCTTACCCGGATGCCACCAAAAACGCTGACAGGCAAGGCGCTGCGGTAACTGAATAATCAGTGGGACAAACTCATTCGGTAATGTGATGAGGGTTATCTGAAGACAGTATTTGAGCTGTTGCCAATAGCCGGAACGGTTGAAGAAGTTGAGCAACTGCTGCCATTGAATCAAAACCCTGCCTGAAGCAAGGTGGACTTAATCAACCGCTTATTTCTCTACAAAACAAAAACCCCAACAGATTGCTCTATCGGGGTTTTCAGCCTTGAGCATACTCAAGTTAAACATGGTGCCTGGCGATGTCCTACTCTCACATGGGGAAGAAGACACAGTAAAAGCCTGCCAATTAGCACTATAGAGCACAAAACGAAAAACGCTACAACCCTTGCTATCACTGACATTTCACGCTAATAGTAACTCCATGCCAAAAATAATGGTAACTATTCAGCACTGAGCAAAGGCATATTACAGTAATTCCGAACAGCTCTATGAAGTGATTGATATATGTCCATTCCCTGTTTTCTGGCAGACGACAAATAGCTGCGAATCCGTGCAAACATAGAACCACCGTCTGCACTCCTGAAGCAGCCTGAGATTTTCTGCTTTAACTTGGCCATTCGAACATCCCGTTCACTGCCATTGTTATCGAAGGGAATGGTAAAATCTGACATGAAGCGCAGTGTCTCAGCCTTGAACTCAGTGAGTCGTTTGAAGAGATTGTAAGCTTTAGTATTCTTGACTTTCTTGCGCTTAAGCTCCTCTCGTTGCTTCTCCATATAGACGACTTCTTTCATTAGAGCCCGCTGAAGCAACCGGTCATAAATCTTCTCGATTCGTTCACAGACAACACTTGGCATCTGTAGCATACCTATGGTCTTAAAGCCCTTGCAGTAATGCCAGGAAAGCCTCAGTAGCTTCATCAATCGCAACGCCAGTTGATTGCTGTCCCTATCAACAACACCCAAAAGCTCCCTCAGGTGATGGGCATTGCAAAGTACGTGAGTTGCCGCATATGCAAAATAGGATTTCCAATGATCATGAACCAGAACGCCTGCAAATGTTAGCAGTATGCCCATCGTGTCCATGGCCTCACGACCTCGCTTTTCAGACAAGTAGTAGAGCGTCCATTGTTCATCCCGCATAACGTGTAGCCAGTGCAAAGAGCCCTCGGCCCGCATACCCGTTTCATCGGCTCCGGCAACAGACGATTCCCGCAAGGCGTCACGAATAACCTCTTCAGTAGAAGCCAGATTTTCATAGGTTCTGGCCACAAAATTGGCGACAGTGCCTGCACTTACACTCATTTTATAGAGAGTATTAAAATACTCTGACACGCGCTTAAAAGGCAGGAAATGGTATTGGTTAAGATAGACGGCCATAGCCTGTGTGGCTGAGCCATATGTGCG
Source organism: Endozoicomonas sp. SCSIO W0465 (assembly GCF_023716865.1). Lineage (NCBI taxonomy): Bacteria > Pseudomonadati > Pseudomonadota > Gammaproteobacteria > Oceanospirillales > Endozoicomonadaceae > Endozoicomonas > Endozoicomonas sp. SCSIO W0465. The sequence continues at coordinate 2,665,282 of NZ_CP092417.1, forward strand.
GCAGCGGTAACACCTTCCGGGAATTCAGCCTGATTCCGACAACCACAGTGCAGATTTTTTTCAGCCCTATGGGCCGTTACTTCAAATTCACCCGGTCTCCCTGGTTTCAAACACCTGTCGTTCAATATATTTGACCGGCTCACTATCAAGAAGAGACGCCTGACATTTATTGCATTCTTTAACCGGAAGGTACTCAATATAGTCAGGGATATCGACCTGTTTAAGACAAGTGCCCTGATGCCCTTTCTTTCCACCGGCTTTATTACCAGAAGACTGTCTCAGACTTTTAGGATTGGGTTTTTCATCCGATGGATCGGTACCTTTATCTGCGGAAAGGTCGTCAGAATGATCTGGAGAATTACTGTTTTTACAAGGTTTTTGATAACCATCAGACGATGGCGGCTTGCTGCTGTTTTGACTGTTCTTGCCAACCTTTTCTTCCAATTCTCGACATCGCTCTTCCAGACAGGCAACTCTCATCCGCAGCTCTGCATTCTCTTTCAAGAGAATCTCAGCCGACATAGTTGCGGGTAGTTCTGGAATCATGCTGGCGAATATTGTGGAAAAATGGTGCTTAAGAGGATGGTATAAAAATCAGAAAATTCCAGATTTATGTGGGGGTGCTGAACAGTTACAAATAATGTGATACGGTTTGAGTATTCAGAATCCGAATCCTGTCCGAATCAGATAAGAATAGTCTTGGGAGTTGCGTAGAGATGATAAAGAAGATCACTGAAAGCAGTGTATCAAAAATGAACCTGATTACCACCGACCCTACGTCGTGAGCCAGCTGCTATAATAAACGTCGATAGTCATGTGTTTTGGAGGTAAAACTGATGTGTAAAAACACCATTCAGTTCCAAAAAGGCCTTGGCATTATGCAATTTCTGGCTAATTACGGCAGTGAAGAGCAGTGTGAGAACGCGCTGTCCTCTTGGCGCTGGCCAGATGGCTTCCAATGCCCGAAGTGTGGCTCCCGCAGTTTCTGCAAGCTTCACCGGAAAGCTGAATTCCAGTGCAATTGCTGCCGTTGCCAAACCTCGCTTACCAGTAACACTATCTTTGACTCAACAAAGCTGCCTCTAGCTACCTGGTTTCTGGGTATCTATCTCGTCACCCAGAATAAAGCGGGGATTTCTTGCCTGACGCTTCATCGACAACTTGGCATTTCCTACAATGCCGCATTGCGCATGAAACACAAACTCATGCAGGTCATGATGGAAAGAGATAACAGCTGGCAGTTGAGTGGTTTTGTTCAGATTGATGACGCCTATTGGGGCGGAGAGCGCCACGGAGGCCGCCGGGGCAGAGGCTCAGAGAACAAAGCCCCCTTCGTGGCCGCAGTTCAGACAGATGCTGATAACCACCCTATCTACATGAAGTTCAATGCCGTTGATAACTTCCGGCGAAAAACCATTCAGGAGTGGGCAGAACATGCCCTGAAAAAGGGTGTCCGGGCCGTCAGCGATGGCTTGTCCTGTTTCCGGGGTATTGAAGATGCCGGATGCCAGCACACAGCCATCATTACCGGTGGTGGGCATGCATCCATGGAGAATGAGTTGTTCACCTGGGTAAATACCATGCTGGGAAACGTGAAAACAGCGATTACCGGTACTTACCATAAGCTCGACCCCAAGCATCTGGGCCGTTATCTATCAGAGTTCAACTATCGGTTTAACCGGCGTTTTGATATGCCTTCAATGATCTCAAGGCTAGGTCGGGCTGCAGTCAATACAGCACCGATGCCGGATCGACTTCTCAAACTGCCAGACGTCCAGTGGAAACCGGGTTAGCCATCAACCGATAATTGAAAGTCAGTTGACGTATTAATATCATTATTTCGAATGATGATGTGGGTCTTTGCTTGTTCGGAGCGGTTATGAAACCGAATTTAGTTGATAATCTGGAGAACAAGCCGTCATGATGCCTGCTCCACCGGTAATACTGGAGAGGTTCTATTATTTCTTTACCGGATTATAGACATAAAGAATGAAAAGCTGCACGTATATTCTTAAATTATCTTTCCCTGTGTCATGACGTACGATCAGTGGTAATCAGGTTTCCTTTTGGCTCTTTTCGAATTCCGAACTGCTGAACTATCCTTGGTGGATATAATTAGCCATCGCCAGCATTGACCATGAATATAGGCCGAATCTCAGATCTCATCAGTAATGACACCTGCTTTGAGATGATCCGTGAGAACCGCTGGCCAGATGGCACTGTTCTCTGTCCGCACTGTGATTCTGAGAATGTCAAAAAGAATGGACACGACAATGTGCAGGTAGAGTGCCAGCACTATTACTGTAAGTCCTGTAAGCGCTACTTCGATGACCTGACAAATACGGTTTTCGCAGGACACCACCGACCACTCAAAGTCTGGATTGCCTGTCTCTATTTAATGGGGCTGAACGTCTCCAACAGCCAGATAGCTCAGGAACTTGATCTGTGTGTCAGTGATGCACACCATATGACCACAGTCTTACGAAATGGTGTTGTTGACCGAAAGCCTGAAGTGATTCTTGATGGCGAAGTTGAATTCGACGAGGTCTACATTGTAGCTGGTCACAAGGGACACCCTGAAGCATTAAAAAAATCTGGATCGTCCACCGAGAAAAAGAAGGCTTAAAGGCGCTCCGGGCCGTGGGACTCTTGAAAAAGACAAACCGCCGGTATTGGGAATGATTCAAAGGGGAGGTCAGGTCATTATCAACATGCTGTCGAACGTTAAGAAGGCGACAATCGAACCATTTATCAAGAAACACGTAGCCCCACAGAGCCAGATTTATACCGATGAATACAACATCTATGATGACCTTGAAAGCTGGGGCTTCAGACATAAAACGGTCTGTCACGGCAAAGGTGAGTATGCTCGTGATGATGACAAAGACGGTATTTACGAGGTGCATGTTAATACTATGGAGGGGTTTTGGTCACTTCTACGCTCGTGGCTAAGGCCTCACAGGGGAATATCCCAAGAGGCTTTACCCCTTTACCTTGGCTTTTTTGAGTTTTTGCATAATATTGGCCGAAGAGGCAAAAGTCTTCTTCAGCCCTTAGTCAACTTGCTGGTTACATAGCAGTCTGGAATTGGAAAAGAGCCTTATAGGTTTATTGATGAGCGAGCAGGTAAATATGAATTGACTGCGATTAACCAGTTTGACCGATAAAATAATCGTAACTATTCAGCACTGAGCAAAGGCATATTACAGTAATTCCGAACAGCTCTATGAAGTGATTGATATATGTCCATTCCCTGTTTTCTGGCAGACGACAAATAGCTGCGAATCCGTGCAAACATAGAACCACCGTCTGCACTCCTGAAGCAGCCTGAGATTTTCTGCTTTAACTTGGCCATTCGAACATCCCGCTCACTGCCATTGTTATCGAAGGGAATGGTAAAATCTGACATGAAGCGCAGTGTCTCAGCCTTGAACTCAGTGAGTCGTTTGAAGAGATTGTAAGCTTTAGTATTCTTGACTTTCTTGCGCTTAAGCTCCTCTCGTTGCTTCTCCATATAGACGACTTCTTTCATTAGAGCCCGCTGAAGCAACCGGTCATAAATCTTCTCGATTCGTTCACAGACAACACTTGGCATCTGTAGCATACCTATGGTCTTAAAGCCCTTGCAGTAATGCCAGGAAAGCCTCAGTAGCTTCATCAATCGCAACGCCAGTTGATTGCTGTCCCTATCAACAACACCCAAAAGCTCCCTCAGGTGATGGGCATTGCAAAGTACGTGAGTTGCCGCATATGCAAAATAGGATTTCCAATGATCATGAACCAGAACGCCTGCAAATGTTAGCAGTATGCCCATCGTGTCCATGGCCTCACGACCTCGCTTTTCAGACAAGTAGTAGAGCGTCCATTGTTCATCCCGCATAACGTGTAGCCAGTGCAAAGAGCCCTCGGCCCGCATACCCGTTTCATCGGCTCCGGCAACAGACGATTCCCGCAAGGCGTCACGAATAACCTCTTCAGTAGAAGCCAGATTTTCATAGGTTCTGGCCACAAAATTGGCGACAGTGCCTGCACTTACACTCATTTTATAGAGAGTATTAAAATACTCTGACACGCGCTTAAAAGGCAGGAAATGGTATTGGTTAAGATAGACGGCCATAGCCTGTGTGGCTGAGCCATATTGTGCGGCAGCGGTAACACCTTCCGGGAATTCAGCCTGATTCCGACAACCACAAGTGCAGATTTTTACTTCAGCTCTATGGGCCGTTACTTCAAATTCACCCGGTCTCCCTGGTTCAAACACCTGTCGTTCAATATATTTGACCGGCTCACTATCAAGAAGAGACGCCTGACATTTATTGCATTCTTTAACCGGAAGGTACTCAATATAGTCAGGGATATCGACCTGTTTAAGACAAGTGCCCTGATGCCCTTTCTTTCCACCGGCTTTATTACCAGAAGACTGTCTCAGACTTTTAGGATTGGGTTTTTCATCCGATGGATCGGTACCTTTATCTGCGGAAAGGTCGTCAGAATGATCTGGAGAATTACTGTTTTTACAAGGTTTTTGATAACCATCAGACGATGGCGGCTTGCTGCTGTTTTGACTGTTCTTGCCAACCTTTTCTTCCAATTCTCGACATCGCTCTTCCAGACAGGCAACTCTCATCCGCAGCTCTGCATTCTCTTTCAAGAGAATCTCAGCCGACATAGTTGCGGGTAGTTCTGGAATCATGCTGGCGAATATTGTGGAAAAATGGTGCTTAAGAGGATGGTATAAAAATCAGAAAATTCCAGATTTATGTGGGGGTGCTGAACAGTTACAAATAATCAAGGCTCTTGTAGGATTTCAGACTGCTACTGGGTTGAACATTGCTGAAGCCCTTTATCTACAAAGGTTGTCAGCATATTGTCCGGTAATGTTGCTCAATCCTTGTTTTTCGTGACCTACAGTCAGTTTTCACTGTAGAGCAGTTCGTAATCAAAATAGAGCCATAATCAAAGTAGCTAGTTCTCGTCCAAAAACACAACCAATTGAAAACTGTAGATTTTATCCTGAAAAATTAAGTGGAGCCCTACTGCTATCTGGCGACTAAACTTCCCAAGAGCAAGAAACATAAGGGATTGCCAAAAACAGAGGACTCCAAATGCGCAAAAAACGCAACCCGCAGTGTAGTATGGAACTCCATTACGTACCTCATGAAATCTGCTCCCAGCTTTCCGGTATCTCGCAATGGCTTGACGCCCATCCACAGTTCAATGACTGGATTTATGAGGACTTAAGTTCTGGTGATAAACAGAACACTGGGCGGAACGGACTATCAGCAGAATCCGTTCTTCGTGCGGCACTCCTGAAACAGTATTTGAATTGTGATTATGACTACTTGTCGTTTGTTTTGATGGACTCCATGCTCTTTCGAGACTTTTGTCGCCTCGAACCAAACCAGCGCCCCAGTCGCTCCAGTTTGCATGGGCTCATCAGCCTTCTTACTGCATCTACATGGGAACGGATTAATAACTGTCAGCTAATGACCGCTAAAGATCAGGGTATTGAAAAAGGGCGCACTGTGGCTATTGACAGCACAGTCACCGAATCGGATATCAAACCTCCTTGCGACAGTGATCTTTTAGCCAGTTCCGTTAAAGAAATTTGTCGGCTGCTGGAACGGGGACAAACACTGACAGCGACACCGCTTTATGAATATACCCATCACAACCGAGCCGTAAAAGATGCGGCCAGAAAATGCATCTACGCTGGCAAAGAAGAGCGGCATCAGCATTATAAAAAACTGCTGCAGTTGACCCGAAAATCCCGGAAGGTACTTATCGAAGCTACTGTCACGCTAGCAAACGCCCGTCAGCAGGGGCAGTGTCTCCTGGCTGATGATGCCGACAAGTGGCAGGCCGATGTGGATCACCTGTTACCCCTGGTGGATGCAATAGTCTCCCAGACAGAGCGCAGGGTCTTTAAGGGTGAAAAGGTGCCAGCCCAGGAAAAAGTGGTTAGCCTGTATGAACCCCATACGGATATCATCGTAAAAGACAGGCGGCAAGTACAGTATGGCCATAAACTGAACCTGGTTCAGGGAAAAAGTCGATTGATCCTGGACCTGGTTATTGAGGAAGGTAACCCAGCGGATTCGGACCAATTCATTCCGATGATGGAAAGACAAAAAGAAATTTATGGTCGTGTACCTCGCCAGACAAGCGGTGACGGCGGATACGCGTGTCGCGCTAATTTGGAAAAAGCCAAGGCCATGGGAATCAGCGATGTAGCTTTTAATAAGAAGCGCGGACTTGAAGTCGAAGAGATGACTAAAAGTCAGTATGTGTATAAAACGCTCTTTCGCTTCCGGGCAGGTATTGAAGCGGGAATTTCGTGGCTAAAGAGATGTTTTGGGCTATCACGTTGCCACTGCAAGGGTTCTGAGCGTTTTGATTCTCATTGCTGGTTATCGGTGGTCTGTTACAACCTGGTGATTCTGGCCAGACACCCGGCACCATCCTGATAGCCACCTCCACGCTACATGAAAGTACCTTTCCAGCATGGTGGGAGGATGTTTTCTGCCTGCTTTTCGCGTTTTTCTCCAATATCCGTCCCAGATTAGAGAAAAAAAGGGAAGAGTTTTTGCGGCTCTCTGGAATTTCAGGAAATATCAAAACGAACGTACAATCTAATTATGATTGCCTGATGCGTTTTTGGACGAGAACTAGCTATTTATTTGGTTAATTAATGTAGGTGTTGTCAACTGGCGCTCTTAGGGTAGACATTAAGCTCAAAAAAGGTTCGTTTCCGGCGGCAGAACCCACCTTGAACAGCCACAATAAAGCTTCGAAACCATTATCAATGGCTGAACAAGATGAGTACTGCAAATAGTAGATTAGTTGAAAAAAACTGTTGACCTGTTTCGACCGGTCAGAACTCCTAAGTATGGCGGAACAGCTTGGTTTTACTATACGACAGCGAGATATCCGTCCTTTGGATTTTATCCTCTCACTGATCGATGCCCTCGCTGGTGATGGAAACTGCGATACCCAGGCGGATCTACACCGTAAATTTAACGAGTTGACGGGGCTGAATGTCTCTTATCGTTCTTGGGCAAATCAAGCTAAAAAGGACGCGCTGCCTACTCTTATCCTGTGGCTATGGGTGCAGTGTCTGGAAATATTTTCCCGCAAAGTCATGGCGTTTGATGAAGACAGTCCATTTTCAGAGTTTGAGCACATTCTGATTCAGGACGGTTCGTCACAAGCTGTCTATGATGCCCTGAAAGAAGCATTTCCCGGCAGGTTCTCAACGGTCAGTCCTGCTGCCGTCGAGCTTCATACGACAATGGATCTTCTCACCAACAACCTGGTGCGGGTGCAGCTGACTGAAGATACCCGTTCAGAAAGAGACTGTCTGCCACCACTGCCAACATCCATGGCCTATATCCTGATGCTAATGGATGCCGGTTATTTTGAGCTGGAACTCTTTGCCGCTATTGATGACAGGGAGGGTTCTTTTATCTGCAAGGCACCTCAGAGTATCAACCCGACGATACTCAGCGCGGTACGGGAGGATGGCAAGAATCTCAATCGCTACAAAGGACAAAAACTGAAGGATGTACTGTCTGGCTTCCCCAAAGACCAGTGCCTCGACCTGGATGTAGAATGGCCGGGATTCAAAGCCTGGCCATTCCGCTTGGTTGTCCGCTGGAATGACAAAAAACAGAAGTGGGTTTTCGTTGTGACCAACCTGAACCGGGTGGAGTTCACCTTGAGTGATGTGCTCCAGGCCTATCGTCTACGGTGGCAGATAGAGCTGATTTTCAAAGAGATCAAATCCTATTCAGGGTGGCATCGTTTTAACACCAAATCAGCGACACTGGTGTTTAGCCTGATTCTGATGTCCTTTGTGGTTGTGACGTTGAAAAGGTACCTTGCCCATGCTGCACAGGCGAACCTCTGTGAAAGTGGGAGCATTGAGGAAATCTCGACGCACAAGGTGATGAAAAGTGGGACTCACCTGTTTGGTAATGTGATTTCATCGTTGATGAATGCAGGAAAGTCATTGGTCTCATGCATTAAAAAGCTACTGGACTTCTGGGGAAATAATGCGAAACGAGAACACCCTGCACGGGATGGTTGTTCAGGGCGTACAAGATTAGGCTTCTGTGCAGTGGGTGGAGCTTAATGTCTACCTTAAGAACTGGCGCTTACCGTGCTGATCAATTCCGAATAAGCGACGAACATCACTGCGCCACGATAATTGGGCGAATTTGTCCACCGTACCAATCAGTAGGCTTGGTCGCTGCTGATAGATGTCTTCATCAACAATCATTACCGGAAGTTGATGAGAAAAGTCACATTTAGAGTCCGGACAATGAAGAGAGATGCCATCACCCGATTTTTTATAACCGGGAGTCAGCTGTTTTCTGGCTTTTCCTTTCTTTTGAGATGGGCCCATTGCAGCAGCGCACCAAGGGCATTTGTTGAGCAAGAACCGGTTTTCTCCCTTGCCTGACTGCAAGCGTTTCAAATCGTCCTGAGCGCCCAGGTGTGTATTGGGAGTATTGGCCCCTCCTACCCATAATCCAATAGAGTAGGGCTGGTCTCCAAGATCACCCCGCTGTTGGCGAAGGTTTTCCATGGCACAGATAAGCGTCGCAGCACGTGTGAACTGCTGAGTAGTGAGCAGTCGCAGTGTGTAGCGCATGAGAACCTGTACCCCGAAACAGTCTTCACCTTTGGCAAGCCGGTCATAAAATAGGGTGAATGCGGTGAGAGCCAGGTAGGCTTCTGTCTTTCCTCCACCGGTTGGGAACCAGATTAAATCAACATCTTCTCGAAATCGATCCTCTCTGTTGACACAGGATGCAATAGACATCAGCAGAAAGCCTATTTGAAAAGCCCGCCACTGTCCCCCTGCTCCAGAGTTTAGTTGAAACTCCGGGAATACAGCTTTACCCGCTTTTACTACTGAATGTCTGGGCTCTCGGAAGGTGTGTTTTTGTTGGGTTAACATGGCCATGTTAGCCAGACGAAACGCTTCACGAGCCAGTTTTGACTTTTCATCGACTCCTGTCAGAAGGTTAAGTCCTGTTTGCATTCGCTGAAGGCAAAGACGACAGTCCTCAAGATGTCTTTCAGCTGTTTCCTGTAGTTGCTTGTTGGCTAACAAAGGGATTGTTGAGGCCTTTTGGGTTATCCATGTTTGATATTCGTTTATCAGTTCCTGTAACCGTCATTCAGCACCCGTATCAGGAATAAATTTCCTGATACGGTCGCCCAAGAATTGAAATAATAGTCAACTGCCTTTCTTGTAATCCAACCACATGCTTTTCATGTCCATCGACCAATAGCACGTTGATACCCTGAAAGCAGAAAAACACCCAACGCGCTGTCGGGTTTTGGCAGGGTTTCCGCTTCATGTCCGGGAAAAACCGACTCTGTCGTTTTAGCTCATGCCTAATTCGATGCTGAATCGCCGCATACACTAACAGACACAGCGTCATCACCATCAGCAAGGCTTCTATTCGTTCCGGTTTCTTTAAAAACAGCGAAGAAACCAGAAACTCCGGGCTCTTCAAAAACCGAAAGCCACGCTCTACTGACTGTTGTGATTTGTAAGTACTTAGCACTTCTGCTGTACTCAGCCGACTGTCGTCCAGATCATTCGTCGCCAGCACAAAGCAACCCAGAGAACACTCTGCATCTTTGCGACAGTCAACGGATACCCAAGGATATCCGCTCACATAATATTCAATACTGTCCGGTTTAGAGCCTTTCTCCGGACGACCTACCTTGGTATAGCAGGGTTTCTCAGTAATGACAGGTTCCGCCTGACAATAAATAGTTTTTGACTGCCATTCATCGAACGCACGCAATGCGTCGGTTTCACACTTGAAGGCTTTTTTGGCCAGTTTACTGGTCAGCGCTTCTGCTTCTTTCTCAGACTTCTTTAGCATTTTTTTCAGCAGTGTTTTTTGTTCGCTCTTTCGAGCCTGCTCGCTGCGGACCAGAATCCAGCGCTGGGAGACACCCGCATGATCTGACAGCATTTCATGACTCTCATAGCCCTCAGCACCCTCCACTGGTGTCATTTCACAAGAAGCGACACTGTCAATCAGTTCTCTGGCTTCTTTGATTTTTGACGGAACCCGGGTGATAAATTGCTGGCCCTGCTGATGAAGTATCTGTACGTTATCTGTTGTATAAAGTGCTGCATCACCAATCAGGTAGCGATTATTCAGGGCTTCCCGGTAGGATTTCAAATGGCTGCTGATGACTTTTTTAAAGTTTTTATTGTCGTTTACGTTGCCACTGGACGCTTTCATAAAAACGGGAATACCGGCCTGATTTTCCGTCATCATCAGCAGTATTGCCTGGTTGAGCTCGGGTCGATGATCCCTGCTGTATCCACGACAGAGTTTGATACAGTGCATATCTTCTTCGTCGACGTCAGATTCGCTGTTATAAACGCCGTCCACATGCAAGCTTGTTGAGTCAAGGTTCAGAGCCTTGCACGGCAGTTTTAAGACATTCACTGCCTTGACAGCCAGCGATAAATAGACCTCACTTACATCCAGTTCAAAAAGCTGATCCAGGGCTCTGCCGAGTACACTGTCGTTAATGTGTTCGGGTTTAATACCGGGCCTGATGAGTTTATCCAGCGGTTTATCAGCATGAAACTCCGGGAACATATGAAGCGTGCGGGCAGTGAACCCAAGGCCGTTAAGCAGCATTGATACTACGGTTTCGCCAAAGGAAATATTCCGGTGTTCAGATTGGTTAGGAACCAGGGAATCCAGATGATTAGAGATACCGAGTTCTTTGCACATACCGGCAACCAAACCCATATGATCGATACGTTGAATGTGGAACTGATGAGGATGCATTGGACATGTTCATTCTGAGAATTTTTTACATTTTAGCCGGTGTAGGGAAATTCTCAGATTGAGTGCTGAATGACGGCTGTAACTGAATTACACCATCATTATCCTTGGAGCCTTGGAGTTTAGATAGTTCTCGTCCAAAAACACAACCAATTGAAAACTGTAGATTTTATCCTGAAAAATTAAGTGGAGCCCTACTGCTATCTGGCGACTAAACTTCCCAAGAGCAAGAAACATAAGGGATTGCCAAAAACAGAGGACTCCAAATGCGCAAAAAACGCAACCCGCAGTGTAGTATGGAACTCCATTACGTACCTCATGAAATCTGCTCCCAGCTTTCCGGTATCTCGCAATGGCTTGACGCCCATCCACAGTTCAATGACTGGATTTATGAGGACTTAAGTTCTGGTGATAAACAGAACACTGGGCGGAACGGACTATCAGCAGAATCCGTTCTTCGTGCGGCACTCCTGAAACAGTATTTGAATTGTGATTATGACTACTTGTCGTTTGTTTTGATGGACTCCATGCTCTTTCGAGACTTTTGTCGCCTCGAACCAAACCAGCGCCCCAGTCGCTCCAGTTTGCATGGGCTCATCAGCCTTCTTACTGCATCTACATGGGAACGGATTAATAACTGTCAGCTAATGACCGCTAAAGATCAGGGTATTGAAAAAGGGCGCACTGTGGCTATTGACAGCACAGTCACCGAATCGGATATCAAACCTCCTTGCGACAGTGATCTTTTAGCCAGTTCCGTTAAAGAAATTTGTCGGCTGCTGGAACGGGGACAAACACTGACAGCGACACCGCTTTATGAATATACCCATCACAACCGAGCCGTAAAAGATGCGGCCAGAAAATGCATCTACGCTGGCAAAGAAGAGCGGCATCAGCATTATAAAAAACTGCTGCAGTTGACCCGAAAATCCCGGAAGGTACTTATCGAAGCTACTGTCACGCTAGCAAACGCCCGTCAGCAGGGGCAGTGTCTCCTGGCTGATGATGCCGACAAGTGGCAGGCCGATGTGGATCACCTGTTACCCCTGGTGGATGCAATAGTCTCCCAGACAGAGCGCAGGGTCTTTAAGGGTGAAAAGGTGCCAGCCCAGGAAAAAGTGGTTAGCCTGTATGAACCCCATACGGATATCATCGTAAAAGACAGGCGGCAAGTACAGTATGGCCATAAACTGAACCTGGTTCAGGGAAAAAGTCGATTGATCCTGGACCTGGTTATTGAGGAAGGTAACCCAGCGGATTCGGACCAATTCATTCCGATGATGGAAAGACAAAAAGAAATTTATGGTCGTGTACCTCGCCAGACAAGCGGTGACGGCGGATACGCGTGTCGCGCTAATTTGGAAAAAGCCAAGGCCATGGGAATCAGCGATGTAGCTTTTAATAAGAAGCGCGGACTTGAAGTCGAAGAGATGACTAAAAGTCAGTATGTGTATAAAACGCTCTTTCGCTTCCGGGCAGGTATTGAAGCGGGAATTTCGTGGCTAAAGAGATGTTTTGGGCTATCACGTTGCCACTGCAAGGGTTCTGAGCGTTTTGATTCTCATTGCTGGTTATCGGTGGTCTGTTACAACCTGGTGATTCTGGCCAGACACCCGGCACCATCCTGATAGCCACCTCCACGCTACATGAAAGTACCTTTCCAGCATGGTGGGAGGATGTTTTCTGCCTGCTTTTCGCGTTTTTCTCCAATATCCGTCCCAGATTAGAGAAAAAAAGGGAAGAGTTTTTGCGGCTCTCTGGAATTTCAGGAAATATCAAAACGCACGTACAATCTAATTATGATTGCCTGATGCGTTTTTGGACGAGAACTAGATAACGCCTCCATAGAAACAGAAAGAGGTTGGCCATCTTGTTTGATAATGTCGGGAGTAATGCTTGCTGTTTCATACGTTGGTATGATTTGACTAAAAATACGGTCAACCCGCTGTTTTCCTTCCCCGGGTGAACTGTCCCAATCAGCTGCACAGCCATGACCAATAGCAAAAGTCTGGTCATGACGGTAGAGCAGCTCATAACTGGCCAACTCTTCATCGCCATTTTTTGATCCGTTATTTTCAGGGTAGGGGAGAATGCAGCCTTGGCTCTTGCTGTCCAATGCTGAAATGGATAGTTCAGTTTGAAAAAGAGCGGATGATGGCGAGTGTTGTTCGGAGACATTGGTAATGGCAATAGTGATCAGTGTCTGCCCTGTTGGTCTTATAGGGCGACTGATCATTCTTACATTCAAAAGATCTTCGGGGACTTCACCATTTTTTCTGCCCGAAGATACGGCTATGTTACTCGAGTGATGTGCTGATATAGATGCGGAGGGAATATCAATTTCCAGGGAAAATGGGCTTCTGTACCACCAGTCATGGGTAAAACTACCAACGGTAACCTTGAATGCTTTGTAGGTTGCTGCTGAGATATGTACAGTCAGTCGTTCACATGAATCAGTATCAAGAACAAAACTGATCGCCATTGATGAGGGCAGGCGAGCGTTGGTCAGTGAAACATCAAAGTCTGGTGAATCACTATCCTCTGCCGTTTGGTCACCTGATAAATTGCCTGTTCTGTTACTGTTGTTCTCACTTGCTGGTTCAATGCTGTTTACAGGGGATGACTCGTCTTGAGGTTCTGTATCAACGGTTTCAGATACCGACTCCTGAGGGTAGAGAATGCCACAACCATAGCGAGCAAACGGGCTTAATTTAAGTATCTCTTCACCTGTTGCTTTATTTACAAACATGGCTGCTACTTCCTCATGACTAGAGAAGTTGACAAGACCATTAATATCCAGAGGCTTAATTTCCGGGAGGCTTTTTCTGTAAAGGCTGTCAGAAGGAATAGCAGGAGAAATTTGTGGGCCAACAAGCTCGGCCTTCAACAACCCTTCAATCAGCTCATCTCGGGTAGAACGGTGTGTTTTGGTAGTTGTTGTCATGATCACTGCCTGTTAAATGAGAGTTGAGAATCAGAAAAGGGAATTTGGCGTTTGAGCCGGGAGACAGCAACAGGTATTGTTTTGTTGGTTATTTCCTCAATGCGAATGGCTGTATATTGACTATGGCCAGATCCCAACATGTCAATGGACTGTATGCCAGTCTTGACTAGCTGATTGATATCAAACTCGTTCAGGTGTTCTCCCAGAAGCTGTCGTAGCTCATGTGCAGCCGATTGCCGAGCACCTCTGACTTTGCTGGCCAGGTTTCTCAAGTTATCCAGCTGATCTTCCATCCCGGTTAGCCGGAGAATAGCGCGGAAGTCATCGTCATTTTTTGGTGAGATGGCTGAGTGAATCCAGTTATTCAGATTCTGATAGTTGACTCGTGTGGAACCGTAAATTCTTAATTGACTAATGACCCAGAAGAACCAAGGCGGCTGACAGACTCGAGAAATAGAGTGTTATGTTCACCAACGCAGGCCGCTTTGTGCAACTTGTTCTTTGATACTGTTTATTTACCTTGTTTATGTTAGCTGGATCAACGGGCTTTCTGAATATATCGACGGGCCTCTGTTGATATTTCCCCACGAATTTTTTTGCTTTTTCTAAAGGGTGTTCTACGGTTAGTACGCAAGAAAAAACCCAGCTCAAACGGAGTGGGGACTCCTCGCTGGGCTTCTCTTTAATCAAGTGAGCTATCGCTCAAAGGCAGTATAGCAATGATTTCGTTCGCGTACACAATCGGGGTGCTGAAATTGATTCGCCTGGAACTTCAGCTTGAGAAAATGCACCGGCTTAATACCACACAAATGCTGGCGCTGATCCTGCTGGCCAGTTATGCCAATGCACAAGGTGGGCTAAGTTACCGTTAATGGTTGGAAGCACCAATGTTCAGTAATTCTGCTGATCAACCGGCCAACAGTTAATTTTTTTGCTGCCGTCAGTTCTCGCCTCCAGGCCAGATAATGGGGAAGGTAACGAGTTGCAACCCCTTGGAATACGCCGCCAATCCAGCGTTTTAAATGACTGTGATAAGAATTTACAGTCTGGATGTGGTAGATGCCTTCAACAACATGTTGACCTGCTGATGTCACCAGCTCCTTGAAGACAAATCCAAGCTTGTCAGCAAGTTTTTCGTGAGCGAGGTGTGCATCCGCACAGACCGTGGCCTGTATCGATATGCGGCCATTTAAATGCCTGCACAATTCATTAGCACTTTCGTTTTCTAATACACCGTCAACGGTATTTCGATTACGGTCCCGAGCCACCATTACCGGGACTTTTCGGGCTTTGTTGGGATCATTACCCCGCTTTCGGGTTGGCCGTGGAAGGCCTTCTCTTTGCCCTTTGAAGGATTCACGGAAAAATGTTTCATCAAGCTCAGTAATGCCACAAAGCTCTTCTGCTTGATCATTATTAATCACTTCAAGAAAGCGGTGACGCCAGCGGAACGCAGTTTTCAAGTCAATGGCATTCTCAGCAGCAGCTGGTCGCAAGACCATAGAGTGAGTCATACCTGCGAGGTACTTGTTCCATTTTTCAGGGTGCCTGAGCCTTGCCAAAGGCGTTCCACTAAAGGCGTTAAACGTTGAGTCGCAAGTCTTGCAGTGGTAGCGCTGTCGGCCATTTCGTATGCCCCAGCGACCAACGCTATGGCTTTTGCATTTGGGGCACCTGGGGTTTTCGGCAAATTGGGCAAGTATGCTCTTTTCTACGTCAGGTGTTGCATTATCGTTATTGGGTATAGATTCACTGTAAACAGGTTCAGAGTCAGTGGTTTCTACTACCTCGGTAACCTCTATTTGAGTACTAAGGAGCGAGTTGTTAAGAATGTCTCGCTGTTCACTGGTTAATGTTGAAATGGAATCAATAAAATTCTTGAAGAGTTCAGATTGCATATCACTCCCCTACAACGTAGATTTTATGGGAGTTTAGCTGATTCAACCATTAACGGTAACTTAGCCCACAAGGTGAGTGCTGGCCCAGTCAAAACACGATGGCTAAATTGTTAAACCTGAGCAGGCCAACCGTTAACCAGTGCCTGAAAAAACTGGAGCAGGAAGGTTTTATCGAAAGCTTGCAGCAACGCACCCATGGCAACGGCATGACTAACAAAGTCTACCGTATGCGGTTTGAGCCGTTTATCTTCAAACGTGAACAACGCTTTAACTGCTTCGGGCAGAAAATCGACGATCCTCGCATGGCCGACACGTCATGGGCAGATGGCTTCGAGTAAGGGAACATAACAACCGCATCCAAGGACTTCGCCCGTGATGCAAAAGGTTATGTTCATCAATGATTTCAGCTGGATTGATAGAAGTTCTGAAGGAATTCCCGGTAAATGACGGGCCAGTTCTCTGAATTGATTGGCCTCAAGAGGCAGGTGCCAGAGTATCTTGCAGATATTCAGCTAAACACCGACGTCATCGTTTAACACAGATCTATAGCGTGTTGCTTCAATACCGCCAACTCAATCATTTTCAGGGTATTGATATGGGTGGCGCGAATATAAACCGGGGGGGCAGCATTGGCTTCATAAGCTTCTATCCACCGGGCCGCACAAAGACACCAACGGTCTCCAGCCTTGAGCCCGGGAAAGCCCCACTCTTCCCAGGGCGTGATCAGATCATTGCCTTTGGATAGAGAGTATTGCAGAAACTCATCGGTCATGTGAGCACAGACCGTGTGGCCACCCTGGTCATCGGGGTGGGTATGGCAGAAGCCATCCCGGAAAAAACCGGTCACAGGCTCCTGGCAGCAGGTTTCCAGCACTAAGCCCAGCACATTTTGTTGTTCAAAGAATGACTCGGCCATCCATTTCACTCCAGCATTTCAATAACCGAACCTACGGGAAGAGTAGGTTTTATCGTCGGGAATACCACATCATTGTCCGTTCCCCGGAATCCGTTAAGAACCATCGGGAAAACTTTTATTCTTGATTAGATTTTTTGATGCTTACGTCTAGTATAATTTTACCTACAACGAATTGGCTGAATTTATGAATCCGGCAGGCTCTCCCGACCAACCTGGCCCAGCGTTGTCTAGTGCTGTTAGCTCATCCCAAACGGTTCATACCGGTTCAATCTGTGAGCCAGCAGGTGGACAAGCGACCTCTACATATGGCAGGTTTTCTGTAACGCCGTATGATCCCTATCCATTCTGTTACGTAAATAGTCTTTCGCCAGTGATGTATCAGGCAAGGGGCGCATACCCTTTCACCTCAAGCAGTTATGGGGCAAGGGATTCATGTGCGGATATTATATCAAGTAATTTTCCCTTGTTTCGTGGGGCTGCAATGAATTCAGCTTTTGATCCTTATCTGCGTCATTGTTCCCCTCAGGGACTGACAGGACCTAGAATGAGTTCTGGTTATTGCCCCGATGATTATATAGTGGCTTCCGCCCGGGCATTGGATATGAGGCGGGAGAGTGACCAACCCGGTTCCTTTTTGGATACGTCAAATAGAGGAACTGATGCGGATGAATGGCCCTCTCAGCAAGTAGGCCCTGAGAAATCTGAGAAACCTAAGAAAAAAGAACGTAAGCAACGTACAAGCTTTCCTGAATGGAAAGTTCAAAGGCTAAATAAGGCATTTTTTCAACATAATTATTATGTATCAAATTGTGAACGAGCTAAGCTTGCTTCAATATTACAAATCACGGAAGAACAGGTAAAAATCTGGTTTCAGAACAAAAGGACGACTATAAAACGTGCTCGTTCAGTGAATGCAGGCAACAGTGTTCAGAATATTGAGGTATCCAGGGCCGTTCCCAAGTCTTGGGGAAGGCCCCGACGCGTGGAGTCGGTTTCTTTGCAAGGAATGGGTATAGAGCAGAAATACACTTTGCTTTCCGAGAGGAATACGGTTGTTTGTAGCGCTACAGCAAAATCACCTGTTGATGCGCTGCAAGAAATGTTAGTGAAAATCAAAGAAACTTCTCAGGCACGACCGTCTTCTTCAGTCGCTGACTGTAATCAACCTGAATCTCTTGAACCTGAGGTTCCTGTAGCGACTACTTCACAGGCTATTTCCAGTACATCATGTCAATGAGAATGACGTATAGCAATACATTCTAAAGTATCGTATCCAAAGCAATAATGGGGTCGAATTGTCTGATCAGCAGGATGAATCAGTCAATACCGGAAACTATTGGCATGCCTGATGGTTCCCTTTGAGGTTGTTTTTCATAGGTTTTTCATAGGTTTTTCATAGGTTTTTCATAGGTTTTTCATAGGTTTTTCATAGGTTTTTCATAGATAGGATAGTGGCGCTGCATCTCTGCATAGATGGGACTCATTTTCAGGCTGGTTAAGTGATTAATAGCTATCTGACCTTTTGTTACTGAATCAAGGTAAGATGGTACCATCTATCACTTTTCCAGCTTTGACTATGGCAGCAGGACAAACAGGTTTTCTATTAAGCCGACAGAGCGCAGATCGCCGTAACCAGACCGAAATGGTATTTTGGCTGGTAACGGACGGCCAACCGGTATGTCTGGTTATTGAAGGAGAACTGCCCGTCTTTTTTCTGGAAACGGCAGCTTATGAGCAAGCTCAAAGGTTGCTGAGTAATGCCCAGATCACTTTTTCCCATCGGCACCTGGAATTAACAACGTTTCATCATCAGCCGGTCACTGCATTCTATTTCAATACCCTTGATAGCAGCCAGCGGGCAAGGCGGTTACTCAGTTCAGAATTCCTACCGGTATTTGAAGCCGATGTTCGCCTGCATGACCGCTATCTGATGGAACGCTTTGTCTATGGGCCTCTGGAGTTTACGGGTGAGCCGATTCAGAGACAGGGTTTTCTGGAATATCGCCATGCCCGCATTCGTCCAGCTCGATACGTGCCGTCATTCAGGGTTATTTCTCTGGATATTGAGTGCTCTGTCAGAGGTGAGCTTTACTCAATCGGTCTCTATGGGCAGAACATCTCGACGGTATTGATGATTGGAGAGCCTTCGGCGGATAAAGAGCCTTCAGCGGATAAAGAGCTTTTAGTTGATGCAGAACTCACGATTCAATGGGTTGCTGACGAAAAGGCATTACTCGAAGCATTGGTTGTGCAGGTAGCGCAGTATGACCCGGATCTGTTTATTGGCTGGAATGTGATCAATTTTGATTTCCGGCTCTTACTGAAACGTGCGACTTGGCACAGAATGTCATTGAAATTGGGCCGAGGAGGTCAGCCCGCCAGTTGGCGTGAGCGAAACAGTGATGCTGCTGAGGGTGATGTCCATATACCGGGTCGTTTGGTGATCGATGGCATTGACGCTCTAAAGTCTGCCACCTGGCATTTTGACCGTTTCAGTCTGGAGTCTGTTGCCCGGGAATTATTGGGTAAAGGAAAAGCGATTAACGATGTGAGTAACCGGATGAGCGAAATTACTCACGATTTTCATCACAATAAAGAGAAACTGGCATGCTACAACCTGGAAGACTGTCGTCTGGTAGCGGAGATTTTTGAGCAAACCCGATTGTTGCTCGACTTTAGAGTTTTAAGAGCACAATAGTTCCGGCGCATAATCTGCTAAAAGCAACCATCCCCAATGACGAAATTCGAGATGGTTGCCATGCTCACTTCAGATCATCAAGTAATCCTCAGGGAGCTCGCTTCATATACAACCTTTCTTGCTGGAGCGCTATCATCAACTGCAGTACCAACGTTCTGCGAACTGCTGTTCGGTTGCATGCTTTCAGCCGACGGCTTTGTTACACAGGCGTTGTTAACAATTGATTTTCATTGTGTGTGGAGCAGCTACCACCACTGGCTATCTCAGGGCAAGTGGCAATGGAAGAACTTGGCACGCCACTTGATCCGTCTGGTCTGCTCCAAAGCTCCTGAGAATCAACCTGTGGTCCTGGGGCTTGATGACTGGGTAATCGAACGGTTTTCCGACAAAGCCCCTGCTTGTCGTACACATCATCAACACAGCAAGAAACGCAATCGGCCGACGTACATCTGGGGGCAGTGTTGGGTTTCCCTGGCCATCATATTTGAGCGGGCTGCAGATGAAGTATTTACCGCCATACCGGTGATCTCATTTCCGACACCAGCTTCAGGTAACACCAGCAAACTGAAAATTGCCGTGGCCATGCTCAGGGTGGTACGCAATGAAGTGAAGGATCGAGTGCTACGCCTGCTAACCGATTGCTGGTATATGAACTGGACACTGATAAAGCCAGCTCTGGAAATGAACATAGAAGTTGTTGGTCAGATACCTTCAAATCGGGCCCTCTATGCTTTGCCGCCAGCACCCACCGTAAAGAAGCGAGGGCGCCCAAAAAAGTACGGCATCAAGATGACGACAGAACAGGTTAAGAAACTGCCGGAAGAAAAAGCAACAGTATGGATGTACGGCAAATTTCGCAAAATACGTTATCGTACCCTGATCTGTCGCGCCAGATTCCTTAAAGGTCGTGAAGTACGCGTCGTCTGGAGTCGCTTTGAAAATGACAAAGGTCTGACCGAAAGCAGAATATTCATCTCGACCAATCCGGAACTTGAGGGACTGGAGGTGCTTCGTGCCTATTCCCGGAGATGGCCGGTAGAGCCAATGTTTCACCAACTCAAACATGCTTTTGGCTGTTGCCATTTATGGCAGCAGAAATTGCGAACACTGCTTCGATGGATGCATTTGAAAATGGCAGGCTATGCATTATTGCAGTTATTAACCGTTTGTAAAAATCAGGCATGTCTGAATATTTCTCGGATACCCTGGAGAAGCCCGGATACAACCACTGCAGGCATGATGAAAATTGCTCTTTCAGGAATTATTCCGAGGTTCTCTATTCGCAAGGGCTGGAACAGATATAAGCAAAAATATGAGTTCAATTTTCGCGATCTGATCGACCAGTTAATACCGGATAATTCAGAAGCAGCATAACTAAAGGCTTTTAGGCAAAAAACGGAAGTAATAACGAACTTGGAAAAACAGTTCACTGATTTCGGCTTGCTTCACTATAAAAAGCTGACCGAATTATCGTTTTATACAGACTCTAAAGTCGAGGATTGTTGGACTTTCTTCGATTACGCAGTGAATTAACCGGGTTGGAGCTGGGTCGAATTGGTGGTTCTGTCCAGGCCTTTACCAATCTTTATCTGCCGAAATTACATCGCACGGGATATATCGCGCCGAATTTACCCGAGGGCGGCGGCCTGGCTTCACCGGGTGGTTATGTTATGGACTCCGTGCCTGGATTATACAGGAATGTACTGGTACTGGATTATAAAAGCCTCTACCCCTCAATTATCCGAACGTTCAAGATTGATCCTCTGGGGCTGGTGGAGGGGTTGAAAGATCCTGATCATGCCATTCCCGGTTTTAAAGGGGCCCTGTTTTCCAGGAATCGACATTTTTTACCGGAGATTATTACTCAGCTCTGGCAGCAGAGAGATCAGGCCAAGGCAGAAAAAGACGATGCCCGCTCACAAGCGATCAAAATCCTGATGAACTCCTTCTACGGCGTTTTGGGTTCTGGCGGTTGCCGCTTTTATGATACCCGGCTGGCCAGCTCCATTACCCTGCGCGGCCATGAAATAATGCAGCAGACCGCACGCTGGGTTGAAGAGCGTGGGCATCGGGTCATCTATGGGGATACTGATTCCATCTTTGTTTTATTGAAAGAAACACTTTCCCATAAGGAGGCTGACGAGATTGGACAGCGCCTTGCTGTGGAAATTAATGAGCAATGGAAAGCCTTGTTGATGGCATCTTATGGGTTAACGTCCTGTCTTGAGATGGAATATGAAACGCACTATCAGCGATTTTTGATGCCGACCATTCGTGGTTCAGAAACGGGCAGCAAGAAGCGTTATGCCGGATTGAAGGTGAGTAAAGGCCGTGAGGAACTCATCTGTAAGGGACTGGAGACGGTTCGGTCAGACTGGACGTCAATTGCACGTGAATTTCAGGCAGAGTTGCTCAGGCTAGTGTTTGCAGACACTGACCCTTCGGCCTATATTCTGGAAACCGTTGCCGCCGTTAGAGACGGGAAAAAAGATGATCAACTGGTGTATAGGAAAAGGCTGCGTCGCCGCTTGAAAGACTATGTGAAACATGTACCTCCACAGGTCCGTGCCGCACGAATGGCTGATGGTCATAATCGGTCGGCAGGTAAACCTCTTCAGTATCAGAACAAAGGTTCCGTTCAATATCTCATTACCGTTAATGGACCAGAGCCTATCGACTATCGAAACAGCGCCATTGATTATGACCACTACGTTACCCGACAGCTTAAGCCCATTGCTGATGGTATTCTGCCTTTTGTGCATATGGATTTTGACAAAATCATTACATCTCAGGTCAGTTTGTTTTAAAGCCCCCGGCTTGAGCTTTCACAGGTCGGTGTCTACTTTCTGAAAGGAGTCAATTGGTATTCTTTTTAGAGTGATGGTTTTATGTCCAATCTTGCTGATTTCCTTTATCGGAGCGCTGCTGTCTATCCTGATAAAGTCGCTGTGGTGTACGGTGACCTGCAGATCAGTTATCAGGCATTAAAAGAGGCAGCTGCCAGTATCGGTAAAGGACTGCAACAACAGGGCATAAAACCCGGTGACCGGGTCGCCATGAGCTGCCCCAATATTCCCCAGTTCCTGATGGTGTATTACGGTATTCTTAGTGCCGGTGCCGTTGTGGTTCCCTTGAATATTTTATTGAAGCCGAAGGAAATTGCTTACCACCTGACAGACAGCCAGGCCGTTGCCTTTCTGTGTTTTGAAGGGTCAAGTGAGCTGCCACTGGGGCAGTTCGGACTGGAAGCTTTTCAGCAGGTGAGCCACTGTGAGCACTTTTTTGTGATTACAGCAGACCCGGAAAAGGAAGTGTGGAAAGGTCAGTCCACCTTATCGGTACTTTTATCAGCGGGTTCACTGAAAATGCCACAGGATAAAACTGCCGATGATACCGCGACGATTATCTATACCTCCGGGACCACCGGTCGACCAAAAGGGGCAGAACTGACTCATCATAATCTGTCGATGAACGCGCTGATCCTTACGTCCATGCTAGCGACTGATGTCAGTGATACCCACCTGGTGGTGCTGCCGTTATTTCATATTTTTGCTCAGACGGTGCACATGCTTCATGCGGTGGCGTCTGCCTCCACAATGGTATTAATGGCTCGTTTTGAGGCAACGAAAACACTGGAAATGCTGGTACAGGAGAAGATTTCATTTTTTGCTGGTGTACCCACCATGTACATTGCCTTGAATGGTGCTGAGGCTGAGTTGACTGAGGCTGACCGGCACATCATTTCTGATCGGCTCAGGCTCTGTATCAGTGGTGGAGGCCCTATGCCAGTGGAAGTTATGAAGACATTTGAGGGTAATTTTAAGGTAGCCATTCTTGAAGGGTATGGACTGTCAGAGACGTCACCGGTGGCCTGTTTCAACACGCTGGATCAGGAACGTATAGCCGGCTCCATCGGGCGTCCTGTTCCCGGTGTCGCATTGAAAGTGGTTGGTAATGAAGGGCAATCGCTGTCTTTTGGTCAGGATGGAGAGCTGGCCATTCGTGGCCATAACGTGATGAAAGGGTATTTCAACAAGCCTGAACAGACCGCAGAGGTGATGAAAGATGGCTGGTTCTATACGGGGGACATCGCTCGTCGGGATGAAGCAGGCAACTACTATATTGTTGACCGTAAGAAAGACCTGATTATTCGTGGCGGCTTTAATGTTTATCCCAGGGAAGTGGAAGAGGTTCTACTGGCACACCCTGACATTATCCAGGCGGCAGTCATTGGCGTACCGGATGATTACTATGTTGAAGAGATTCTGGCATGTCTGATTCTCCATGAAGGTTGTGAACTATCCCCTGAACTGTTTAAAACCTGGGCACGGCAGCAACTGGGGGATTATAAATACCCGAGATATGTTCGGATTTTTCAGGAATTTCCACTCAGCGCCACGGGAAAAATTTTAAAAAGGGAGTTACGAGACATGCTCAGAAAAGAGGGGTTGCGAAAGTGAATGTTGATCACAGTGGAGCACATAGTGGAGCAGCGGGGTGCCCGCAAAGTACAGCAAGCTCATGCGAATTGGCTCATTTCTTTTCCAGCCCTGCGCAGGGAAGTGGTGCTTTCTGGCATCAGCAGGCTCTGAAGGTCAATCTCCCCGGTCCCGGCTTCTCAGCGCAAACTGTTGTGGGTATGGGGAATATGAATGTCAGTAGCGGCCATGACACGCCTGAGAGCACTATGTTGTCGCAAAGGTGTTCAGCATTACTTGCCAGCCCATATACCTATATCCAGAGTTCTGAATTGCGTAGTCATGGTAAAGCGGATGAGCCAGTGGCCAGGGAAGAAAACACAGGGCGTGAGTCAGTAGACAGGAGGAGACAGCTCCTGTCAGCTCATCAGAAACATGAGCTTTTGAAGGTTTTCAGAAGGAATGGATATCTTACAAAAAAGCAAAAATCGGATCTGGCAACTCATCTTGGAATGACTGAAAAACAGGTTGGAGTATGGTTTCAAAATCAACGCCAGAAGGAGAAGAGTGTAGAAAAAATGGTCAAGCAGGACTTGACCACCGGAATTGATAATGGAAATGGCCCAACGTTTTCATTACCAGCTGATTTCACACCGCCAACAATACCAAAGTCAGTAGTCAGTACGCTCCTGCTCTTAAACCAAAACCGGATAAAGACAGTGGTATTTACAATGCCGCCACTCAGGGTATTGTTGGTGCCGGATTCACAGAAGAAGCCACGATCTCAAACTGGATGAGGTATAGTAAGAACATTCATATTAGCTATTTACCAAACCATACCGGTTATCTTCCTGCCAGTGAAGCGGCTGTCCCCCGTTTCTGAGAAGAAATGCTATCAGTTATCTGTGGAGGGGCGACAGGTCGTAATGTGTGAAGCAACTTCTCCTATCATGGCATTGAATATAATGATGGGAAACTTGCAGGTACTGGCGAGAGCAGTATGTAGTTTACTGTTCAGCCTCACCATAAATTCTCTGGACTTTTTGTGATTTTCTACCATTCTGCATTACACATTTCCTCAACCTTACGTTTAACCTGTTTCGAAAAGTAGACTCAGCACTATTGACGGATGGGGCTTTGAACGGGGAACTCTGAACTCAGGTGCCTGACTTGAAGCGTGTTGCCGTGAACGACGTGAACGAAAAGAAAAGGCCACTAAAACCGCTAATTACCTGTCAGAGAAATAAGGATACGAAGCCATGAACGCCATGGGTATTCTGCTGACTGCTACCGGCGCTACTGAGCCATTACCGGACGACAATAACCGAAAGCGCTATTTCTCCGGACATAGGGTTCACCCTGTTGACAGGGAAAACAGGCAAGCTCGGGAGGATTCAACAGAGCAGTTTGGCGAATCGAAACGGCCGCCGAAAAAACGGAGGTGTCGGCAACGGGTGAATACCCGAGAGGCTGGCACATCAGCATTGACTGAGCGGGCTGCAACTTTCTCAATGGTCGAGCATGAAGTCAGTGCCTCACACCCTGCGGTTATTGTCCACCCGCAGCCAATGGAGATTGACCCGGATGATGATTCCTCTTCATTTTCTGCCGAACACCCGACAGGGCGACCTGAATCGTCAGGTATAGATTGGGAGCCAGATTACAGCGAAATCATCCCAAAGTTCTCTCCCACTAATCAACATCAGATAATTCCATCCCTGAATCACCCGGACGTCAAAACTGTACTCTTAGGGTAGACATTAAGCTCAAAAAAGGTTCGTTTCCGGCGGCAGAACCCACCTTGAACAGCCACAATAAAGCTTCGAAACCATTATCAATGGCTGAACAAGATGAGTACTGCAAATAGTAGATTAGTTGAAAAAAACTGTTGACCTGTTTCGACCGGTCAGAACTCCTAAGTATGGCGGAACAGCTTGGTTTTACTATACGACAGCGAGATATCCGTCCTTTGGATTTTATCCTCTCACTGATCGATGCCCTCGCTGGTGATGGAAACTGCGATACCCAGGCGGATCTACACCGTAAAGTTAACGAGTTGACGGGGCTGAATGTCTCTTATCGTTCTTGGGCAAATCAAGCTAAAAAGGACGCGCTGCCTACTCTTATCCTGTGGCTATGGGTGCAGTGTCTGGAAATATTTTCCCGCAAAGTCATGGCGTTTGATGAAGACAGTCCATTTTCAGAGTTTGAGCACATTCTGATTCAGGACGGTTCGTCACAAGCTGTCTATGATGCCCTGAAAGAAGCATTTCCCGGCAGGTTCTCAACGGTCAGTCCTGCTGCCGTCGAGCTTCATACGACAATGGATCTTCTCACCAACAACCTGGTGCGGGTGCAGCTGACTGAAGATACCCGTTCAGAAAGAGACTGTCTGCCACCACTGCCAACATCCATGGCCTATATCCTGATGCTAATGGATGCCGGTTATTTTGAGCTGGAACTCTTTGCCGCTATTGATGACAGGGAGGGTTCTTTTATCTGCAAGGCACCTCAGAGTATCAACCCGACGATACTCAGCGCGGTACGGGAGGATGGCAAGAATCTCAATCGCTACAAAGGACAAAAACTGAAGGATGTACTGTCTGGCTTCCCCAAAGACCAGTGCCTCGACCTGGATGTAGAATGGCCGGGATTCAAAGCCTGGCCATTCCGCTTGGTTGTCCGCTGGAATGACAAAAAACAGAAGTGGGTTTTCGTTGTGACCAACCTGAACCGGGTGGAGTTCACCTTGAGTGATGTGCTCCAGGCCTATCGTCTACGGTGGCAGATAGAGCTGATTTTCAAAGAGATCAAATCCTATTCAGGGTGGCATCGTTTTAACACCAAATCAGCGACACTGGTGTTTAGCCTGATTCTGATGTCCTTTGTGGTTGTGACGTTGAAAAGGTACCTTGCCCATGCTGCACAGGCGAACCTCTGTGAAAGTGGGAGCATTGAGGAAATCTCGACGCACAAGGTGATGAAAAGTGGGACTCACCTGTTTGGTAATGTGATTTCATCGTTGATGAATGCAGGAAAGTCATTGGTCTCATGCATTAAAAAGCTACTGGACTTCTGGGGAAATAATGCGAAACGAGAACACCCTGCACGGGATGGTTGTTCAGGGCGTACAAGATTAGGCTTCTGTGCAGTGGGTGGAGCTTAATGTCTACCTTAAGAAACTGTACTATCTAACGCCAATACACTACTGAAAACGCTTGAGGACAGGAGTATTCATTTATCCATGAATAGAGCCATCCCTCCCCAGCCTACTCTCTTTTCAAAACTTGAGCGATTCAATATTGTTAAAGAACATCAAGTCTGTTCAAGGTATTTTCAAAAAGCCGATGTATTTTTTTCGGCTGTAAGCAAAACAATGAACAGCTATGGCTGTTTAACCAGCATGCTGAGTAGCAGGGGCATTATAACCCGGTTTGCGAGCATGGAAGATGGGGATGTAGTCTCTATTGCTGCCAACCCGTTTTAAACCAGATTGCCTCCTTTTGTCATGGCAGAGGCTTACCGAAAAAGTCTGACGTTGAAGCTTTCCTGAAGCTTGGCTGTCTGAAAGAGGGATGGCAGGGCAACGACGAAGCCGTTATGGGTAAGCCACTCAACCGGGTACTGCTCAGCAATATTTCCTCCATGTGCAATGGCAAAGGCCTGCCGAAAAAGGAGAAAGTGGAAGCCTTCCTGATGTTGGGCTGTCTGAAAGAGGGCTGGCAGGGCAGTGATGAGGCTGTTAAGGACAAGCCCCTCGACCGGGCTCTGGTTACCCATATTTCCTCCATGTGTAATGGCAAAGGTTTGCCGGAAAAGGCGAAAGTGGCAGCCTTCTTGAACCTGGGCTGCCTGAAAGTGGGATGGCAGGGCATTGATGAGGTCGTTATGGACCAGCCGCTCGACCGGACACTGGTCGCCAGCATGTCCTCCATGTGTCATGGCAAAGAAGGCTTACCGGGAAAGGCGAAAGTGACAGCCTTCCTGAACCTGGGCTGCCTGAAAGTGGGATGGCAGGGCATTGATGAGGACGTTAGGGACCAGCCGCTCGACCGGACACAGGTCAGCCGCATTTCCTCCATGTGTCATGGCAAAGGCTTACCGGAAAAGGTGAAAGTTAAAGCGATCCTGAAGCGGAGGTCCGAAAACACTCAGGACGATGAGATAATTGTTATAAAAGAAGAGGCAACTGATTAGATCTCGTTACCTCATCGTATTAATGACCTGGCTCCATTATGGGTGGCAGAACCGTCCGTCAAAATGGAAGTCGGTGAAAGCAGTCAAAGAAAACAAACCTTCTTCAGTCAGATCGACATACCAAATGACAGATCGATCAGAAAAAGCATTCATGAGTCTATAGCCAGTTATCAAGATCTGGATGATGAGCAAAGACAACAGTATTTACAAGAGCGAATGTCCGTTCAAAAAAACGATGGATCGATCTTTAGTGAATTAAAAGGCCAGGAAGAGGTCGTTGCCAGCAGGGATATTTCGCAATGGGAGCTGCTGGGGCATTACGCAGGTAAGCAATACCATGATAAAACCTACCAACAGGGAGCACGTGTCATGGGTGCAGCATTGGCAAATATTGACAGCTATAGCTTCGCTCCTGCTCATGGTGTTTTCATCTCAGCGTACAGACAGGGGAATATCACGTCGTTGATCAATGCTTTTAGTACTTACTCTGATAAGGAAAAAAATTCCCCGGAACAAAATGTTTCGTTTCTAAGACACAAGAATCAGCAAGGGCAATGGATGGTGTTTATTATTGCGATAAAACCCATAGCCGCCAATGAAAGCCTTTGGATTGATTATGGGGAGCAATACTGGCAGGCATCACGAGAGCCTATAGAAATTTCTGATGACAACTCTTAAGCTTTTTAACCTTCCTCAGCCTTCCTCAGCCTTCCTCAGCCTTCCTCAACAGAGTTAACAACAATATTTGAATAAATGGCAGGAGGGGTAGTAAGAGTAGAGTTGTTTTTAACCTACCATGGCGGTATCGAAAAATGGCTTCGGCTTTTAATGAAAGAATAAATGATATCTCGAGATGTTACCGGCCCTCGCTTGAGAGCCAGTAGATGATCAATTATTCAGTAAAGGGCAGTTCAGCCAGAGTCATAAAACGGGACAGGACTTTACTGAGTTCGAAGGCATCCTCACTCCCGGCCAGCTCTCTGATTGAGTGCATACCGAAGGTTGGCAAGCCAAGATCCAGCGTTCGTACGCCAAGTACACCGGCGGTCAGTGGGCCAATAGTACTACCACAGGCCATGTCGGTACGGGTAACAAAATGCTGGACCTTGCTGCCACTTGTCTGGCAAAGCGTGCGATAAAGTGCAGCGGTTTCATCATTGGTGGCATAACGCTGGTTGGCGTTGACTTTGATGACAGCCCCATGATTCAGTTTCGGTGCGTGATGCTCATCATGCTTGCTGGCATAGTTGGGGTGGATACCGTGGGCATTATCCGTTGAAATCAGCATGGAGCGGTTCATAGCTTGGGTCAGTGACTCACCTGTGCCATAAATTCTTTCCAGTACACTCTTCAGGAAAGGTCCCTGGGCTCCGCTGGTTGAGACACTGCCCACTTCTTCATGGTCATTACCAACCAACAGGGCTGTGGCATCTGATTTTTTGTGATTAACCAGGGACATCAGGCCGACATAGCAGCTGAGCAGATTGTCCAGCCGTGCGCTGGCGATAAAATCATCGTTCAGGCCAATAATGGCAGCGCTTTGGGTATCATAGAAAGAGAGGTCATATTCCATAACTTCCTGACAGTCATTGTGTCCTTGACGAATCAGCTCTGCTTTTAGCAGTTCACGGAAATCGACTTTCTCGTCATTGGCTAACTGGAAAAGGATAGGTGGAATATCGGTTTGTGGATTGACTGTGCGGCCATTATTAACCTCACGGTCCAGGTGAATCGCCAGGCTGGGGATAATGGCGACAGGACGTTCAAAATTGATTAGTTGATGACAAAGCTGTTGCTGGTCGTTGAGGTATTGGACACGACCGGCAAGGGAAAGGTCACGATCGAACCATGGGTTTAACAGGACACCACCATAAACCTCAACACCCAGCTGAAAGTAGCCGTGCTTGTTCAACTCTGGCTGTGGTTTTACCTTCAGGCAGGGTGAATCGGTGTGTGCTCCCACCATTCTGGCGCCCGGCCCGGTTTTGCCCATGGTAAACGCAATGATGGAAGATCCATTGCGGGTCACGTAATATTTTCCACCTTCGTTGAGAGACCAGGATTCTGACTCATTCAATGGCTGGAAGCCCGCTTCCTGAAGTTTGGCCACCATGGCGGCTACCGCATGGTAAGGGGTTGGTGAAGCGTTGAGGAACTGCATAAGCTCCTGATTAAAGTGTTCTTTGCTCATGGGGGGCTACCTTGCAATGTAAGTTGTGATCAGCAGCTTCTGAAAAGCACTCCGGAACACTGCTCCGGATACCTCGTAAATACCAGCGGGAGTATCGCTTGAAGCGATAATTCCAGAATCCGCATGCTTTGGGTAGCATAAAACAAGTCACTGGTCAGATGAAATCGAACTGAATCTCCAGACCGGATTTTACTCTAGCCACACACTTAGCCCACTAACAAAATAGTGAATACCGAAATTTCAGATCACCAATTTTGCAGCCATTAATTAACTTTGCTACTTAATATTTCACAGCTATTCTTCTGCTGAATTCAAAGCAATTTTGTATTGTAAGGGTGAAAGTCTCATATTGATCACACCCACAGGCCTTGAGCTACAGCAAACAGACGTAACACCAAATTTTTCAAACTGAATGGAGAGCAGCCAAACACAGCTATGATTCTAACAGCAAACAAAGAGTCAACTGTGAGAGGCCGCTCCGATGGAAGTATGTCAGCCACTAACCAAAGTCGCCAATGATTCCTGTCCTGCTATTGACCAACTGCAGCAAAAACTGACCCTCCTTCGTCAGTCCAATAATCCAATCCAGCATTTTGAGGATCATGAAAACGAGATTCACTCCCTCTTTATTCAGGCGGAGCGAGAAATACTGGCAGAAGAACTGCAAAAATTAGACATCAATAAAGCCTCTGTCGAAGTGAATGGGGTCGTGTATCACCAGGCATTACGCAGCTATCAAACCTACCAGTCAGCAGCAGGACCTGTCCGGGTATTGCGCAGCCTCTACCGCAATGCCGGGGATAAGTGCATTGTCCCTTTAGAGCTCAAGGCTGGCGTTGTAGAAGGCTACTGGTTACCAAAGGCTGCGAAGCAAGCAGCATGGATGGTTGCCCAGTTGCCGCCCGCGGACGTAAAAAGCTTACTCGATCTAATGGGGAATATGTCACCCTCAACCAGCTCTCTGGCACGTCTTCCCAAAAAACTCAACGAACAATGGGAGCAGCACCTTGACCCTTTCGAGACCCTTCTCGCGGAGAATCTCACAGTACCGCCTGACGCGGTGACGGTAGCTGCTTCCCTTGACGGTGTGATGCTACCAATGAAAGACGGCAAGCGTCAGGAGAAACGTGAAAAGAGTGTTGCTGAAGGCAAACGTACCCGAGGGCCAGCAGGTTGTCAGGAGGCCAGTTGTGGAACACTGTCGTTTTACGATGACCAGGGAGATCGCCTCTCTACGATCAGGATGGGACGAAGCCTGAAAGCAAGAAAGCGACATTGAAAAAATCCCTTTCAAACCTTCTGGATAAGGTGCTTCAGCAAAAGCCAAATCTGACTCTGGTCAAAGTGGCAGATGGAGCCCGGGACAATTGGACATACTTCACCAAAGAGCTACCGGAGGGAGAAGAAATTGTTGATTATTACCATGCGGCAGAACACCTGAAGAAGGCATTTGACCTGGCTTACGGTGAAAATAGCGCGAAGTCCAAAGAGAAATTCAGCAACCTACCGACATATCCTGAAGGAGGAGCCGGGTGGGGTTGAAAAAATAATCAAGGCACTGGCTTACCAGCATAGCAAGCATCCCCGCCGATCGAAATTAAAGACAGAGTTAAAGTACTTCAGAAAAAACCGGTTACGGATGAATTATGCAGAACACCTGTCGCGCAACCTGCCCATAGGCTCAGGGGTCATTGAGGCGTCCTGTAAAACGCTGGTTACACAGCGAATGAAGTGTTCGGGAATGCGTTGGCGGTGTCCCGGGGGGCAAGGCATTCTGACACTCAGGTCACTAATTCAAAGTGGTTGGTTCGACTGTGGCTGGATGCTGCTGTCGGTAACGTACCGGGCCAAGGTAAATATGGTCAGTGATAATGTGATTCCATTTTCATCAGGGAAGGGTGATATTGAACGTTAGTACTCATCAATATGAGACTTTCACCCTATTGTAATATTGTATTGTTGCGCATAGAACGATCGATATCGTAAGCTGTTTTGTTCTGGATAAATGAAATGTGTTCAGTGAGGCAGGCAAGCTTTTTGATGACCGGCCATGGTTAGATTGTAACTGTTCAGCACCCCCACATAAATCTGGAATTTTCTGATTTTTATACCATCCTCTTAAGCACCATTTTTCCACAATATTCGCCAGCATGATTCCAGAACTACCCGCAACTATGTCGGCTGAGATTCTCTTGAAAGAGAATGCAGAGCTGCGGATGAGAGTTGCCTGTCTGGAAGAGCGATGTCGAGAATTGGAAGAAAAGGTTGGCAAGAACAGTCAAAACAGCAGCAAGCCGCCATCGTCTGATGGTTATCAAAAACCTTGTAAAAACAGTAATTCTCCAGATCATTCTGACGACCTTTCCGCAGATAAAGGTACCGATCCATCGGATGAAAAACCCAATCCTAAAAGTCTGAGACAGTCTTCTGGTAATAAAGCCGGTGGAAAGAAAGGGCATCAGGGCACTTGTCTTAAACCTGTCTCTTGATCACAAATAGCTACCTTGTTCTATCATTTCTCACTGATAAAACAGGTCATGCTTCCACTTTCTCCTAAACCATGGTCAGAACTAACTTTTGGATGTGCTGATTTGGGCGATACTCGACGTACAAAACGACTTGTCAAAGTTGCTGCCGAGCTTTCAGCTCATACCGGTAATTCTTTGTCATCTTCATGCGAAGGTTATACCGCACTGGTAACTGGAGCTTACCGGCTGATTGAGAATGAGGCCGTAAAGCCTGAAGCAATAGCTGAGGCAGGCTTTCAGGCAACTGCCAAAATAGCGAGACAGTCTCGCCTACTTCTGGCTCTCGAAGATACAACAACCCTGGGTTATAAACATGCTGTCAGATCCGAGCTTGGTGATCTTGGAGGTCCTGAAGGCTCTAAAACCAGAGGATTCCACGTCCACTCTGTCTTCTTGGTTGATGCGGATACAGAGCGAAGCATTGGGCTTATTGATCAAGAACGATGGGTTAGAGAGGACGTTCAGCGGGGGAAAAAGAACCAACGTCGTCAGCTACCTTACGAGGGAAAGGTCGTCAGCTACCTTACGAGGGAAAGGAAAGCTTTAAGTGGCAAAGAGCCTCTGAAAACACAGAACAAAGGATGGGGGGTAAAATGCCTGACATCATCAGTGTTTGCGACCGGGAGGCGGATATATACGAATATATGCACTACAAACTGGATAACCGACAGCGGTTTGTTGTAAGAGCTACACAAAACAGAATCCTGGTGGATGGCGAACTCTTATTATTTGATTCCTTAGCTCAGACTGAAGTGTTGGGGAAATATACGATAGTGGTTCCTCAAAAAGGAGGTAGAAAGAAGCGAAAGGCAACGCTGCAGGTCAAAAGAAAGAAGATGACAATACAGGCGCCGCAAAGGCCAGGCAGGCGGCAGGCCGGAACCGGTAACTATGAATATTGTGTCGGCTGAAGAGATTGGCAATGACTCCGAAGACCGTTTGCACTGGGTACTATTGACAACTGAAGATATTGAAACATTCGAAGACTGTCGCTCTATCATTCGATTTTACGAGCTCCGATGGCGAATAGAAGAGTTCCATAAGGCTTGGAAATCGGGAGCAGGAGTAGAAAGGCTTCGTCTGCAATCTCCGGATAACATTGAACGACTTGCGGTCATATTAATGTTTGTCGCTGTCAGACTAATGCAAATCCGTGAAGCATTAATGTTACCGAATGACAGGCAGCACAAAGACAGAAAGCTTTGGAGTGAAAAAACACTCGCGAATGAGGTGGTCAGTGATGATGAATGGCAGGTTCTCTGGCTAACCTATGAAAAAAAAGCGTTGCCCGATAAGCCGCCAACAGTCACTTGGCTGCTTCAAACGATTGCTCGGCTTGGTGGTTGGGGTGATTCAAAGCATACAGGGCAGCCCGGCTGGTTAGTGGTATGGGAAGGCTGGGCGAAATTGCAGGATCGGGTAAAAACCTGGCAGATAGCCCGGCAGTTCAGCGCTGGAGAGATGTGATCAAGAGTCAGGTCTTAAACAGGTCGATATCCCTGACTATATTGAGTACCTTCCGGTTAAACCGTCATTCAGCACCCGTATCAGGAATAAATTTCCTGATACGGTCGCCCAAGAATTGAAATAATAGTCAACTGCCTTTCTTGTAATCCAACCACATGCTTTTCATGTCCATCGACCAATAGCACGTTGATACCCTGAAAGCAGAAAAACACCCAACGCGCTGTCGGGTTTTGGCAGGGTTTCCGCTTCATGTCCGGGAAAAACCGACTCTGTCGTTTTAGCTCATGCCTAATTCGATGCTGAATCGCCGCATACACTAACAGACACAGCGTCATCACCATCAGCAAGGCTTCTATTCGTTCCGGTTTCTTTAAAAACAGCGAAGAAACCAGAAACTCCGGGCTCTTCAAAAACCGAAAGCCACGCTCTACTGACTGTTGTGATTTGTAAGTACTTAGCACTTCTGCTGTACTCAGCCGACTGTCGTCCAGATCATTCGTCGCCAGCACAAAGCAACCCAGAGAACACTCTGCATCTTTGCGACAGTCAACGGATACCCAAGGATATCCGCTCACATAATATTCAATACTGTCCGGTTTAGAGCCTTTCTCCGGACGACCTACCTTGGTATAGCAGGGTTTCTCAGTAATGACAGGTTCCGCCTGACAATAAATAGTTTTTGACTGCCATTCATCGAACGCACGCAATGCGTCGGTTTCACACTTGAAGGCTTTTTTGGCCAGTTTACTGGTCAGCGCTTCTGCTTCTTTCTCAGACTTCTTTAGCATTTTTTTCAGCAGTGTTTTTTGTTCGCTCTTTCGAGCCTGCTCGCTGCGGACCAGAATCCAGCGCTGGGAGACACCCGCATGATCTGACAGCATTTCATGACTCTCATAGCCCTCAGCACCCTCCACTGGTGTCATTTCACAAGAAGCGACACTGTCAATCAGTTCTCTGGCTTCTTTGATTTTTGACGGAACCCGGGTGATAAATTGCTGGCCCTGCTGATGAAGTATCTGTACGTTATCTGTTGTATAAAGTGCTGCATCACCAATCAGGTAGCGATTATTCAGGGCTTCCCGGTAGGATTTCAAATGGCTGCTGATGACTTTTTTAAAGTTTTTATTGTCGTTTACGTTGCCACTGGACGCTTTCATAAAAACGGGAATACCGGCCTGATTTTCCGTCATCATCAGCAGTATTGCCTGGTTGAGCTCGGGTCGATGATCCCTGCTGTATCCACGACAGAGTTTGATACAGTGCATATCTTCTTCGTCGACGTCAGATTCGCTGTTATAAACGCCGTCCACATGCAAGCTTGTTGAGTCAAGGTTCAGAGCCTTGCACGGCAGTTTTAAGACATTCACTGCCTTGACAGCCAGCGATAAATAGACCTCACTTACATCCAGTTCAAAAAGCTGATCCAGGGCTCTGCCGAGTACACTGTCGTTAATGTGTTCGGGTTTAATACCGGGCCTGATGAGTTTATCCAGCGGTTTATCAGCATGAAACTCCGGGAACATATGAAGCGTGCGGGCAGTGAACCCAAGGCCGTTAAGCAGCATTGATACTACGGTTTCGCCAAAGGAAATATTCCGGTGTTCAGATTGGTTAGGAACCAGGGAATCCAGATGATTAGAGATACCGAGTTCTTTGCACATACCGGCAACCAAACCCATATGATCGATACGTTGAATGTGGAACTGATGAGGATGCATTGGACATGTTCATTCTGAGAATTTTTTACATTTTAGCCGGTGTAGGGAAATTCTCAGATTGAGTGCTGAATGACGGGTTAAAGAATGCAATAAATGTCAGGCGTCTCTTCTTGATAGTGAGCCGGTCAAATATATTGAACGACAGGTGTTTGAACCAGGGAGACCGGGTGAATTTGAAGTAACGGCCCATAGAGCTGAAGTAAAAATCTGCACTTGTGGTTGTCGGAATCAGGCTGAATTCCCGGAAGGTGTTACCGCTGCCGCACAATATGGCTCAGCCACACAGGCTATGGCCGTCTATCTTAACCAATACCATTTCCTGCCTTTTAAGCGCGTGTCAGAGTATTTTAATACTCTCTATAAAATGAGTGTAAGTGCAGGCACTGTCGCCAATTTTGTGGCCAGAACCTATGAAAATCTGGCTTCTACTGAAGAGGTTATTCGTGACGCCTTGCGGGAATCGTCTGTTGCCGGAGCCGATGAAACGGGTATGCGGGCCGAGGGCTCTTTGCACTGGCTACACGTTATGCGGGATGAACAATGGACGCTCTACTACTTGTCTGAAAAGCGAGGTCGTGAGGCCATGGACACGATGGGCATACTGCTAACATTTGCAGGCGTTCTGGTTCATGATCATTGGAAATCCTATTTTGCATATGCGGCAACTCACGTACTTTGCAATGCCCATCACCTGAGGGAGCTTTTGGGTGTTGTTGATAGGGACAGCAATCAACTGGCGTTGCGATTGATGAAGCTACTGAGGCTTTCCTGGCATTACTGCAAGGGCTTTAAGACCATAGGTATGCTACAGATGCCAAGTGTTGTCTGTGAACGAATCGAGAAGATTTATGACCGGTTGCTTCAGCGGGCTCTAATGAAAAATGAAAGAAGTCGTCTATATGGAGAAGCAACGAGAGGAGCTTAAGCGCAAGAAAGTCAAGAATACTAAAGCTTACAATCTCTTCAAACGACTCACTGAGTTCAAGGCTGAGACACTGCGCTTCATGTCAGATTTTACCATTCCCTTCGATAACAATGGCAGTGAACGGGATGTTCGAATGGCCAAGTTAAAGCAGAAAATCTCAGGCTGCTTCAGGAGTGCAGACGGTGGTTCTATGTTTGCACGGATTCGCAGCTATTTGTCGTCTGCCAGAAAACAGGGAATGGACATATATCAATCACTTCATAGAGCTGTTCGGAATTACTGTAATATGCCTTTGCTCAGTGCTGAATAGTTACGTTAGATTAAAAAATAAATACTCACCACTTATACACTTTAATACGCTGAAAGTGCAGTATTTACTAGCCTGGGCATTCAGAAGTCGGAATCATCATTTCTTTGATCTTGAGCAACATGGCTACTGTTTTCGTTTTTGTGGATAGCAAACAATGACCAGCTTTAGCATGGTTGATTGAATGACGCATGATAAGCCTATTTGGCAGGACTTTTTTAGGTTTCATTTACTGGATAATTACGGTTTTTTATTATGGATAAAGCAATTTCACCTGGTGCTTCAATCAGGCAATCAAGTTTCCTGCCTGCTATTAAAGATAAAGAAAATAAGCATCCTGATTCCACTATTACAATGGGTCGGTCAAAACGATGCGTTAATACCTACCATGTCGATAGAGGAAAAGTCTATTTTCCTTTTTATAAACTCAA
Organism: Endozoicomonas sp. SCSIO W0465; assembly: GCF_023716865.1. NCBI lineage: Bacteria > Pseudomonadati > Pseudomonadota > Gammaproteobacteria > Oceanospirillales > Endozoicomonadaceae > Endozoicomonas > Endozoicomonas sp. SCSIO W0465. Next base: position 2,702,755 of record NZ_CP092417.1, read on the forward strand.
GTTACGCACCTTGCTGAAAATCAGCCATTATTGGTGGCATGAAAAATGATCTCATAGAACTTTATTCTGACTACCTGTTGTCGTCGTCTGGGAAGACCACTGCAACGGGAGTGTCAGAGCTTTTGGATAATGTCTACAGTCATGACCAATTCACCCGATTGCTTTCAAACAATGAGTTTACCAGTCGTGACTTATGGCTTTACGTTAAACCCGTCGTGCGACAGGTTGAGTGCAGTGATGGGGTTTTGATCTTTGACGATACGATTCAGGAAAAGCAGTTCAGCAAAGAGAATGCCCTGAACACCTGGCATTTTGATCATACAAAAAATCGCACCGTGAAAGGTATAAATCTGCTCAATGCACACTACCATGCCGGAGATGCGTCGATTCCTGTCGCCTATAAATTGATCGAGAAAACCATCCTGTACACCGACTTGAAGACACAAAAAGGTAAGACGATATGCAGAGCAAACCAAAAATGAAATGATGCGGGAGATGCTGATGATTTGCTGCCATAACCAGCTTATGTTCCGCTATGTCCTTGCAGATAGCTGGTTTTGCTCAAACGACAATATGATGTTTATTCGACACGACTGTAATAAACATTTCCTGATGGCGATGAAGTCAAACCGCAAGGTATCCCTCAGTCTGGACGACAAATTACAAGGCCGTTCACAGCGTATAGATACTGTTGATTTTTCAGAAGATAAGCCTGTACAAGGGTGGATAGCAGGTGTCGATTTCCCTGTTCTGCTATACCGTCAGGTCTTTAAAAACAAAGACGGAAGCACAGGCATTCTCTATCTGGTTTGCAGCGATCTTGACTGTGATGCCGAGACTCTCAAGGCAATCTACGAGAAACGGTGGAAAGTCGAGGTCTTCCATAAAACGCTGAAATCGAATGCGTCAATGGCCAAGTCACCGGCGCATACTGTGAGAACACAGAGTAATCATATCTTTCTTTCAATTTACTCAGCCTTCAGGTTGGAAGTATTGTCATTGAAAGTAAATCTGAATCACTTTCAGCTCAGAGCCAAAATCTATATGGCAGGGCTGAAAGCTTCGTTGGGGCAGCTGAGAGAGCTGTTAGCTGCGTAACTTCAGTTATAAAATCAGTAGTGATGGTGAAATTCAGAACAAAAGCGTAAGTTTTGACCTGGATGAGCTGCGCAAGCTCCTTAAAAGGAATATTGACGATAAAAATACCCGGTATATTGAACCCATCCCGGATAAGTGTATTCAGCGGAGCGGTTCAGTTGTTTCTGTTATTACACCCACACCAAAAATATATCCAATCAAGCCAGCCAGTCAATCAGGTGAACTTTCAACTAGTACAGCTGAGGAGCGAATAAATGCGTCGGTAAGTATAAATTCGGCAGTAAAGAGTTCCAAGCTGGCAGTCGATGGCATTGAACCAATAATAGATATTATAACGCCGGATTGGTCAGGTCGATGTGTTAATAAGTACCATATTGACGGAGATAAAATCTATTTTCCTTTTGGCTCTTTTCGAATTCCGAACTGCTGAACTATCCTTGGTGGATATAATTAGCCATCGCCAGCATTGACCATGAATATAGGCCGAATCTCAGATCTCATCAGTAATGACACCTGCTTTGAGATGATCCGTGAGAACCGCTGGCCAGATGGCACTGTTCTCTGTCCGCACTGTGATTCTGAGAATGTCAAAAAGAATGGACACGACAATGTGCAGGTAGAGTGCCAGCACTATTACTGTAAGTCCTGTAAGCGCTACTTCGATGACCTGACAAATACGGTTTTCGCAGGACACCACCGACCACTCAAAGTCTGGATTGCCTGTCTCTATTTAATGGGGCTGAACGTCTCCAACAGCCAGATAGCTCAGGAACTTGATCTGTGTGTCAGTGATGCACACCATATGACCACAGTCTTACGAAATGGTGTTGTTGACCGAAAGCCTGAAGTGATTCTTGATGGCGAAGTTGAATTCGACGAGGTCTACATTGTAGCTGGTCACAAGGGACACCCTGAAGCATTAAAAAAATCTGGATCGTCCACCGAGAAAAAGAAGGCTTAAAGGCGCTCCGGGCCGTGGGACTCTTGAAAAAGACAAACCGCCGGTATTGGGAATGATTCAAAGGGGAGGTCAGGTCATTATCAACATGCTGTCGAACGTTAAGAAGGCGACAATCGAACCATTTATCAAGAAACACGTAGCCCCACAGAGCCAGATTTATACCGATGAATACAACATCTATGATGACCTTGAAAGCTGGGGCTTCAGACATAAAACGGTCTGTCACGGCAAAGGTGAGTATGCTCGTGATGATGACAAAGACGGTATTTACGAGGTGCATGTTAATACTATGGAGGGGTTTTGGTCACTTCTACGCTCGTGGCTAAGGCCTCACAGGGGAATATCCCAAGAGGCTTTACCCCTTTACCTTGGCTTTTTTGAGTTTTTGCATAATATTGGCCGAAGAGGCAAAAGTCTTCTTCAGCCCTTAGTCAACTTGCTGGTTACATAGCAGTCTGGAATTGGAAAAGAGCCTTCCTTTTTATAAATTCAGTAGTGATGGCAAAGTTCAGAACAAAAGTGTGCGATTTGATTTGGATGAGCTGCGCACATTTATTAAAAGAAATATTGATGTTGAAAACACCGGGGGTGGTGAGCCATTCCCTGATAAGTGTGTTAAACAGGGTGGTTCAGTTGTTTCAATTATTACTCCCACACTAACACTGTATTCAAGCAAATCTGCCAGTCAATCAGGTAAAATGACGACCATCTCGACAAAGGAGCAGATTATTACTGCGAGTCCTGATGACCGTATTGCCGACAGTGGAAAAAATAAAATGATGACTGCTACTAACAATATTGCAGTACATCAACCAACGGTATCACCTTCCAACCTTCACACAATTACATCATCAGACAATGTCAGCCCAACGGCAGAAAATATACATCCGGGTGTAGAGGGAACCAAACCGTTAGCTGCCAGTATTGATCCAACGTCAGAAATGACGGTTCCAACAACGAGCAGCAACACACCGACAACTGAATATATTACTCCAGCAACCAGTAATGCCACACCAACAAGTCAGATATTGGTCGCACCAACAACACCAGCCACGGTCAATATTGTTGATGATTTTCTTTCCGCTACGGCAGCATCGACCAGCATAGGGAGACTTAAAAACGATTTGACAGGACTTCAAAAATCGTATCCACAAGCAGATTTTGCCACTTTACTTACCACTGTGGATGAGACCCTGACCTTTTATAAGTTTGTTAGCCTGGTCACTACGCTGTCATTTTTTATCGATACGATTAAGGATGCCCATCCGGAAGCAGCCGGTTACTATAAAAACCAATTAAAAAACCTGCTTAACAATATCAATCAACATTACGCTAAAAAAACGGATTCCGATCGAACCAAAAGAGCACCATGGGAATTCGCTGAAGTACTTAAAAATCTGGTTGCATTTGAATCTGCACCCATGAAAGCAGAGATGTTGTCATTTTTTAAAGGTTTTGAAGAAATGCGGGTTGAGTTGATCGATTCTGTTCATTCCGGATTTTCGATTTCACCAGAGCTAAGAACACTAATTGATACTTTACAAAGTAGCGATGTGAATATTGGTAATCTAATGAGGCAGATAAATAAGGAGACTGCAGACCTGGTTTCAGAATCAAACTAGTAACTATTCAGCACTGAGCAAAGGCATATTACAGTAATTCCGAACAGCTCTATGAAGTGATTGATATATGTCCATTCCCTGTTTTCTGGCAGACGACAAATAGCTGCGAATCCGTGCAAACATAGAACCACCGTCTGCACTCCTGAAGCAGCCTGAGATTTTCTGCTTTAACTTGGCCATTCGAACATCCCGCTCACTGCCATTGTTATCGAAGGGAATGGTAAAATCTGACATGAAGCGCAGTGTCTCAGCCTTGAACTCAGTGAGTCGTTTGAAGAGATTGTAAGCTTTAGTATTCTTGACTTTCTTGCGCTTAAGCTCCTCTCGTTGCTTCTCCATATAGACGACTTCTTTCATTAGAGCCCGCTGAAGCAACCGGTCATAAATCTTCTCGATTCGTTCACAGACAACACTTGGCATCTGTAGCATACCTATGGTCTTAAAGCCCTTGCAGTAATGCCAGGAAAGCCTCAGTAGCTTCATCAATCGCAACGCCAGTTGATTGCTGTCCCTATCAACAACACCCAAAAGCTCCCTCAGGTGATGGGCATTGCAAAGTACGTGAGTTGCCGCATATGCAAAATAGGATTTCCAATGATCATGAACCAGAACGCCTGCAAATGTTAGCAGTATGCCCATCGTGTCCATGGCCTCACGACCTCGCTTTTCAGACAAGTAGTAGAGCGTCCATTGTTTCATCCCGCATAACGTGTAGCCAGTGCAAAGAGCCCTCGGCCCGCATACCCGTTTCATCGGCTCCGGCAACAGACGATTCCCGCAAGGCGTCACGAATAACCTCTTCAGTAGAAGCCAGATTTTCATAGGTTCTGGCCACAAAATTGGCGACAGTGCCTGCACTTACACTCATTTTATAGAGAGTATTAAAATACTCTGACACGCGCTTAAAAGGCAGGAAATGGTATTGGTTAAGATAGACGGCCATAGCCTGTGTGGCTGAGCCATATTGTGCGGCAGCGGTAACACCTTCCGGGAATTCAGCCTGATTCCGACAACCACAAGTGCAGATTTTTACTTCAGCTCTATGGGCCGTTACTTCAAATTCACCCGGTCTCCCTGGTTCAAACACCTGTCGTTCAATATATTTGACCGGCTCACTATCAAGAAGAGACGCCTGACATTTATTGCATTCTTTAACCGGAAGGTACTCAATATAGTCAGGGATATCGACCTGTTTAAGACAAGTGCCCTGATGCCCTTTCTTTCCACCGGCTTTATTACCAGAAGACTGTCTCAGACTTTTAGGATTGGGTTTTTCATCCGATGGATCGGTACCTTTATCTGCGGAAAGGTCGTCAGAAGGCTAAGTTACCGTTAATGGTTGGAAGCACCAATGTTCAGTAATTCTGCTGATCAACCGGCCAACAGTTAATTTTTTTGCTGCCGTCAGTTCTCGCCTCCAGGCCAGATAATGGGGAAGGTAACGAGTTGCAACCCCTTGGAATACGCCGCCAATCCAGCGTTTTAAATGACTGTGATAAGAATTTACAGTCTGGATGTGGTAGATGCCTTCAACAACATGTTGACCTGCTGATGTCACCAGCTCCTTGAAGACAAATCCAAGCTTGTCAGCAAGTTTTTCGTGAGCGAGGTGTGCATCCGCACAGACCGTGGCCTGTATCGATATGCGGCCATTTAAATGCCTGCACAATTCATTAGCACTTTCGTTTTCTAATACACCGTCAACGGTATTTCGATTACGGTCCCGAGCCACCATTACCGGGACTTTTCGGGCTTTGTTGGGATCATTACCCCGCTTTCGGGTTGGCCGTGGAAGGCCTTCTCTTTGCCCTTTGAAGGATTCACGGAAAAATGTTTCATCAAGCTCAGTAATGCCACAAAGCTCTTCTGCTTGATCATTATTAATCACTTCAAGAAAGCGGTGTGACGCCAGCGGAACGCAGTTTTCAAGTCAATGGCATTCTCAGCAGCAGCTGGTCGCAAGACCATAGAGTGAGTCATACCTGCGAGGTACTTGTTCCATTTTTCAGGGTGCCTGAGCCTTGCCAAAGGCGTTCCACTAAAGGCGTTAAACGTTGAGTCGCAAGTCTTGCAGTGGTAGCGCTGTCGGCCATTTCGTATGCCCCAGCGACCAACGCTATGGCTTTTGCATTTGGGGCACCTGGGGTTTTCGGCAAATTGGGCAAGTATGCTCTTTTCTACGTCAGGTGTTGCATTATCGTTATTGGGTATAGATTCACTGTAAACAGGTTCAGAGTCAGTGGTTTCTACTACCTCGGTAACCTCTATTTGAGTACTAAGGAGCGAGTTGTTAAGAATGTCTCGCTGTTCACTGGTTAATGTTGAAATGGAATCAATAAAATTCTGGAAGAGTTCAGATTGCATATCACTCCCCTACAACGTAGATTTTATGGGAGTTTAGCTGATTCAACCATTAACGGTAACTTAGCCTCGTCAGAATGATCTGGAGAATTACTGTTTTTACAAGGTTTTTGATAACCATCAGACGATGGCGGCTTGCTGCTGTTTTGACTGTTCTTGCCAACCTTTTCTTCCAATTCTCGACATCGCTCTTCCAGACAGGCAACTCTCATCCGCAGCTCTGCATTCTCTTTCAAGAGAATCTCAGCCGACATAGTTGCGGGTAGTTCTGGAATCATGCTGGCGAATATTGTGGAAAAATGGTGCTTAAGAGGATGGTATAAAAATCAGAAAATTCCAGATTTATGTGGGGGTGCTGAACAGTTACTCAAACTATTATCGTGTTGGCAGGCTTGCTTTCAAAGCCAATCTTTTAACAGAGACATCAAGGTTGGATTCCGTTCTGCGTGACCTGAAAACAGATATTAACAGTGCATGTAAGAATACATTTAATGAGCTGATAGAGAAATATTCGAATCTTCAGAGTATACCCTCTGGAATGAATGTAAATGTACCATTAGATGAAGTAATGGGTTTTTCTTTTACTTATGATCCTATACAAATTGCCCGTCTGGCAAATTCAATTAGTGAAGGGTTTTGTCGAGCAGATACACTCTTATCGGCCATCTCAAGTAAGCAGGGTACCTTTCTTAAATCATTGGATAACATGGTAAGTTCTGTTTTTAATGGAGTTGGATATGCTAAGTATCCATATCAGCTTAGATTTTTGCTACAGGAAAATTACTACGCTGAGGTTGTTGATGGACTGGACAATAGCCTTCTTTCTGTGGGGACAAAGTCGGAGAGTATTCAGTCAAAGTATGCTCGGATTACCTTTGATAATTTCTATCTTGCAGAAAATAGAGTCCCCTTTAAATCTGCTGAAGAATTGTTGGATAAAGTAATCACTGAGGGTTATAAAGAGCTATTTCGATTAAAGCTAAAGCCAGAATCACCAATTCAGGTTTTTATCACTCCCACAAAAAAACATATTGTTTATATGGAAATACAGAAAGTTGATACAGGATTTCGTTTGACATTTCAAGACATACAGACTGGCCTGAAAATAGTCAATGGAAACAGTTTGTCTTCTCTCAGTGCAGAAGCAACAAGGGTGCTCAGGGAGGTGTTTGAGTATTACAAAATACCGCTAACTGATGCTGGCCCACAGCCAATACCGCCCTCGGCTGGTCAGGGAACATCGTTCAGTATGGCGTTCAATTTACAGGGTCACCTGGATAATATAGGGAAGCTGCAAATACTTCCGGATTCTGCGCTAACAATAAAGGAAGTTGTTACTCACGATATTTCTGAACTGAAAGCACTTGATGATAAAGCCATAAAGTCAATGATCGAAGAGTATGCCAGTTTGATGACAGACCGTGATAACCAGAAAAGGCTCAAGCTGGACAATCTGGGGGACAAGCTACCTGACATGCCTGCCTCAACAAAGCAGATTGATGGCTAAGTTACCGTTAATGGTTGAATCAGCTAAACTCCCATAAAATCTACGTTGTAGGGGAGTGATATGCAATCTGAACTCTTCCAGAATTTTATTGATTCCATTTCAACATTAACCAGTGAACAGCGAGACATTCTTAACAACTCGCTCCTTAGTACTCAAATAGAGGTTACCGAGGTAGTAGAAACCACTGACTCTGAACCTGTTTACAGTGAATCTATACCCAATAACGATAATGCAACACCTGACGTAGAAAAGAGCATACTTGCCCAATTTGCCGAAAACCCCAGGTGCCCCAAATGCAAAAGCCATAGCGTTGGTCGCTGGGGCATACGAAATGGCCGACAGCGCTACCACTGCAAGACTTGCGACTCAACGTTTAACGCCTTTAGTGGAACGCCTTTGGCAAGGCTCAGGCACCCTGAAAAATGGAACAAGTACCTCGCAGGTATGACTCACTCTATGGTCTTGCGACCAGCTGCTGCTGAGAATGCCATTGACTTGAAAACTGCGTTCCGCTGGCGTCACCGCTTTCTTGAAGTGATTAATAATGATCAAGCAGAAGAGCTTTGTGGCATTACTGAGCTTGATGAAACATTTTTCCGTGAATCCTTCAAAGGGCAAAGAGAAGGCCTTCCACGGCCAACCCGAAAGCGGGGTAATGATCCCAACAAAGCCCGAAAAGTCCCGGTAATGGTGGCTCGGGACCGTAATCGAAATACCGTTGACGGTGTATTAGAAAACGAAAGTGCTAATGAATTGTGCAGGCATTTAAATGGCCGCATATCGATACAGGCCACGGTCTGTGCGGATGCACACCTCGCTCACGAAAAACTTGCTGACAAGCTTGGATTTGTCTTCAAGGAGCTGGTGACATCAGCAGGTCAACATGTTGTTGAAGGCATCTACCACATCCAGACTGTAAATTCTTATCACAGTCATTTAAAACGCTGGATTGGCGGCGTATTCCAAGGGGTTGCAACTCGTTACCTTCCCCATTATCTGGCCTGGAGGCGAGAACTGACGGCAGCAAAAAAATTAACTGTTGGCCGGTTGATCAGCAGAATTACTGAACATTGGTGCTTCCAACCATTAACGGTAACTTAGCCCAGATTGATCGTTCAGATCCATGGATAAGCCAACTTCGGGAAGTGATTGCCTACACAAAATATAGTGCACAGTTTAGTAAACCCATTCCAGATTCCATTAAATTGCTGAATGCCCATATTGTTCTCGATATCGTCAAATACTCTCTTGAGAAACCATCTACTTCAGACGTTGATCAACTGCCGGGTAATGAGGGGAGCAGCAGGATTCTGAAGCTGTTAAATATTCCAGTGACCGCCACCACCGGCTCGACAGATACGGCGACTCTGATGCAGATGGCTGCTATCAAAGACTTTATGGATATTTTTGATTCAGGCGTCCATCAGCTAAAAAGGAAGTTAAGTGATAAAGGTAGGCAGCCAGACCCGGGAAGAGAAGGTAAAAAACCCAATGTTGACAAGCCCGTAGAGAGGAGCAAAAAACCGGATAATGTTGAAAAAAACGTAACTGTTCAGCACCCCCACATAAATCTGGAATTTTCTGATTTTTATACCATCCTCTTAAGCACCATTTTTCCACAATATTCGCCAGCATGATTCCAGAACTACCCGCAACTATGTCGGCTGAGATTCTCTTGAAAGAGAATGCAGAGCTGCGGATGAGAGTTGCCTGTCTGGAAGAGCGATGTCGAGAATTGGAAGAAAAGGTTGGCAAGAACAGTCAAAACAGCAGCAAGCCGCCATCGTCTGATGGTTATCAAAAACCTTGTAAAAACAGTAATTCTCCAGATCATTCTGACGACCTTTCCGCAGATAAAGGTACCGATCCATCGGATGAAAAACCCAATCCTAAAAGTCTGAGACAGTCTTCTGGTAATAAAGCCGGTGGAAAGAAAGGGCATCAGGGCACTTGTCTTAAACAGGTCGATATCCCTGACTATATTGAGTACCTTCCGGTTAAAGAATGCAATAAATGTCAGGCGTCTCTTCTTGATAGTGAGCCGGTCAAATATATTGAACGACAGGTGTTTGAACCAGGGAGACCGGGTGAATTTGAAGTAACGGCCCATAGAGCTGAAGTAAAAATCTGCACTTGTGGTTGTCGGAATCAGGCTGAATTCCCGGAAGGTGTTACCGCTGCCGCACAATATGGCTCAGCCACACAGGCTATGGCCGTCTATCTTAACCAATACCATTTCCTGCCTTTTAAGCGCGTGTCAGAGTATTTTAATACTCTCTATAAAATGAGTGTAAGTGCAGGCACTGTCGCCAATTTTGTGGCCAGAACCTATGAAAATCTGGCTTCTACTGAAGAGGTTATTCGTGACGCCTTGCGGGAATCGTCTGTTGCCGGAGCCGATGAAACGGGTATGCGGGCCGAGGGCTCTTTGCACTGGCTACACGTTATGCGGGATGAACAATGGACGCTCTACTACTTGTCTGAAAAGCGAGGTCGTGAGGCCATGGACACGATGGGCATACTGCTAACATTTGCAGGCGTTCTGGTTCATGATCATTGGAAATCCTATTTTGCATATGCGGCAACTCACGTACTTTGCAATGCCCATCACCTGAGGGAGCTTTTGGGTGTTGTTGATAGGGACAGCAATCAACTGGCGTTGCGATTGATGAAGCTACTGAGGCTTTCCTGGCATTACTGCAAGGGCTTTAAGACCATAGGTATGCTACAGATGCCAAGTGTTGTCTGTGAACGAATCGAGAAGATTTATGACCGGTTGCTTCAGCGGGCTCTAATGAAAGAAGTCGTCTATATGGAGAAGCAACGAGAGGAGCTTAAGCGCAAGAAAGTCAAGAATACTAAAGCTTACAATCTCTTCAAACGACTCACTGAGTTCAAGGCTGAGACACTGCGCTTCATGTCAGATTTTACCATTCCCTTCGATAACAATGGCAGTGAGCGGGATGTTCGAATGGCCAAGTTAAAGCAGAAAATCTCAGGCTGCTTCAGGAGTGCAGACGGTGGTTCTATGTTTGCACGGATTCGCAGCTATTTGTCGTCTGCCAGAAAACAGGGAATGGACATATATCAATCACTTCATAGAGCTGTTCGGAATTACTGTAATATGCCTTTGCTCAGTGCTGAATAGTTACACTCGATCTAATGGGGAATATGTCACCCTCAACCAGCTCTCTGGCACGTCTTCCCAAAAAACTCAACGAACAATGGGAGCAGCACCTTGACCCTTTCGAGACCCTTCTCGCGGAGAATCTCACAGTACCGCCTGACGCGGTGACGGTAGCTGCTTCCCTTGACGGTGTGATGCTACCAATGAAAGACGGCAAGCGTCAGGAGAAACGTGAAAAGAGTGTTGCTGAAGGCAAACGTACCCGAGGGCCAGCAGGTTGTCAGGAGGCCAGTTGTGGAACACTGTCGTTTTACGATGACCAGGGAGATCGCCTCTCTACGATCAGGATGGGACGAATGCCTGAAAGCAAGAAAGCGACATTGAAAAAATCCCTTTCAAACCTTCTGGATAAGGTGCTTCAGCAAAAGCCAAATCTGACTCTGGTCAAAGTGGCAGATGGAGCCCGGGACAATTGGACATACTTCACCAAAGAGCTACCGGAGGGAGAAGAAATTGTTGATTATTACCATGCGGCAGAACACCTGAAGAAGGCATTTGACCTGGCTTACGGTGAAAATAGCGCGAAGTCCAAAGAGAAATTCAGCACCTACCGACATATCCTGAAGGAGGAGCCGGGTGGGGTTGAAAAAATAATCAAGGCACTGGCTTACCAGCATAGCAAGCATCCCCGCCGATCGAAATTAAAGACAGAGTTAAAGTACTTCAGAAAAAACCGGTTACGGATGAATTATGCAGAACACCTGTCGCGCAACCTGCCCATAGGCTCAGGGGTCATTGAGGCGTCCTGTAAAACGCTGGTTACACAGCGAATGAAGTGTTCGGGAATGCGTTGGCGGTGTCCCGGGGGGCAAGGCATTCTGACACTCAGGTCACTAATTCAAAGTGGTTGGTTCGACTGTGGCTGGATGCTGCTGTCGGTAACGTACCGGGCCAAGGTAAATATGGTCAGTGATAATGTGATTCCATTTTCATCAGGGAAGGGTAATATTGAACGTTAGTACTCATCAATATGAGACTTTCACCCAAATCATTGATAAATTGTCAAACTTCAGACGTTATATTCAGGAGGTGCACGAGTCTGTCTTTTGGTTGGGGTGACAGAATGGACCGACAAGCGATAAGGCCGGTGGTTATGAACCGGACCGAACCGCACTTTTGCCTTGAGCCAATGAACAGGTGAAGAGGCCTGAGACACCAGCATACAAGCCGATGAATGGCGGTGCTCATGGTCATGGTGATCACTGGCATCATCGGCAATGGAAGCAACCGGATGCTGCCAGGGTATTTCTGGCTTAAGGCTTTGCTCCTGTGCAGTGTGAACATGGCTCAACGAATAGTGCACCACCAGCAGATAAACAGCGACCATCAGACAGGACAGCCATCGTCTGCTGTCGCTTCCACGGTCTGCCTGGCAAAGGCTGATGGTCATATACTGCGATTCCTTTCGGTATTGCCCCCGCCATGTCCTGTCTCTTGATCACAAATAGCTACCTTGTTCTATCATTTCTCACTGATAAAACAGGTCATGCTTCCACTTTCTCCTAAACCATGGTCAGAACTAACTTTTGGATGTGCTGATTTGGGCGATACTCGACGTACAAAACGACTTGTCAAAGTTGCTGCCGAGCTTTCAGCTCATACCGGTAATTCTTTGTCATCTTCATGCGAAGGTTATACCGCACTGGTAACTGGAGCTTACCGGCTGATTGAGAATGAGGCCGTAAAGCCTGAAGCAATAGCTGAGGCAGGCTTTCAGGCAACTGCCAAAATAGCGAGACAGTCTCGCCTACTTCTGGCTCTCGAAGATACAACAACCCTGGGTTATAAACATGCTGTCAGATCCGAGCTTGGTGATCTTGGAGGTCCTGAAGGCTCTAAAACCAGAGGATTCCACGTCCACTCTGTCTTCTTGGTTGATGCGGATACAGAGCGAAGCATTGGGCTTATTGATCAAGAACGATGGGTTAGAGAGGACGTTCAGCGGGGGAAAAAGAACCAACGTCGTCAGCTACCTTACGAGGGAAAGGAAAGCTTTAAGTGGCAAAGAGCCTCTGAAAACACAGAACAAAGGATGGGGGGTAAAATGCCTGACATCATCAGTGTTTGCGACCGGGAGGCGGATATATACGAATATATGCACTACAAACTGGATAACCGACAGCGGTTTGTTGTAAGAGCTACACAAAACAGAATCCTGGTAGATGGCGAACTCTTATTATTTGATTCCTTAGCTCAGACTGAAGTGTTGGGGAAATATACGATAGTGGTTCCTCAAAAAGGAGGTAGAAAGAAGCGAAAGGCAACGCTGCAGGTCAAAAGAAAGAAGATGACAATACAGGCGCCGCAAAGGCCAGGCGGCAGGCCGGAACCGGTAACTATGAATATTGTGTCGGCTGAAGAGATTGGCAATGACTCCGAAGACCGTTTGCACTGGGTACTATTGACAACTGAAGATATTGAAACATTCGAAGACTGTCGCTCTATCATTCGATTTTACGAGCTCCGATGGCGAATAGAAGAGTTCCACAAGGCTTGGAAATCGGGAGCAGGAGTAGAAAGGCTTCGTCTGCAATCTCCGGATAACATTGAACGACTTGCGGTCATATTAATGTTTGTCGCTGTCAGACTAATGCAAATCCGTGAAGCATTAATGTTACCGAATGACAGGCAGCACAAAGACAGAAAGCTTTGGAGTGAAAAAACACTCGCGAATGAGGTGGTCAGTGATGATGAATGGCAGGTTCTCTGGCTAACCTATGAAAAAAAAGCGTTGCCCGATAAGCCGCCAACAGTCACTTGGCTGCTTCAAACGATTGCTCGGCTTGTTGGCTGCTTCAAACGATTGCTCGGCTTGGTGGTTGGGGTGATTCAAAGCATACAGGGCAGCCCGGCTGGTTAGTGGTATGGGAAGGCTGGGCGAAATTGCAGGATCGGGTAAAAACCTGGCAGATAGCCCGGCAGTTCAGCGCTGGAGAGATGTGATCAAGAGTCAGCGCCATGTCTGGTGAGATCAGTTCCCGATATCAAATTGCAAAACGTTATAACATAACACACATCGGATATCCAAAAGATCATGCCCAGCCTTCTACTTGACAAGATCAATTCGGAAACAGTCTGCTGAATTCAAAATTTGGACAGGTAAAAGCTGCCTGTCTAGACGTTAACACCAGTACCCGATTTTGCCGTCGTCTCAGGCAGTAATTTGTAGTCAGCAAGGCACTTGATAACACTTTCCCGATAACGAGGAGTACTTCCCCCACAACAAAAACTTGATTTCTTATCCAGCGGGCAGCGGCGCACGACTGTCCATGAACCATAATTTTGCGGCTTGGGAAGGGAAGATTTTTGCCCGTTGCCGCCACTTTGCGTTGCATCAGCAGAACTGACCATCACCTCACTTACACAGCCACCGTCCTGCACCTTGGCTATTGTTGCTTGCATAATAACCTCTCTATTGATCAGTCACACATGGGCTTCAGTGAATTGGATAAACTCCTCATTTATTACTGTGTTAACCAGAGTCTGCCACTCGTTCGGATTGGCTGTTAACTTACCTTTCAGTGCTTCCAGGCAGGCGGTTGAAATCAGGCCTGTCAATTCCTGCTTCAGCAGCGGATCGCTGACAGTGTCACCAAATACCTTGAGGAAACTATCGTTAACCTGATTCTTGATGGCTAAATAGGCATCAAGCATGTTGCCAATTTTACTGTCGTCAAATCGATGGCATTGTACAGGCGACAGCAGATTGCTATTACTCCCGGACTCTATTGAAGCCATATCGCTGACACTGGATTTTGTTGATAGAAGATCAGTGATCACCTGATTTAATCGCCAGGTTTCATTATCATCCTCGGCAATCTGGCGTTCACTTATTGTCATTGAGAGCTGCTGGCGGGAGAAGGCTTCATCGGGGGCGCTGACTTTACAGTCATAAAGATAAGCAAATAACTGCCAGGCCCGTTGGCTTATGGCAAAAGATGACCAGTCAGGCAGTTCTTTATTTACCTCGGTACCCGACATCTCGTCGATGTCCCGTAGCCACTGCGCGACAAAGTCAGAGGATTGGTCCAACCCCATCGTATCCGGGGCATCAGCCAGTGACTTTATTATGCTGATCTGTTGATCAGGCGGCAGATTCATAAACTGTTGTCGGGTATTGTGGTAGTGCCCCATGTTCAGGGACTGTACCAGTGGATTAAGCTGAACCTCATCATTCACGGGAAAGGGTTGATGCAATTTCCCAACCTGCTCAGTGAGCAGCCGGTCAAAATCCTGCCTGTGATCTTTGTCACTGCTGCCACGCAGACCAAACCAGGCACTTAGAGTACTGCTTTCGTTTTGTGACCGTCTGTCCTGTAACTGCAAAACCTGATCCAGCACTTGTTGGCGGAAAGGCAGCGATAGTTCCCCGGATCCCCGGTTTTTAAGCTGATGTTGGGCCATGGCTTGCAACATGCATCGGGCGAGTTCAACCGATGGTGAACCGGTTGTTGTGGTTGTTGTTTTACCGGTGACGCTGTCGAAAAAAACGGATGACTGGCCATCGGCCCCGACAGCAACCTGGCGAACCGTTCCGTCACTGCGAAAAATATTTTCCGGGCTTTCATGCTCAACACCAAGCTCTGGTGAGGCTAGCACTGTCTGCAAAAAAGCGTTGGTGGGCGAGGCTCGATCCACTCCGGTGGTTTGCACAATAGCAATGTTCAACAGATCCCGGGGTTGCCAGCAAGGCGCGATCTCAGCTGCGGTAACCTCAGCCAGATATTGCAAATAGCCACTGAGTTCAGTATGCAGCTGACTGGCTACGCCTCTGCTACCTTCAAGTAATCTCATGCCGGGGGATTGTTCCAGCGGATCTCGGGACAGACTGGCCTGTTGGTTTAATCGGCTATCGTGATGAGGACCAATAGTACGAATTGGCCGATCGTTGAGCGCAGAGGCAACAATATTGGCCAGGATCAGGCTGTCGTTGGTGGGAAATGATGCTGGTTTGAACGGACTGGTCTGATCTGTTGGCCCGGGTCTGAAGCTGTTCACTTCACCCACCTCCCGGGGCAATTCATTGTGGCTTGCTGGTCGGGTGGCTGTATTCTTCCGTCCGCCGTATTCAGCTAAACCAGCAAGCTGGCTACTGATGGCAGACCATACGCCCCGGTGCCTGCTGGCACCGGAGGAGAGAGGATTGCCGGGTTCGGGCTGATTGGTTAAATCAGGAATGGCATTATCGTCAGCCATCTCATTAAAGATATGATCCTCACCGATTGGTTCTTTGGTGTTGTTCGTGTCGTCAATATCGGTCAGGTCACGCCGTTTTCTTGCTGGAGCATCCAAAAAATTGGAAAAATTGAAAGGCATCAAGGGCTGTTGCTCATATGCCTGAGGATTATCCAAACGAAAATGAAGATCATAACCAATTTGTTGGATTAGAGACGCCGCCACTAATGCAAAACCAGAAAATTCTTTCACCATGCACAAATGCACTTCCAACTCTAATGCCAAGGTAGTTTGAGGCAATGGTTCAGGGTACGTCGCCAGTTTGTTGCAGGCATTATTTACATTTATATTTAGCAAACCATAAACAGCACGTATCGTACCTAACTGTTTTGCCTCCCTCTCTGAGATCGTTTTACTTATTTCACTGATAGTAGATTTTCTTTCGTTATAGTCTGAAGTATCCATACGCACTGTTCTCCTTATTTGATAAAGAAATTGACTTAAATTTTTTCTAAAATAAGTAGAACGAGAAGTTGGTAGACTACGCAACTCCGTAAAGATGTCTCTTTTTGGATTACCTGAATAGCGAGCAGATAGAATTGTCTCCCTTAATCCAAGGCAAGTAGAAAACACTTCCTTAAGTGTATCTATTGCTTTTTTACAAACCAGTTTTTTCTGGTTAAGTATTGTTTCTATCATCTGTTCCTTTTCTTTTTTGGCAATACTCCTGTTTTGCATAACTCTTGACATTAGATGACCAAGGTAATGTATCAAGCCATTTTTAGCATGTAGCATCTTCAACCCATACATTGCAAAACTGTTTATAAATATCCAGGGTGGATTGTTTTTTTGAAAAGCAGATTCCTTTGCGAAGTTTTGAGTGAATTTATTTCGATAATTGTTATGAACAGGTCCTTTATCTGAATTTGACCTATAATTTAACCATTGATCAGCAAATTCTGCGACTGCTTTTTCCGAACTTGAAACTATAGTATTCGGATTCATTATCAGACTTCTTTTAAAGTACTCCCCAATTTTCTTTAAGCCAATGGTTTGCCTGAACATATCTGCATTAATGTTTATAAGTCGCTTTGCATATTGGTAAACAAGTAATTTATCTGGAGTTAAGCCCGCAGGTGGGTTTGCTATTTGATTATTATCTAAAACAGATTTTTCTCTTTGTCCAATAACAGTCATTACGGGTATAAAATCTTCTGAAATACTCGGTATGTTTATCTCCCTTTTCAAGACTCCATTATTTTCTTCAATAAAGTTTTTTACAGCATTATAGAGTGATTCTATCTGGCTATCCTTTGTTGCTGACTCTAAAATCCTGAGATACTGCCTGCCAAGTTCAGAATACGATTCTGCAACTAAATTATTTGATTCTTTATTTATTATTCTTCGAATTGTCTTTTCGTCAGCATTGGTTTGATAAACTGTCCAGGGTAATGATGCTTCATCATCCTGGACAGTTTTTATCATGCTTATACTTTTATGCTGCCAATTCATCTTCAGAAAATCGGCAGCCAATAGCTGATGTAATACATTCAGTTCAAATAGTTGACTTAGGTAGACCATTTTATTCATGCCCGGAATTCTTGTTTCCCCTGAATATGCTGCCAGCATTCGACTCATTTCTTCATCAATTGCCTTCTGATAACCTGAGGCTATATCCCTTGCCACTGTCAAAAATTCAATAACTCTTTCCGTCAAACTATCAGAATTCAACCAAATACTGGGGTCAAGCGTGGGGATAGGCAGAGACTGCCGAGTGGAAACTTCAGTAGAACTAACTACTGCCATTTGTCCGGAACGACTGATGATGTCAGTGACCGGTATAGTATGCTTAACTGGAATGGCTGTACCTCCATCTATAAACGAAGGCGATATGTTAATCGTACCCATTTCCGGTGTTTGCTCTCTGGTCACCATGCCTGCTTTGGTACCTGCGGTTTTCTCCGATCCCTCGCTTTGCCGGACAGAGTGTGTCGGAGTCACCAGGGAGACACCTGCTGAACTGACATGACTGCCTGTCGTGGCGTCAGCAGTTTGTTCATGAGCCTTGCTTTGCCGGGCAGCGGGTGTCGGGGTCGCCTGGGGAGTACCTGCTGAGCTGACATGACTGCCTGTCATGGCCTCTCCGGTTTGTTCATGAGCCTTGCCTTGTCGGGCAGCAGGTGTCAGGGTCGCCAGGGGAGTACTTGCGGAGCTGGCATGACGGTCTTCCGTGGCGTCTGCGGTTTGCTTCTGTGGCTTGCTGTGACGGATAGAAGATGTCTGGATTGAAAGGTTTTTTGGTAATGCCGTCGTCTGTGTGTTTGATATATTGCCAACGGCTTCTCGCAAAGTGGTGCTTTTTTGGTCGGGAGAGGCAGGTGCCACCGGAGTTTCCGACTGGATGGTTGCGGGACTGTGCGCAGTGCTTTGCAATGTCTCACTGGTATGGCCAGTAGAGTCGGCTTCTGGCATGCTCACTGATGGAGCGGGCAAGGTTTTGGTAACTGTTGACATTGGTGTGATGGTTGAAACAGTAGCATGTCCCGGATCGGTACACGGTCTCAGAACATGATTTATATAATCTTCCCGGTCTTGCTTATCCAGGTTCTGCTCAAGAAATGCCCGGAACTCGTCTAATTTCAAAAAGACGGTTTTGACTTGGCAGCCTCCATCTTCCCCCGAGTCAAGAAAAGAAAAAGCAATGTCATTTTTGAGTACTTTGTAAGACTGATAGTGCCCATTGGTATTATCTGCACCGGGTGAATCGAAGCGCCTTACGGGTGACGGGGCTACTGATAAACTGATTTTGTCCATTATTCCGTTCTCTTGTTTGGCAAGACTGTTCAGGGCAGCGCATGGCGTTTGCACTCATACGCTCAGCCTGAACCGTCCGATGGTTAATATCTTGCAAAGCTTTGCACTGTGACAGTGGGCGTAATACTTGATGAAGTTATCCGCTTGAAAGTCCATTAAATTCGGCAAACTCTTCTTCAAGCACATTCTTGACCAGAGACTGCCAATGTTCAGTGCTTTCAGGCAACCTGCCTTTAAGTGCCTCCAGGCAAGCAATAGCAATCTGGCCAGTCAATTCCTGCTGCAGTTGCGGATCGTGAATCGTGTGACCGAATACCTGCAGAAATTCACCTTTAACCTGTTGCTTGATGGCTGAGTATGCATCCAGCATAGGGTCAATGTTGTCCCTGCTGAATCGGTGAGACTGTAAGGGTGGTTGCAGGTTTTTGACACTGCCCAACTCAATTGAGGCAGCTTCGCTGGCGCTGGGTACTACGGGCAAAAGCGCAGTGATCACCCGACTCACCGCCCGGGCCTCGTCATTATCGTCAGTCATCTGCCGTTGATGAATGGCGGATGAAAGCTCTACTCGAGATAAAGCCTCTTTAGGGGCGCTGACCTTACAATCATAGAGATAGCTGAATAATTGCCAGGCTCGCTGGCCAATGGCAAACGCAGACCAGTCCGGCACACTCTGATCGTTGTTGCCGCTATTCGTTGACAGTTTGCTCATATCGCTTTTCCACTGCGCCAGAAACTCCGTGGATTGATCCAGTCCCAGAAGGTCAGGCGCCTTGGCCAGTGACTGCAATATTGCCAGCTGTTGCTCTGGCAATAGCGCCATAAACTGCTGTTGGGTAGCCTGATAATTCCCCCTATCGAGGGATTGTATCAACGGACTGGAATGAGGATGGGAATGGATAGTGTCAGGTAAAGGCTGATGAGTTGTAGCAAACAGCTCCGACAAGCGCTTGTCAAACGGCTTTTCAGCGTTGTTTTCACTGAGGCCGAACCAATTACCTAGTTCTCGTCCAAAAACACAACCAATTGAAAACTGTAGATTTTATCCTGAAAAATTAAGTGGAGCCCTACTGCTATCTGGCGACTAAACTTCCCAAGAGCAAGAAACATAAGGGATTGCCAAAAACAGAGGACTCCAAATGCGCAAAAAACGCAACCCGCAGTGTAGTATGGAACTCCATTACGTACCTCATGAAATCTGCTCCCAGCTTTCCGGTATCTCGCAATGGCTTGACGCCCATCCACAGTTCAATGACTGGATTTATGAGGACTTAAGTTCTGGTGATAAACAGAACACTGGGCGGAACGGACTATCAGCAGAATCCGTTCTTCGTGCGGCACTCCTGAAACAGTATTTGAATTGTGATTATGACTACTTGTCGTTTGTTTTGATGGACTCCATGCTCTTTCGAGACTTTTGTCGCCTCGAACCAAACCAGCGCCCCAGTCGCTCCAGTTTGCATGGGCTCATCAGCCTTCTTACTGCATCTACATGGGAACGGATTAATAACTGTCAGCTAATGACCGCTAAAGATCAGGGTATTGAAAAAGGGCGCACTGTGGCTATTGACAGCACAGTCACCGAATCGGATATCAAACCTCCTTGCGACAGTGATCTTTTAGCCAGTTCCGTTAAAGAAATTTGTCGGCTGCTGGAACGGGGACAAACACTGACAGCGACACCGCTTTATGAATATACCCATCACAACCGAGCCGTAAAAGATGCGGCCAGAAAATGCATCTACGCTGGCAAAGAAGAGCGGCATCAGCATTATAAAAAACTGCTGCAGTTGACCCGAAAATCCCGGAAGGTACTTATCGAAGCTACTGTCACGCTAGCAAACGCCCGTCAGCAGGGGCAGTGTCTCCTGGCTGATGATGCCGACAAGTGGCAGGCCGATGTGGATCACCTGTTACCCCTGGTGGATGCAATAGTCTCCCAGACAGAGCGCAGGGTCTTTAAGGGTGAAAAGGTGCCAGCCCAGGAAAAAGTGGTTAGCCTGTATGAACCCCATACGGATATCATCGTAAAAGACAGGCGGCAAGTACAGTATGGCCATAAACTGAACCTGGTTCAGGGAAAAAGTCGATTGATCCTGGACCTGGTTATTGAGGAAGGTAACCCAGCGGATTCGGACCAATTCATTCCGATGATGGAAAGACAAAAAGAAATTTATGGTCGTGTACCTCGCCAGACAAGCGGTGACGGCGGATACGCGTGTCGCGCTAATTTGGAAAAAGCCAAGGCCATGGGAATCAGCGATGTAGCTTTTAATAAGAAGCGCGGACTTGAAGTCGAAGAGATGACTAAAAGTCAGTATGTGTATAAAACGCTCTTTCGCTTCCGGGCAGGTATTGAAGCGGGAATTTCGTGGCTAAAGAGATGTTTTGGGCTATCACGTTGCCACTGCAAGGGTTCTGAGCGTTTTGATTCTCATTGCTGGTTATCGGTGGTCTGTTACAACCTGGTGATTCTGGCCAGACACCCGGCACCATCCTGATAGCCACCTCCACGCTACATGAAAGTACCTTTCCAGCATGGTGGGAGGATGTTTTCTGCCTGCTTTTCGCGTTTTTCTCCAATATCCGTCCCAGATTAGAGAAAAAAAGGGAAGAGTTTTTGCGGCTCTCTGGAATTTCAGGAAATATCAAAACGCACGTACAATCTAATTATGATTGCCTGATGCGTTTTTGGACGAGAACTACCTAACTGGCGGGCAATGCTTTCAGGTTGTCGGCTTTGCAACCCACGAGCCTGATCCAGTACCTTTTTGCCAAAGGATGGAGACAGTCCCTGCACTCCATGTTTTTTCAGCTGATGCTGCGCCATGGCTTGCAGCATACATCGGGCGAGTTCAACGGATGGAGAACCGGTTGTCGTTTTCCCTGAAACAGGGTCGTAAAAAATAGCTGACTGACCATCGACCCCGACAGCAACCTGGCGCACCGTTCCGTCACTGCGAAAAATATTATCAGGGCTTTCATGCTCGACGCCCAGTGCCCTGGAGGTAAGGACCGTCTGTAGAAAAGTTTCTGTGGAATAAGGTGGAGAAAAGGATGGAGAAGAGGATAGATCTGCGCTTGCACCGGTTTGTACAATGGCAATATTCAGAAGATCCTCAGGTTCCCAGCACGTCGCCACCTCAGCAAAAGCATTGTTGGACAGTGCCTGCACAAAGTCAGCCACTTCCGCTTGCATGCGACCGGCTATCCGCCGACTGCCTTCTAACAATTTCATACCGGGGGACTGCCCAAGGGGATCGGACGGCAAACTGCCAGTTCTATTGTTGCTCAGTACTTGATGATCAACGGTGCGCAGGGGGCGGTCATTGATCACAGCGGCCATGACATTGGCCAGGGTCAGGCTGCTGTCTGGGCTATATGGCACCGGCCGGGCCCGCAATGCCTGCCCCTCTTGTCCTGGTGAAGAGCCGTGGATAGACTCCCGGTTCGGCGACTCATATCCGGTTCGGGCCAGATTGACAGGACTGCCCAATCCGGCCAATGAGGTTAACCCGGACAACCGGGCTCCAATACCCGAGACTATACCTGAATGTAAACTGGAACCTGAACTGTGTGCAGGCTCAAGTAAATCCCAGTCGTCTGGATCTGACAGTTCAGTATCCTGCCAATCGTCGTTCAGCAAATTATTCTCATCACTAGCGGATAGATCACGACGTTTTCTGGTCTGATCATCGTCCGATGGGCTAAGGAAATCATTGGGTATCAAGTCTCGCCTTTGATAAACGTCGGGATCATTAAAGCGAGTCTTCAGATCAAAGGCGATCTGTTTGAACAGTGAAAGGCATTTTGATGCTATTTCAGTCGTTTCCTGAGCAAGGTCACCTGCGGATTGGATCAGACGGTGTTCCGTCGACGATGAGTTTGATCCTTTTTGAGCCATGGATAAAGATTGGAGATCCTTAATCATCGTGTTCCTGAGTTCCAGCAACGCATCCTTTCTGCTATCGATATAGGTATCTATCTTTGCTGTATCCGTAGTGCCGATAGCTTCAATTGTCTTGCTTAATACTGCCTCCATATCGGTTTTTAATTTTGTTGTATAGTCAGTCACCCTGCCTAAATTATCGCTGCCGATACCGACAGGTATTTGCTGAGTCATTGTAGTATTGCTTCTTAGGGTAGACATTAAGCTCAAAAAAGGTTCGTTTCCGGCGGCAGAACCCACCTTGAACAGCCACAATAAAGCTTCGAAACCATTATCAATGGCTGAACAAGATGAGTACTGCAAATAGTAGATTAGTTGAAAAAAACTGTTGACCTGTTTCGACCGGTCAGAACTCCTAAGTATGGCGGAACAGCTTGGTTTTACTATACGACAGCGAGATATCCGTCCTTTGGATTTTATCCTCTCACTGATTGATGCCCTCGCTGGTGATGGAAACTGCGATACCCTGGCGGATCTACACCGTAAATTTAACGAGTTGACGGGGCTGAATGTCTCTTATCGTTCTTGGGCAAATCAAGCTAAAAAGGACGCGCTGCCTACTCTTATCCTGTGGCTATGGGTGCAGTGTCTGGAAATATTTTCCCGCAAAGTCATGGCGTTTGATGAAGACAGTCCATTTTCAGAGTTTGAGCACATTCTGATTCAGGACGGTTCGTCACAAGCTGTCTATGATGCCCTGAAAGAAGCATTTCCCGGCAGGTTCTCAACGGTCAGTCCTGCTGCCGTCGAGCTTCATACGACAATGGATCTTCTCACCAACAACCTGGTGCGGGTGCAGCTGACTGAAGATACCCGTTCAGAAAGAGACTGTCTGCCACCACTGCCAACATCCATGGCCTATATCCTGATGCTAATGGATGCCGGTTATTTTGAGCTGGAACTCTTTGCCGCTATTGATGACAGGGAGGGTTCTTTTATCTGCAAGGCACCTCAGAGTATCAACCCGACGATACTCAGCGCGGTACGGGAGGATGGCAAGAATCTCAATCGCTACAAAGGACAAAAACTGAAGGATGTACTGTCTGGCTTCCCAAACAGACCAGTGCCTCGACCTGGATGTAGAATGGCCGGGATTCAAAGCCTGGCCATTCCGCTTGGTTGTCCGCTGGAATGACAAAAAACAGAAGTGGGTTTTCGTTGTGACCAACCTGAACCGGGTGGAGTTCACCTTGAGTGATGTGCTCCAGGCCTATCGTCTACGGTGGCAGATAGAGCTGATTTTCAAAGAGATCAAATCCTATTCAGGGTGGCATCGTTTTAACACCAAATCAGCGACACTGGTGTTTAGCCTGATTCTGATGTCCTTTGTGGTTGTGACGTTGAAAAGGTACCTTGCCCATGCTGCACAGGCGAACCTCTGTGAAAGTGGGAGCATTGAGGAAATCTCGACGCACAAGGTGATGAAAAGTGGGACTCACCTGTTTGGTAATGTGATTTCATCGTTGATGAATGCAGGAAAGTCATTGGTCTCATGCATTAAAAAGCTACTGGACTTCTGGGGAAATAATGCGAAACGAGAACACCCTGCACGGGATGGTTGTTCAGGGCGTACAAGATTAGGCTTCTGTGCAGTGGGTGGAGCTTAATGTCTACCTTAAGAGTATTGCTTCTAATGGTAAAGTAGGCGTCGTACATTCGCTGCAAACTGGTCATCTGTTGATTTAGTAACAGCTCTTTGACGCCTAAAATTTCACGTATTTTCTTCTGCCTTTCAGTGACTGGAGCAGGATTAAGCAAGACCCCAAGAAATAGTTTCCCAACATCATATACAACACTGTTACCCTCTCGTAATCGCTCAAGTGCATGTATTTCAAAACTATTCCTGAAGACTTGAGAGCCTGAGATAATAGTACCTTTTTCCGGGTTTTCTGCATGGGCAGACTCTGTTTCAAGATTCTGAACATAATCATCATGCAGCTGGCTGGCACGCATAGCATCTGCACTTAGGGTAGACATTAAGCTCAAAAAAGGTTCGTTTCCGGCGGCAGAACCCACCTTGAACAGCCACAATAAAGCTTCGAAACCATTATCAATGGCTGAACAAGATGAGTACTGCAAATAGTAGATTAGTTGAAAAAAACTGTTGACCTGTTTCGACCGGTCAGAACTCCTAAGTATGGCGGAACAGCTTGGTTTTACTATACGACAGCGAGATATCCGTCCTTTGGATTTTATCCTCTCACTGATTGATGCCCTCGCTGGTGATGGAAACTGCGATACCCTGGCGGATCTACACCGTAAATTTAACGAGTTGACGGGGCTGAATGTCTCTTATCGTTCTTGGGCAAATCAAGCTAAAAAGGACGCGCTGCCTACTCTTATCCTGTGGCTATGGGTGCAGTGTCTGGAAATATTTTCCCGCAAAGTCATGGCGTTTGATGAAGACAGTCCATTTTCAGAGTTTGAGCACATTCTGATTCAGGACGGTTCGTCACAAGCTGTCTATGATGCCCTGAAAGAAGCATTTCCCGGCAGGTTCTCAACGGTCAGTCCTGCTGCCGTCGAGCTTCATACGACAATGGATCTTCTCACCAACAACCTGGTGCGGGTGCAGCTGACTGAAGATACCCGTTCAGAAAGAGACTGTCTGCCACCACTGCCAACATCCATGGCCTATATCCTGATGCTAATGGATGCCGGTTATTTTGAGCTGGAACTCTTTGCCGCTATTGATGACAGGGAGGGTTCTTTTATCTGCAAGGCACCTCAGAGTATCAACCCGACGATACTCAGCGCGGTACGGGAGGATGGCAAGAATCTCAATCGCTACAAAGGACAAAAACTGAAGGATGTACTGTCTGGCTTCCCCAAAGACCAGTGCCTCGACCTGGATGTAGAATGGCCGGGATTCAAAGCCTGGCCATTCCGCTTGGTTGTCCGCTGGAATGACAAAAAACAGAAGTGGGTTTTCGTTGTGACCAACCTGAACCGGGTGGAGTTCACCTTGAGTGATGTGCTCCAGGCCTATCGTCTACGGTGGCAGATAGAGCTGATTTTCAAAGAGATCAAATCCTATTCAGGGTGGCATCGTTTTAACACCAAATCAGCGACACTGGTGTTTAGCCTGATTCTGATGTCCTTTGTGGTTGTGACGTTGAAAAGGTACCTTGCCCATGCTGCACAGGCGAACCTCTGTGAAAGTGGGAGCATTGAGGAAATCTCGACGCACAAGGTGATGAAAAGTGGGACTCACCTGTTTGGTAATGTGATTTCATCGTTGATGAATGCAGGAAAGTCATTGGTCTCATGCATTAAAAAGCTACTGGACTTCTGGGGAAATAATGCGAAACGAGAACACCCTGCACGGGATGGTTGTTCAGGGCGTACAAGATTAGGCTTCTGTGCAGTGGGTGGAGCTTAATGTCTACCTTAAGAGCATCTGCATCAATAAGTCCTTTAAGCTCTGGCTGGCTCAAATTTTGTGGGTTAACAGCGAGGCTGTTATTGAACAAATTCTCTTTATTAAGGGTAACTGTTCAGCACCCCCACATAAATCTGGAATTTTCTGATTTTTATACCATCCTCTTAAGCACCATTTTTCCACAATATTCGCCAGCATGATTCCAGAACTACCCGCAACTATGTCGGCTGAGATTCTCTTGAAAGAGAATGCAGAGCTGCGGATGAGAGTTGCCTGTCTGGAAGAGCGATGTCGAGAATTGGAAGAAAAGGTTGGCAAGAACAGTCAAAACAGCAGCAAGCCGCCATCGTCTGATGGTTATCAAAAACCTTGTAAAAACAGTAATTCTCCAGATCATTCTGACGACCTTTCCGCAGATAAAGGTACCGATCCATCGGATGAAAAACCCAATCCTAAAAGTCTGAGACAGTCTTCTGGTAATAAAGCCGGTGGAAAGAAAGGGCATCAGGGCACTTGTCTTAAACAGGTCGATATCCCTGACTATATTGAGTACCTTCCGGTTAAAGAATGCAATAAATGTCAGGCGTCTCTTCTTGATAGTGAGCCGGTCAAATATATTGAACGACAGGTGTTTGAACCAGGGAGACCGGGTGAATTTGAAGTAACGGCCCATAGAGCTGAAGTAAAAATCTGCACTTGTGGTTGTCGGAATCAGGCTGAATTCCCGGAAGGTGTTACCGCTGCCGCACAATATGGCTCAGCCACACAGGCTATGGCCGTCTATCTTAACCAATACCATTTCCTGCCTTTTAAGCGCGTGTCAGAGTATTTTAATACTCTCTATAAAATGAGTGTAAGTGCAGGCACTGTCGCCAATTTTGTGGCCAGAACCTATGAAAATCTGGCTTCTACTGAAGAGGTTATTCGTGACGCCTTGCGGGAATCGTCTGTTGCCGGAGCCGATGAAACGGGTATGCGGGCCGAGGGCTCTTTGCACTGGCTACACGTTATGCGGGATGAACAATGGACGCTCTACTACTTGTCTGAAAAGCGAGGTCGTGAGGCCATGGACACGATGGGCATACTGCTAACATTTGCAGGCGTTCTGGTTCATGATCATTGGAAATCCTATTTTGCATATGCGGCAACTCACGTACTTTGCAATGCCCATCACCTGAGGGAGCTTTTGGGTGTTGTTGATAGGGACAGCAATCATCAACTGGCGTTGCGATTGATGAAGCTACTGAGGCTTTCCTGGCATTACTGCAAGGGCTTTAAGACCATAGGTATGCTACAGATGCCAAGTGTTGTCTGTGAACGAATCGAGAAGATTTATGACCGGTTGCTTCAGCGGGCTCTAATGAAAGAAGTCGTCTATATGGAGAAGCAACGAGAGGAGCTTAAGCGCAAGAAAGTCAAGAATACTAAAGCTTACAATCTCTTCAAACGACTCACTGAGTTCAAGGCTGAGACACTGCGCTTCATGTCAGATTTTACCATTCCCTTCGATAACAATGGCAGTGAGCGGGATGTTCGAATGGCCAAGTTAAAGCAGAAAATCTCAGGCTGCTTCAGGAGTGCAGACGGTGGTTCTATGTTTGCACGGATTCGCAGCTATTTGTCGTCTGCCAGAAAACAGGGAATGGACATATATCAATCACTTCATAGAGCTGTTCGGAATTACTGTAATATGCCTTTGCTCAGTGCTGAATAGTTACGATCGAGTAAGCTTTTTACGTCCGCGGGCGGCAACTGGGCAACCATCCATGCTGCTTGCTTCGCAGCCTTTGGTAACCAGTAGCCTTCTACAACGCCAGCCTTGAGCTCTAAAGGGACAATGCACTTATCCCCTGCATTGCGGTAGAGGCTGTGCAATACCCGGACAGGTCCTGCTGCTGACTGGTAGGTTTGATAGCTGCGTAATGCCTGGTGATACACGACCCCATTCACTTCGATAGAAGCTTTATTGATGTCTAATTTTTGCAGTTCTTCTGCCAGTATTTCTCGCTCCGCCTGAATAAAGAGGGAGTGAATCTCGTTTTCATGATCCTCAAAATGCTGGATTGGATTATTGGACTGACGAAGTAGGGTCAGTTTTTGCTGCAGTTGGTCAATAGCAGGACAGGAATCATTGGCGACTTTGGTTAGTGGCTGACATACTTCCATCGGAGCGGCCTCTCACAGTTGACTCTTTGTTTGCTGTTAGAATCATAGCTGTGTTTGGCTGCTCTCCATTCAGTTTGAAAAATTTGGTGTTACGTCTGTTTGCTGTAGCTCAAGGCCTGTGGGTGTGATCAATATGAGACTTTCACCCAATGATTTTTTTCTTTCAGGATTTGTGTATGCGTCACTTTTCAACAATGGCTATTGTTGCCTGTGCCTTGATGTCAGCGGGTGTTTCAGCTGGTGGAAAACGTCATGCCGATGCCCATGTACACGGCACCGGTCATTTGAACTTTGCCGTTGAAGGTCATCAGGTTCATATTGAACTGGAAACACCGGGATTTGACATTCTTGGCTTTGAGTCCATCAGTTCTGACGCTCAGCGCAGGCAACTGGAAGATGCCCTGGATGAACTGGAAAAAGACGATTTATGGTCTTTTACATCTGCGGCTTCCTGTACGTTGAAAACGGCATCAGCATCGGCTAGCGGGGGGCATGGAGAAGATCATCATGACCATCATGGGGACGCAGACGGTCACCACGACTCACACCATGATCATCATGGTCACGATGACCATCACGACTCACATCACGAGAAGCATGGCCATGATCACCATGAGGCCGCACATATGGATATCGCCGCTACTTACGTTTTTGAGTGTGCCAATATTGCCGGGCTCAACAGTATCTCTACCCGACTGTTTCAGCGGTTTGGCAACAGTCAGCAGTTGCAGGTTCGGGGCTTTACCGATGCTGGCCAGATTGCCGGTCAGATGAGCCGTCAGCAGCCAGAGGTGCGCTTCTGATATGCGTTGTCTTCGTCAACCGGTGGTTCCGGTTATTCATCTAAAGAATGTTCAGTTTGGCTGGAAGCCGGGAACCATGGTTCTGGATATACCGGAACTGTTGATCAACCAGGGGGAGAAGGTGTTTATCCGGGGACCATCAGGTTCAGGCAAAACGACGCTTCTGGGGCTTCTTGGGGGGGTACTCACACCGGTTGACGGTGAGGTCTTTGTGCTGGGAAACGACGTTGGTCGCTTTTCCCCGGCGCGCCGGGATCGTTTTCGGGCCGATCATATCGGTTTTATCTTTCAGATGTTCAACCTGATTCCTTATCTTTCAGTGGTTGACAATGTCACACTGCCGCTGGGGTTTGCCAGCAAGCGCCGTGAAAACGTTGAAGCCATGGGTGTTGGTGCTGAGCAAGAAGCGATTCGACTGCTCAACCATCTGGAGCTATCCGATCCACAGTTGTTACAGAGGCCTGTGACGGAACTCAGTATTGGCCAGCAGCAGAGAGTTGCTGCGGCCAGGGCACTGATTGGCCGCCCTGAACTGGTGATTGCGGATGAGCCGACCTCTGCCTTGGACAGTGATACCCGTGAGGCATTTATTCGCCTGCTGTTTGCTGAGTGTGAGGCGGCTGGCAGTACGCTGGTTTTCGTCAGTCATGACGCTGCCCTGGCAGCATTGTTTGATCGCTCTGTTGCGCTCGATGAAATCAACCGTGCCAGTCAGCACCGGCCTTTGTCCGTCAAAGCATCGGAGGTGGTGTGATGTCAGTTTTTCATCTGGCGGTGAAAAGTCTCAGTAACCGGAAAACAACGGCATTATTGACCATTTTTTCCATTGCTATCAGTGTGGCTTTGCTGCTGGGCGTGGAAAGGGTTCGGGTTGAGGCACGAAACAGTTTTACCAGTACGGTATCCGGTACCGATCTGGTGGTCGGAGCCCGGAGCAGTTCGCTGAATCTGCTGCTTTATTCTGTCTTTCATATGGGTAATGCGACCAATAACGTCACCTGGGAAACTTATCAGCAGCTGTCATCCAGCCAGGCGGTCGCCTGGACTGTCCCCATTGCCCTGGGGGATTCTCACCAGGGCTATCGTGTGGTGGGAACCTCTCAATCCATGTTTGAGCACTATCGCTTTGGTGATGATCAGTCCATTAGCTTCCAACAGGGTAAGGTTTTTGATGATCTCTATGATGCGGTGATTGGTTCTGAAGTGGCAGCGGTTCTCGGTTATCGGATTGGTCAGGACATTGTACTCAGTCACGGTATTGAAAGCACAAGTCTGCAGGAACACCAGGACAAACCCTTCAGGATTTCCGGTGTGCTGAAGCCTACCGGAACTCCCATGGACAGAGTGATTATGATCTCGCTGGAAGGAATTGAAGCGTTGCATATTGACTGGGTGAATGGTGCGGCGCCCAATGCACTCTTTTCGGTTTCTGCCGACCGGGCGCGAGCCATGGATTTGCAACCGTCGAGCATTACGGCCTATTTTGTCGGCCTGAAATCCCGGGTGGCTGCCTTTCGGTATCAGCGGGAGGTGAATGACTATCGACAGGAAGCGTTAACCGCTATTTTGCCGGGAGTTGCCCTCGGGGAACTCTGGCAGCTGGTGGGTTCGGCTGAAAAGGCATTACTGGCCGTTTCAGTGATGGTGGTGATTGCTGGCCTGGTTGGCATGCTGACCACCATTCTGACGTCCCTGAATGAGCGGCGCAGAGAGATGGCTATTCTCCGTTCGGTGGGAGCCCGGCCCGGGCATATTTTTACCTTGATGATCACCGAATCCCTGATTTACGCCATCACTGGCACGCTATTGGGTTTTTTGCTGATGTATGGCATGTTGTTCGCTATTCAACCGGTGTTGCAAATACAGCTGGGTTTGCACATTACCATTGCACTACCGGGGGGCTTTGAGTTGGCTCTGGCGCTCGCCATCATCGTTTCTGCGACCCTGCTTGGTGCACTGCCAGCCTGGCGGGCCTATAAAAATTCATTGGCGGATGGTCTGACGGTCAGGCTGTAGGAGAGCGAATAATGACAACGAGACGACAACGCTTTTGCTGGATGGCGAGGGTGCTTATGGTGCCTTTTATGCTGATAGTTATGTCGATGGTTATGTCAATGGTTATGCCAACGAATGTTGCCATGGCGGCGGTTGAGAGTACTGAAACGCCGCCAATTAAAGAGATTAATTGGGATGACCTGATGCCTCCGGTGGATGAGGAAATCGTCCGCAAGTATGAAGCAGGGGAAATCAGCCAGCTGGAGGCCATTGATTATATTGTTGAGCTGGGCAAAATTCCGGTAGAGAGCATGGATCAGCAGCGCGTTAAAATTCCCGGTTATCTGGTGCCACTGAATATTGGCAAGGATCAGTCAGCAACAGAGCTGTTGCTGGTTCCTACCCTGGGAGCCTGTATTCATGTCCCGCCACCGCCGCCCAATCAGACCATTTTTGTCCGCTATGACCAGGGGATAACCGTGACAGAAGCTGGCTATACACCCTATTGGCTGGAAGGGGTGATCAGGGTTGAGAACCATACGTCCGAGTATACTGACGTGGTCTACGCCATAACGGTGGAAAGTATTAAGGCGTTTGAGTAAATAAACACTTTTTTACTTTGCCCCGGGCCTTCGGGGCAAAGCATTTTCTCACGGTAAACCGAGTGCAGCTAATGAAATGGTTCATTGGCTGATTATTTGTGAAGAATTCCCCTGATCGTGTTATAACGTCCTATCCTGATTGGCTTCTCTGTTAACCTTATGGCGAGTGACCATGGAACCTACATTGCATTCTGCTACGTCTCCCATTGTCTTTGAGATTGCTGAACTCCTGATTTCCAGAGGCTGGACCCTGTCTACGGCGGAATCCTGTACCGGTGGTGGTATTGGTCATGCATTGACCGCGTTGCCAGGTAGCTCAGACTGGTTTGAAGGTGGTGTCATCTGCTATGCCAATGGCGTTAAGGCTCATCTTCTTCATGTGCCGGAAGTATTGCTCAATAAGTACGGTGCCGTCAGTGAACAGGTAGCTATCGCCATGGCACAGGGGGTTCGGAAGTTGTTGAAAACCAATATCTCCGTGGCAGTGACCGGCGTTGCGGGACCGGGTGGTGCGACACCGGCAAAACCGGTCGGAACGGTATGGATCGCCTGGAGTACCGGACAGGAAACCGCTGCCAGACACTTTCATCTTGAGGGTGATCGTGATCAGATCAGGGAGCAGACAGTGGTTCAGGCGTTACAGGGCATTCTGACCCTGTTAACCTGAAAAGATCATTCCTGTAAAGCAATAAATATACTGGACAAATATCCAGTATCTGTTTAAATATACAGTATTAATTATTTGGCTGTTCCTGATGAAGTCAGAATCAAACTGAGGGCGTAAAAAATGGATGATAACAGAAAAAAAGCGTTGGCAGCAGCACTTGGCCAGATTGACCGACAGTTTGGTAAAGGTGCCATCATGCGGATGGGCGATCAGAAGCAGGAGGCAATTCCTGCAATTTCTACCGGCTCTCTGCAGCTGGATATTGCGCTGGGTATTGGCGGTCTGCCGAAGGGGCGTGTTATTGAAATCTTCGGGCCTGAATCTTCCGGTAAAACCACGCTGACCTTGAGCGTTATTGCCCAGGCGCAGAAGCAGGGTGCTACCTGTGCCTTCGTTGATGCGGAACATGCCCTGGATCCTCAGTACGCCGGTAAGCTGGGTGTGAATGTGGATGACCTGTATGTCTCTCAGCCGGATACCGGTGAGCAGGCGCTGGAAATTACTGACATGCTGGTTCGTTCCGGTGCCGTGGATGTCATCGTTGTTGACTCTGTAGCTGCCCTGGTACCCAAGGCGGAAATTGAAGGTGAGATGGGGGATTCTCACGTTGGCTTGCAGGCCCGCCTGATGTCTCAGGCTCTGCGTAAGCTGACGGGATCCATCAAACAGACCAACTGCATGGTGATCTTTATCAACCAGATCCGGATGAAGATCGGTGTGATGTTCGGCAACCCGGAAACCACTACCGGTGGTAACGCACTGAAATTCTATTCGTCTGTACGTCTTGATATCCGTCGTACTGGTGCCGTGAAGCAGGGTGATGAGGTTATTGGTAACGAAACCCGGGTTAAGGTTGTGAAGAATAAGGTGTCGCCTCCTTTCCGTCAGGCTGAATTCCAGATTCTTTATGGCCAGGGTATCTACCATATGGGTGAAGTGATTGATCTGGGTGTGAAGCAGAAACTGGTTGATAAATCCGGTGCCTGGTATGCCTACAAAGGGGCAAAGATTGGCCAGGGTAAAGCCAATGCTGCTCAATATCTCTCTGATAACCCGGAAGTGGCAGCTGAAATCGAGGCGCAGATCCGTGATGAGTTGATGAGCACACCAGAGAAAGAAGCAGCCAAAAAGGCGGAAGCAGAAGCCAGGAGAGATGCCGGTAAAAAAGATGATGCTGATGCGGCAAGTGTGCAACAGGACGAGCTGCTGGCTGAGTAATTGAATGCCTTCTGAAGCCACTCAAACGGTAAAAGATGTCCGTCGGGCTGCCATGGATCTACTGGCTCGACGGGAGCATGGTTTTACCGAGCTGGCCCGAAAACTTTCCAGCCGTTTTCCTCCGGAACTGGTGACTGAAGCGCTGACCCGGCTGCGAGAAGAGCGGCTGCAAAGTGACGATCGCTTTGTTGAAAGCTATGTCTACAGTCGGCAGCAGCGGGGTTATGGCCCCCTGCGCATTAAGTCAGAACTGTTCCAGAAAGGCATTGATAGTGCAATGATCGGGCAATATCTACAGGAGCAACATGCATCTTGGGAGCAGCTGGCTCAACAGGTGAAAGAGCAAAAATTTGGCCGTCATTCGCCTGAGGATGGGAAAGCCCGTGCCCGCATAATTCGCTTTCTTATCCAGCGTGGCTTTACCACGGAGCAAATCTATTCGTAACTGTTCAGCACCCCCACATAAATCTGGAATTTTCTGATTTTTATACCATCCTCTTAAGCACCATTTTTCCACAATATTCGCCAGCATGATTCCAGAACTACCCGCAACTATGTCGGCTGAGATTCTCTTGAAAGAGAATGCAGAGCTGCGGATGAGAGTTGCCTGTCTGGAAGAGCGATGTCGAGAATTGGAAGAAAAGGTTGGCAAGAACAGTCAAAACAGCAGCAAGCCGCCATCGTCTGATGGTTATCAAAAACCTTGTAAAAACAGTAATTCTCCAGATCATTCTGACGACCTTTCCGCAGATAAAGGTACCGATCCATCGGATGAAAAACCCAATCCTAAAAGTCTGAGACAGTCTTCTGGTAATAAAGCCGGTGGAAAGAAAGGGCATCAGGGCACTTGTCTTAAACAGGTCGATATCCCTGACTATATTGAGTACCTTCCGGTTAAAGAATGCAATAAATGTCAGGCGTCTCTTCTTGATAGTGAGCCGGTCAAATATATTGAACGACAGGTGTTTGAACCAGGGAGACCGGGTGAATTTGAAGTAACGGCCCATAGAGCTGAAGTAAAAATCTGCACTTGTGGTTGTCGGAATCAGGCTGAATTCCCGGAAGGTGTTACCGCTGCCGCACAATATGGCTCAGCCACACAGGCTATGGCCGTCTATCTTAACCAATACCATTTCCTGCCTTTTAAGCGCGTGTCAGAGTATTTTAATACTCTCTATAAAATGAGTGTAAGTGCAGGCACTGTCGCCAATTTTGTGGCCAGAACCTATGAAAATCTGGCTTCTACTGAAGAGGTTATTCGTGACGCCTTGCGGGAATCGTCTGTTGCCGGAGCCGATGAAACGGGTATGCGGGCCGAGGGCTCTTTGCACTGGCTACACGTTATGCGGGATGAACAATGGACGCTCTACTACTTGTCTGAAAAGCGAGGTCGTGAGGCCATGGACACGATGGGCATACTGCTAACATTTGCAGGCGTTCTGGTTCATGATCATTGGAAATCCTATTTTGCATATGCGGCAACTCACGTACTTTGCAATGCCCATCACCTGAGGGAGCTTTTGGGTGTTGTTGATAGGGACAGCAATCAACTGGCGTTGCGATTGATGAAGCTACTGAGGCTTTCCTGGCATTACTGCAAGGGCTTTAAGACCATAGGTATGCTACAGATGCCAAGTGTTGTCTGTGAACGAATCGAGAAGATTTATGACCGGTTGCTTCAGCGGGCTCTAATGAAAGAAGTCGTCTATATGGAGAAGCAACGAGAGGAGCTTAAGCGCAAGAAAGTCAAGAATACTAAAGCTTACAATCTCTTCAAACGACTCACTGAGTTCAAGGCTGAGACACTGCGCTTCATGTCAGATTTTACCATTCCCTTCGATAACAATGGCAGTGAGCGGGATGTTCGAATGGCCAAGTTAAAGCAGAAAATCTCAGGCTGCTTCAGGAGTGCAGACGGTGGTTCTATGTTTGCACGGATTCGCAGCTATTTGTCGTCTGCCAGAAAACAGGGAATGGACATATATCAATCACTTCATAGAGCTGTTCGGAATTACTGTAATATGCCTTTGCTCAGTGCTGAATAGTTACATCTATTCTATTAGTTGAGGTGATTTTGTTGAGGTAAGAAAGGCGGTTTGAAGTGACCTGATGTCAGCGGGTATCTGTTTCAGGTCATTAGTGTGGGGAGGTCGGGTTTATTATGATAACGAAACTGTAGAGATATTCTCTGGCATTCAAACCCAAGTCTGTTTCTTTAAATCGGGATGCGATCCTAATGAACAATATCGCTTCGCTCAGTCCATCCTGTCCAGTGTCGTCTTCATCTCCAGATTTAGCTCAAGCCAATAATGATTGTGGCAATATTATTCCCTCAGGTAGTGATCGACCGACAGGCCGCTTAGTGGTCGAGAGGAAATGTGAAATTTCCGGTTCAGAAGAGGGTGCTGGCATCAACTGCCCCTGTAATCGTAACTATCAACTGCACTTGCCGGTGGTTACCAAGCAGGCAAAAAAGGAAGATTCTGAAGTTCAGGATAGTGATGGCAATACGCCCCTTTGTCTCGCAGCTATTAAGGGGAGGCTACAAGAGGCGCAAAGGCTGATTCAAGCAGGGGCCAATATTCACCATGCCAATCACCAAGGCGATAATGTGCTACTGCTGGCTGCAAAAAATGGTCATTTAGCGTTCCTGCATCTGGTTGAGCTGGATGATAGTGATTTTCATCGGATCAATAATAATAAAGATAATGCGCTGACTCTTGCTGCAGCCGGTGGGCATGTTGAGGTGGTTCAGTGGTTGATGTTCATGGGCTGCAGTATTTATCAATGCAATCTCCAGGGAGACAATGCCCTGACTCTTGCTGCAGCCGGTGGGCATGTAGCCTTGGTTCGATGGCTACTGACAGATGCAGATAACTTCATGGTCAAGCCTTTAGGAATCAATAAAGAGAATAATAAGGGTGATAATGCACTAATGCTGGCTGTCCGCAATGGTTGTCTCGAACTGGTTCAGTTATTGGCCGAGTTTAGGTGTGATCTCCATCACTGGAATAATGAGCAGGAGAATGCCTTGGCATTGGCGGCCTTGAATGGGCATATTGAGTTAATCCGCTGGCTGGGCAGAACAATAGATATTCATCAGATTTATCCGGATGGGGGGAATATTGCACATTATGCTGTAAGGGGAGGGCAGCTGGCCGTTACCAGTGGGTTAATGACAATGGGGGTGGATTTCTGCCGGGTTAATGAGCAGGGTCATAACTGTCTGATGCTGGCTGCCCGTCATGGTCATTATGAACTCCTTGATCTCTTGCTGGCAAATGATCCCTCGAATTTAGACCAGGTGTGCAGACTGGGTAATAGTCCCCTGCTAATGGCTGCTCAATATGGTCATTGTGCAGTGGTAAAGTTGCTGGTTGACAAAGGTGCCGATATTCACCGGGTTAATCAACAAGGCAACAATGCCCTGACTTTTGCTGCGGGCAGTCATGAGGGGCTGGCGCAGTGGTTATGCCTGAAGGGGGCAGATATTCACCACACCAATGGTGATGGCTACAATGCTTTCATGTTGGCTGCTCAAAGCGGCTTTTTTGAGCTGATGAAGTATCTTGAACAATTCGGGATCGACATCCATCACATAAACCATAGTAACGATAATGCCTTTACCCTGGGAGCAGGCAAAGGCCATTTGGAATTGGCAAAATGGTTGTTCCAGAAAGGTGTGGATGTTCATCAAGTTAATATTTTTCGCCACAATGCCCTGACCCTTGCCGCAGAAACCGGTTCTTTGCCAATGGTTCAGTGGTTGCATTTCATAGGCGTTGATATCAATCAGGTTATTAAATCTATTGACAGCAGTTGCTACGGCAATAATGTATTTGGTTGTAATGCCTTTGTGCTGGCGGTCGGCAATGGACATATTCAGGTCGCAGACTGGCTCTGTCAAAAAGGGGTTGTCAGTCACTGCACACATTATTATCAGCAGCACGCGCTAATGCTGGCTGCACGGAAGGGGCAATTGGCTGCAGTCCGGTGGCTCTCTTCCCGGAATTTTTCGATTACTCAAGTTGGCGGTATTGGCGGTATTGGCTGTAATGGCGCCATGTTGGCAGCACACAGTGGTAATTTGAATTTGCTCAAGTGGTTTTATCAACACGGTGGCAACATTCATCATGTTGATCCGATTGGGCGTAATGCCCTTCATATGGCAGCAAAAAAAGGTCATTTACCCATTGTTCAGTGGCTCTTTACCCAAGGTTTTGTCAACAAGGCTAACTGCTTGTGTGATGGATATGATGCACTGGCCGAGGCAGCAGCGAAAGGCCATATTCCGGTGGTCCAATGGCTTGGCGAATATTCAGGTCTTAATCGGATTTACCCGGATGGAAGTCATTTATTGCATATTGCTCTCAGTTGTTCTCAATTATCCCTGGCCATTTGGCTTATACAGAAAGGCGCGAATATTCATGCCATTAATGGGCTTGGCAATAATCCCCTGATGTTGGCTGCAAGCCGTGGCTATTTGGGTCTGGTTCAGCGGTTGGCTCTTTTGGGGGTGGATGTGCACCACATTAATAAAAAAGGCCAAAATGCTCTGATTTTAGCCTCCCAAAGTGGATGCTTGCCCTTGGTGCAGTGGTTATATGAAGAGAGAGGCGTTGATGCCCGGCAGGTGACTAAATATGGAGGCAATGCATTGTATTATGCGTTGATGGGAGGCCATCTTGAACTGGCCCAGTGGCTACTGGACAATGGCGTTGTTCAGGATCGTAAAACCGTTATTTCGATGGTACCGGATATCGCCTCCGAAGGTCATTTGAATGTCCTTCAATGGCTCTATCGAATGGGCTTGGAAAATGATTCTGCCCTCACCGCTGTACCAGCTAAAAGCCATTTGCCATTGCTCAAGTGGTGTATTCAGTGCGGGGCAAATTTGCAACGCTTGGATGATTATGACGAGAGTTGCTTTACCCTGGCAGCCCGTGATGGAAACTTGCCGGTGCTTAAGTATCTGACACAGCAAGCTGGAGGAGTTCATGCCATTGATGTGGATGGTGCCGTTGAATCAGTTTTGACAATAGCCGCCGAGCAAGGTCACTTACATGTGATTCGCTGGCTCTGTCAGCAGGGCCTTAACGCGTTTGAATTCCAGCCGAATGATGGCGACCAATGGTTCCAACGGTATCCCGTGTCTGCGGCTGCGCTATGCGGCAATTTTCATGTTGTGAAATGGCTGTATGAGCAAAATGCAAACATTCTTGCCTGGGGCAACTTGGAAGAAGGTGGTAGCATTTTGCATTGTGCAGTCAAAGCGGGCCATATCCCAATGCTTGAGTGGTTATACCAGAAGGGCATGGATATTCATGCAGTTGATGAAGATGGTAACAGTGCTCTCGCAATAGCCATGATTAGGTATAAAGAAATGGTGGTTGAATGGTTGCTTCGAAAGGGAGTCGTCATAACAAGAGATGATCTTGATAAAGCCATGGAAGATAAACGAGAAAAGCAATTTGCCAGTGTATTTAAACTGCTGTCAGCCATAAAACAATTTGATCTGTTTTGCTCATTATCCCTGGAGCAAAAGCTGTGGTTGTTTAAGGTTCTCAATATTCTGGTCCCGAAGCGCTTTGTTGAAGGGCAGTTAAATGAACTTTTTATTTGTCATCAATATTATGCAGAGGAAAAGCTAAGAAACAGATGCCTGTTATCCATTGCCCAAAGTATCCGGAATAAGTTTCGAATCATCACAACCGACCACATTAATTGTTTAGATATTCCCGATAAACTCGGAAGTGATTTAATGAAAGTTCTTTCACTCCGTTTTATCCACGATTGACTTTCCGTGACCAGCCATGGTACTCGCTGTTATTGCTCATAAAACGTGGTGTGGACGTGGGGAATGTCATAAAAATGGAGATATGAATGCGAGAAATGATCATTTTTGTTTGACAATTCGATATAATCGCCAATCGATTTTTTAGAGATAACTCCCCCGGTGGGAACTGTATATGAAGACTAACGAAATACGTTCTGCTTTTCTGCAATACTTCAGGGAAAACGGCCATGAAGTGGTTGCCAGTAGCTCTCTGGTACCCCATAACGACCCAACCCTGTTGTTTACCAATGCCGGGATGAACCAGTTCAAAGATACGTTTCTGGGACGTGAGCAACGTGACTACCAGCGTGCCACCACCTCGCAAAAGTGTGTACGTGCCGGGGGCAAGCACAATGATCTGGATAACGTCGGCTATACCGCTCGCCACCACACCTTCTTTGAAATGCTGGGTAATTTCAGCTTTGGCGATTACTTCAAGAAAGAGGCGATTCATTTTGCCTGGAACTTCCTGACCGGCACATTGAACCTGCCAAAAGAGCGCCTTTGCGTCACGGTTTATGCCTCTGACGATGAAGCCTATAACCTCTGGTTAAACGACATTGGTGTTGCAGCGGATGATATTATCCGCATTGGTGACAACAAGGGAGCGCCTTATGCTTCCGATAACTTCTGGCAGATGGGGGATACTGGCCCCTGTGGTCCCTGTACCGAGATTTTCTATGATCATGGCGATCATATCCGGGGTGGCCGTCCGGGTACGCCAGAAGAAGACGGTGACCGTTTTATTGAAATCTGGAACATCGTATTCATGCAGTACAACCGTCAGGCCGATGGTGAAATGCAGCCACTGCCCAAGCCATCGGTTGACACCGGTATGGGCCTGGAACGTATTGCTGCGGTAATGCAGCATGTGAAAAGCAACTATGAAATTGACCTGTTCCAGTCACTGTTGAACGATGCTTCTGAGATTCTCGGTGGCGTGGCCACAACAGAAGCGTCCCTGCGTGTCATTGCCGACCATATCCGTTCCTGCAGTTTTCTGATCAGTGATGGCATTATGCCGTCCAATGAAGGCCGGGGTTACACGTTGCGCCGGATCATTCGACGTGCCTGCCGTCATGGCTACAAGTTGGGTGCCACGGAATCCTTCTTCTATAAGCTGGTGGGTTCACTGGTGAAGGTGATGGGCGATGCGTATCCTGATCTGGTGAGGAATCAGACGCACATTGAGCGGGTTCTGCTGCAGGAAGAGGAGCAGTTTACCCGTACCCTGGATAAAGGGATGAAGCTGCTGGAAGAGAGTATTGCTGTTCTGAAGGAGTGTGCGCGGGGAGACGTGATCTCCGGTGAAACACTGTTCACTCTGTATGATACTTATGGATTCCCGGTTGATCTGACCGAAGATATTGCCCGTGAGCGCGGGCTGAAAGTCGATATTGATGGTTTTGAAAAAGCGCTGGAAGCTCAGCGTGAGCGTGCCCGTGCGTCCAGCAAGTTCGGTGTTGATTACAGCGACCAGCTGGTGATTGAAGGCTCGACAGCCTTTACCGGCTACCAGAATACGGCGGGTCAGGCGCGTGTTCACTCCCTGTTTGTTGGTGGTGAGCAGGTAGAACTGATCGGTGAGGGCCAGCAGGCGACGGTTGTGCTGGAACAGACACCATTCTATGCAGAGTCTGGTGGTCAGGTGGGTGATACCGGCTTGCTGAATTTTGCAACCGGCTCTGTTCGTGTCGTGGATACCCGGAAGCAGGGTGATCACCACCTCCATATTGTGGAAGTCGTATCGGGTGAACTGAAGTCTGGAGATGAAGTCTCTGCCGATGTTGATGCTGAAAAGCGCCATGCTACCTCATTGAATCACTCGGCCACTCATCTGTTGCATGCGGCCCTGAGGCAAGTGCTGGGTGATCATGTGACCCAGAAGGGCTCTTTGGTTGATCCGGAGCGTCTGCGCTTTGACTTTTCTCACCTTGAAGCGGTTAGGCCGGAAGAACTTAAGGCTATTGAAAAGCTGGTGAATGAGCAGATTCGTGCCAACACTCTGGTTCAGACTGAGCTGATGGATATGGATGCAGCAAAAGCCAAGGGTGCCATGGCACTGTTTGGTGAGAAGTACGCCGATGAGGTACGGGTACTGACCATGGGAACCGACAATTTCTCCATTGAACTGTGTGGTGGTATACACGCCAGTCACACTGGTGATATTGGGGCGTTCCGGATTGTTGCTGAAAGTGGTATTGCAGCGGGTGTTCGCCGTATTGAAGCGGTGACCGGTGCTGGCGCTGAAGCTTTTGTTCAGACACGGTTTTCTGAGCTGGACAACGCATGCCGTATGCTAAAAGCCAAACCAGAAAATCTTGCAGCGAAGCTGCAGGCTCTGGTTGCCCAGGGCAAGAGTCTGGAAAAAGAGATACAGCAATTGAAACAGAAGCTGGCCAGTGCTGGCAGCTCAGATCTGGTATCTCAGGCAGTCGTAGTGAATGGCGTTAAGCTGTTGGCTACAGAACTTGAAGGTGTTGATCCTAAATCGCTACGGGATATGGTTGACCAGCTGAAGAACAAGCTGGGCTCTGGTATCGTTTTCCTGGCCACTAAAGCCGATGGCAAGGTGCCTCTGGCAGCCGGTGTGACTAAGGATCTGACCGGGCGTGTCAAGGCAGGTGATCTGTTGAAGATGGTGGCAGAACAGCTGGGTGGTAAAGGTGGTGGTCGCCCTGACTTTGCCCAGGGTGGTGGTTCCCAGCCTGAACATCTCGATAAAGCACTGTCGTCTATTAAAGGGTGGCTGGGAGACCAGTTGTAAGCAGTTTGGTCAGCACCGTTAGTGATTCTGACCAGAATAGGTAAGGACGGGCTGTTCCGCAGGGGGCCGCCCGTTTTTATTGTCCTGAGGCATACACCCTGGTAGTGATTCATGGTACATTCTGCTATCCACTGAATGATAGCGATGGCAGCTTGTGCTGTCTGGCTCCTGCCTGAATAACTCTGTTCTATTAACATTGATGGGCGTTGCAGCAGGAGGCTGGCACAGGGAAGCTTGGCCACAGGTCATGGCTGATTGAAGTAGAACGAATAAGATGGCGCTAATAGTACAGAAATTTGGCGGCACCTCAGTAGGCACCACTGAACGAATTCAGGGGGTTGCTGATAAGGTTAAAGGGTTCCGCGAACAGGGGCACGACGTTGTCGTTGTGGTTTCTGCCATGAGTGGTGAAACCAATCGATTGGTCGAGCTTGCCCAGTCAATGCAGTCACAGCCGACGCCACGGGAAATGGATGTTATCCTTTCGACGGGCGAACAGGTAACCATAGGTCTATTGAGTATGGCTCTCAATGAACGTGGCTGTCCTGCGACTTCCTATACCGGTAGTCAGGTAGCCATTGTTACTGACAGTGCTCATACCAAGGCCCGCATCAAGCGAATTGATACTGAGGGTATCGTCAGGGACCTGGAACTGGGGCGTGTTGTCGTGGTTGCCGGTTTTCAGGGGCGTGATGAACAAGGCAATATCACGACCCTGGGGCGAGGTGGTTCGGATACCACGGCGGTGGCTCTCGCCGCAGCACTTAAAGCTGATGAGTGCCAGA
Organism: Endozoicomonas sp. SCSIO W0465; assembly: GCF_023716865.1. Taxonomy (NCBI): domain Bacteria; kingdom Pseudomonadati; phylum Pseudomonadota; class Gammaproteobacteria; order Oceanospirillales; family Endozoicomonadaceae; genus Endozoicomonas; species Endozoicomonas sp. SCSIO W0465. Next base: position 2,745,650 of record NZ_CP092417.1, read on the forward strand.
TATACACGGATGTCGATGGGGTTTACACCACCGACCCGAGAGTGGTTGAGGGTGCCCGCCGTCTGGACAAGATTACTTTTGAAGAGATGCTGGAAATGGCCAGCCTGGGCTCCAAGGTTCTGCAGATCAGGGCTGTTGAGTTTGCTGGCAAATACAACGTTAACCTGAGAGTTCTGCATACCTTCCAGGATGGCCCTGGAACACTGATTACACTGGATGAGGGTATCGCCATGGAGTCACCGGTAGTTTCCGGCATCGCATTTAACCGAGATGAAGCCAAACTGACCATTAAGGGCGTACCCGATATTCCCGGTGTGGCATCCCGAATTCTTGGTCCGGTTAGCCGTGCCAATATTGAAGTGGATATGATTGTCCAGAATACTGCTGAGGACAAAACCACCGATTTCACTTTTACCGTACATCGTAATGATTATGAACGGGCAAAAGTTGTGGTTGAGCAGGTTGTTGAAGAGCTTGAAGCCCGTGAATACGATGGTGATATGAAAATTGCCAAAGTGTCGATTGTTGGCGTTGGCATGCGTTCGCATGCGGGTGTTGCCACCAAAATGTTTGAAGCGCTGGCGGCTGAAGGGATTAATATTCAGATCATCTCAACGTCGGAAATCAAGGTTTCCGTCATCATTGCTGAAAAGTACCTGGAGCTTGCCGTCCGGGCGCTCCACTCCGCTTTTGAGCTGGACAGGGAACCAATGGAAGATAATGGGGTCTAAATTGTCAATATAATTAAAACCGTGGGCCTCGCAAGGGGCTCCATCTGCTTTGAATCCACCTGATAGAGCAAAAGTGGAATGAGTAGTGTTATCAAGTCCTCAAACTATTTCCGGCAGGTAAAAATACGAATGGAAATCTTGAACTTGGTGACTAGACTGGGTTTGCTGAATAATTCTTAAGCATGAACGGTTGAGCTGACATATACTTCATTACTTTGAACTGAGTACTAAAGCAGTTTAAAGTCAGGCAATTTTAAGGTGAAATAACGTCTGTACTGGGGTTGGTGTCGTATATTTTCACGCGATCATTTTGGGTGATTTCATCAGCTTCTAACCAATGCACCAGCGTGCTCAGAATTGACGGTTGTTGACTTAACAGAGATGTAAATAAGGAGATTGAAATGCTGATTCTGACTCGCCGCGTAGGAGAGACCCTGATGGTAGGGGACGAGGTCACTGTCACTGTTCTGGGTGTAAAGGGTAACCAGGTTCGTATCGGTGTTAACGCACCTAAAGAGGTTGCTGTTCACCGGGAAGAAATTTACCAGAGAATTCAAAAAGAAAAAGAGCACAAAAAAGGCGGTGCCGGCCGTTCTTATGAAGATGATGAAGGTTATGCATCCGGATATCAGTCCGAGTCTGAATCTTACGAATCCTATTGATAATTTGTAACTATTCAGCACTGAGCAAAGGCATATTACAGTAATTCCGAACAGCTCTATGAAGTGATTGATATATGTCCATTCCCTGTTTTCTGGCAGACGACAAATAGCTGCGAATCCGTGCAAACATAGAACCACCGTCTGCACTCCTGAAGCAGCCTGAGATTTTCTGCTTTAACTTGGCCATTCGAACATCCCGCTCACTGCCATTGTTATCGAAGGGAATGGTAAAATCTGACATGAAGCGCAGTGTCTCAGCCTTGAACTCAGTGAGTCGTTTGAAGAGATTGTAAGCTTTAGTATTCTTGACTTTCTTGCGCTTAAGCTCCTCTCGTTGCTTCTCCATATAGACGACTTCTTTCATTAGAGCCCGCTGAAGCAACCGGTCATAAATCTTCTCGATTCGTTCACAGACAACACTTGGCATCTGTAGCATACCTATGGTCTTAAAGCCCTTGCAGTAATGCCAGGAAAGCCTCAGTAGCTTCATCAATCGCAACGCCAGTTGATTGCTGTCCCTATCAACAACACCCAAAAGCTCCCTCAGGTGATGGGCATTGCAAAGTACGTGAGTTGCCGCATATGCAAAATAGGATTTCCAATGATCATGAACCAGAACGCCTGCAAATGTTAGCAGTATGCCCATCGTGTCCATGGCCTCACGACCTCGCTTTTCAGACAAGTAGTAGAGCGTCCATTGTTCATCCCGCATAACGTGTAGCCAGTGCAAAGAGCCCTCGGCCCGCATACCCGTTTCATCGGCTCCGGCAACAGACGATTCCCGCAAGGCGTCACGAATAACCTCTTCAGTAGAAGCCAGATTTTCATAGGTTCTGGCCACAAAATTGGCGACAGTGCCTGCACTTACACTCATTTTATAGAGAGTATTAAAATACTCTGACACGCGCTTAAAAGGCAGGAAATGGTATTGGTTAAGATAGACGGCCATAGCCTGTGTGGCTGAGCCATATTGTGCGGCAGCGGTAACACCTTCCGGGAATTCAGCCTGATTCCGACAACCACAAGTGCAGATTTTTACTTCAGCTCTATGGGCCGTTACTTCAAATTCACCCGGTCTCCCTGGTTCAAACACCTGTCGTTCAATATATTTGACCGGCTCACTATCAAGAAGAGACGCCTGACATTTATTGCATTCTTTAACCGGAAGGTACTCAATATAGTCAGGGATATCGACCTGTTTAAGACAAGTGCCCTGATGCCCTTTCTTTCCACCGGCTTTATTACCAGAAGACTGTCTCAGACTTTTAGGATTGGGTTTTTCATCCGATGGATCGGTACCTTTATCTGCGGAAAGGTCGTCAGAATGATCTGGAGAATTACTGTTTTTACAAGGTTTTTGATAACCATCAGACGATGGCGGCTTGCTGCTGTTTTGACTGTTCTTGCCAACCTTTTCTTCCAATTCTCGACATCGCTCTTCCAGACAGGCAACTCTCATCCGCAGCTCTGCATTCTCTTTCAAGAGAATCTCAGCCGACTGCGTATTCTGGTTAACTTGAACACCTATTCTGTTTCATTTGAACACCCTGAACTCCTTACACATTGCCCAGTGTGATTTTTAGACCAGGTGTTCAACTGCGTCCAATTTTCCAAGCTTTTTGCGCATGGATTCGCCTTTGAGTTCAATCCGGTGGGCATTGTGCATAAGCCGGTCAAGAATGGCGTCGGCCAGAGTTTCATCACCAATGCTGGCATGCCACTTCCGGGTGGGCAATTGACTGGTAACCAACGTGGAACCTTGCTCGTGCCTGTCATCCATGACTTCCAGCAGATCGTTCCTTTGTTGCTGCGTCAGTGGTTCCAGGCCCCAGTCGTCCAGAATCAGCAAGTCTACTTTTGCCAGTTGTTTCAACTGCCTGCTGTAGCTGCCATCACCGTGGGCAAGGATCAGTTCATCCAGTAGCCTGGACATCCGATAGTACCGGACACTGTAGCCTTTCAGACAAGCCATGTGCCCAAGGGCGCAGGCCAGGTAGCTCTTACCGGAACCACAAGGTCCGGTGATCAACAGGTTCCTGTACCGGTCAAGCCAGCCTCCTCCAGACAGGCTGGCCATCTGGTTCTGTTTGAGACCTCTGGGGTGTTCATAGTCAATGTCGTGTATCCGGGCAGCCAGTTTAAACCGGGCGCTTCTGAGCAGCCGAGCCAGACGTTTATTGTTTCGCTCTGTTTCTTCCTGCTCAGTAAGCAACGACAGTCGTTCTTCAAAGCTAAGGCTACTGTAGGTGCCCGGCTGGTCCAGCTGTTGATTGAGGGCATCTGCCATTCCGGTCAGTCGCAGTGACCTAAGGCGAGCCAGTGTTTCATTGATCATGTTCGCCTCCGGTTATTGATAGCAAATAGCGCCACGAATATTTTCGTGATCATCATGCAAGGGACCTGTCGTTTGTTTTAACTGTGGCTCCAATGGCATCAGGTCTTTGCCTGACTGGAGGATTGATCGGACATTTTTTAACCGATAACCCCCGATGTTCCTGGCATGGGCGCAGGCGTTGTTGAGTCGTTCAGTTCCATATTCCCGCTGCAGGTTTAGCAGCCCCAATGAAGCTCGATAGGCTTGTTCAGGATGCTCCTTGCTATCCAGCAGTGATTGAATAAAACAATAGACTTCCTGACCAATGTCGTTAGCCCAGTTAAGTAAACGCTCAGGCGTCCAATCCTGATGGTGACGATGTCGTTCCGGCATATGAACTGCTAACGTCGTAAATCCACGTGTGTGCTTGCGAGCGTGGCTGGCCACCACTTTACCGTTAGCGTAGATCGTGACGCAGTGCTCAGTCGCCTGTACTTCTACTTCCTGCCTGGCAAGCTGATGGGGAACCGAGTAGGCGTGCCCCTTGCAGATAATATGATAATCCACATTCACCCGGGCCTTGATAAACTCAGCGAACACAAAAGATTGCTTCGGCAGTGGCTTGAGGGCTGGTTCATCCAGTTGTTCAAACGCACTACGTCGCGTTCCTGGCAACTGCTTAAAGGGCTTCAGGTTCAGTTCGATTAACAGCTCACGTATCCGCAGGTTCAGCTCTGCCAGGGTAAAGAACATTTCATGACGAAGCCTGGCCAGTATCCACCGCTCCACTACCTGTACACCGACTTCTGCTTTGGCCTTGTCTTTGGGTTTGTAGGGGCGTGCCGGAATGACTGCCACCTGGTAGTGACAAGCCAGGTGCTGGTATGATGGGTTGAGATCCGGCTCGTACCGACAGGCTTTGATAACTGCGCACTTTGGGTTGTCTGGCACAACAATTTCTGGCACCCCACCAAAGAACTCAAAGGCCCGTTCATGAGACCCCAGCCAGTCCTCTGTTTTTTGTGACAGAGTCGCTTCAGCGTAGGTATAGTTGGACGCTCCCAGCACTGCCACAAATATCTGGGCATTGTGGGCAATTTCGCCGGTGTCCGGGTTGATGATTGGCATGGTTGGCCCGGCATAATCAACAAATAACTTTTCACCTGCATTGTGCAGCTGTCGCATAGATCGCTTTTGACAACCACGCCACTGATTGTAACGGTGACAGTACTGGGCATAGCTGTAGGCATTGAGGGGGTGGGCCTGACAGTATTCTTCCCAGAGTCGTTGTTTGGTCACTTCCTTGCGCTTCAGTTCCTGATGCACCTCAGCCCAGTCAGGATCAATCAACCCTTTTCGATTGGCTATCGAGGCATCGGGAAACAGCGCCTGAATAAGCTCAGGCTCAGATATATCCTCTGCCAGGGGCCAGCTTAATTCCGATTCCTGAAAGGCCTTAACGTAGTTGGATACCGTCCCCACACTGACCCGTACACTGCGGGAAATTTGTCGGAAGCTGAGTTGGCTGCCAAACCGCATCCGGAGTATTTCTAGTAGCTTACGCATGGTAATCCTGTTTTCTGTCATGGCCGGTTCCCTCTCTTGGTACAGATAAGAACGGCCAAAGTTATGGAAAATCAATGCATAAGAAGATATTTGTTAGCTGTATTAGACCGGTTTATGGTCTGTTGAACAGCGTTTCTGGAAGCTTGAACGGTGATTCTGGAAATCATCAAAAAGTGTTCAAAAGAAACCAGAATAGGTGTTCAAGTGTTACCAGAATGGGTGTTCAAGTGTTACCAGAATGAGTGTTCAAGAGTTACCAGAATATGCACCGACATAGTTGCGGGTAGTTCTGGAATCATGCTGGCGAATATTGTGGAAAAATGGTGCTTAAGAGGATGGTATAAAAATCAGAAAATTCCAGATTTATGTGGGGGTGCTGAACAGTTACGATAATTTTTAAGCTGTCGTTTCTATCTCTGATTGAGTTCATCGAATCATTGCTGATCCCTCAAGACAGTTTTCATGAAATGCCTGGCAGGTTGTCAGGTATTTTTGTATCTGAATAAAGGTGTTGAAAGTTTTTCTATGTACTCAGCCCCAATAATCACATCATTTAATCAGTTGGTTAACTACTTATAGTTTTATTGTTTTATCAAAAACTCTGAAGTGTAACGGTGAATTCTGATGATGCGAATGCTCCTGCGAGTGGATTACTGTCTTTTCGGTTAGTTTGGAATAGCGCTTTCTCTACCCGCCCCAACTCCAAAGGATGAAAAGCAGGATTGGTTAAAAAAAGACTTGCTTTTCAAGGTTTTCAGGGTAATATCGGTCGTTCATGGTGAGGTGGCCGAGAGGCTGAAGGCGCTCCCCTGCTAAGGGAGTATACGGTTTGTAGCCGTATCGAGGGTTCGAATCCCTCCCTCACCGCCATTTTTTTAATTCCTTGATTTCCCTTCCTTTTATACTCTTTTTCATTTGTTCCAATTTACTGATGTGTCCAAGAAGTGTTTATTTGCTTAATGGATTTAATCTAACTGCGTCGTTTAAATGTTCTCTGCTGAATTTAGCGTACTTCATGGTCGTCTTAATGTCGGAATGACCGAGGATGCTTTGCAGTACCCGAATGTTTCCACCATTCATCGTAAAGTGACTGGTGAAGGTATGGCGTAGAGCGTGGCTGGCCTGTCCCCTGACGGTTCTGACACCGGGGTGCATAAAGCCCTTCTGAAGGATTTCTGATAGTTGATGAACTCTCCTTTATCCCTGATGTGCTTCTTTGCTTACAGGAACGGTTCTTCATCTATGTTAGCACCGATTTGAAATGACCTGTTTTCACTGGTTTAGTTTCATTGAGTTATTTCAGGAATTTCGATTATTACTGTGGTGGTCGTTTCAGTAATGCAGCCTTGCGTTTCTCTTGTAACTGATAGCTTTTGCCTTTGATGTTGGAGGTGGTCGTGTGGTGCGGTAATCGATCGGGAGAGGGCGGGAGAAAACGGGCAAAATAGCTTGTTTGTGGGAGGGTGAATTCTCCAGCGAAGTGTGTTTAAGCTTTATGTTTATAGGCTGTGTAAACGACAAAACCCTTGCAACAGGTGTTGTAAGGGTTTCATTGTATGGCGGACCGGACGGGACTCGAACCCGCGACCTCCGGCGTGACAGGCCGGCATTCTAACCGACTGAACTACCGGTCCGCTGTTTTTCGAGCACTTTTTAAAAAAGTATCGAAAACCTGGTGGGTGATGACGGGATCGAACCGCCGACCCTCTGCTTGTAAGGCAGATGCTCTCCCAGCTGAGCTAATCACCCGAATTTTTACTTAAATCGTACGCAGAAATTAAATGGCGGACCGGACGGGACTCGAACCCGCGGCCTCCGGCGTGACAGGCCGGCATTCTAACCGACTGAACTACCGGTCCGCTGTTTTTCGAGAACTTTTGAAAAAAAGCATCGAAAACCTGGTGGGTGATGACGGGATCGAACCGCCGACCCTCTGCTTGTAAGGCAGATGCTCTCCCAGCTGAGCTAATCACCCTGAACCTGTGGCGGGTATCATAGCGAATCGAGAGATAGTGTCAATCCCTTTTGCGGCATCATCAGGAAAATCCTCGAACAACAAGGCCGGGCAGTGATGCTGTTGGATAACACAGTTGGATAACAACCATATAGACTCAGCGTGAACCTTATACTGCTTCGTTTACTTTTCCAGATGAATATAACTCTTAACCCGACCCACTTCTTTCAGCTGATCAATACGAATCTGCTGGATCGCAACACCATGCTCTGTTTGCAGCAGAACCAGCCATTTAAGCAGCTTCTGGTAGGCAGCATCTTCAACCCAAACAGAAAGGCCTTTGCGGTCTGGCCGAACTCGTTCCAGTGTTATACCTGCCTGATGGGCAACATTGGCAGCTATGGAAGATAACTCCTGACGGGTTGAAGTAGCCTGTTGGTTTTTCTGCAGGTCTCGGGCTTTTGAAAAATGACCATGCAACCAGGTGTTCATTTCCTGTTGATAGAGATAGGCACTCTTCTGAGCCTCAGACCATTGGGTTACTGGCTCCCAAACCAGTATGTAGACGAGTCCTGTAAACACTACGGCAAAAAGCAGTTGGAGTGTTTTACGATCCCTCGGAGGCCGCATTTCATACCAGAACTTACAGTGCTTCCAGTACGGGTTGGCCATTAGCAGGCTATTCAGTTTTTGCATGGTTACACCCAGTCATCTTTTGATCGAAACTCTGGCAATCACACCGGACTTACCCTGGTTAGCGTTATCCAGCTTGCCTTGAAGGTCGGTAGCATTGAGCTTTTCCAGGAATCGGTTAACCGTGTCCAACTCATCGGTTTCAAATTCATAAATCAGTTGACCCGTCGCATCGTTAAAGTCCAGATTCCTGGACTTAAGTTTTCCCTTTTCACCCATTGAGCCAGAAACACGGGAAAGAGCCTGAAGCATAGATAAAAACGGGGTTTTCGATGTTTGAGTATCCAGAGTGCGAAGGCGGTGATCCATTACTTGCTTAACATTAAAAGACATCTGTTGCCGGACCAGAGCTTGCTGGGCTTGTCGGTCATTGGGGAATACCGCGAGATAATTCTTTATGGATTCTCGCCAGAGCAACTCCGATTTATTCTGATAAATCATGCCTGCTGTTACTGACAATCCAAGCTCAATAACCAGCCAGCAACCAGCAGCGGCCACCAGGGGCCACCAGCGCCTGATAAAACGCCCTGTTCTTCCCGGACACTGATAGGCTCCCTGTCGGAAGTCAAGAAGCTGATTACAGCGTCTGTTTGTAAAATAGTGCTCGGCAAAATATTCAAAGACCGAGGCCTTAAGCGGTACCTTATCGATGAGCCAGCCACGTTCAGAAAGCAAACCGGATATTTCATCTATTCTGGCCGTAGCAACTGCCAGGGTGTTATCAGAGAACATTATTCTGACTTGCGAGGGTGACTCATTCACCGTTTCGGAAACCGAATTTTCGAGAGAACTGGCCAGGGTATCAGGATCTTCCTGACCGGAGTGATCCGGAAATATGAAAGGAATCGCTTCGTCATTCAGGGTAATGCCTTCACGACCGGGAGCAGCCATCATGACTGAATCATTGTCCAACATCAGACAGGTGTATCCCGGCTCAGGCTTTAGCAATTGCATTTCAGCCACGATGCTGGTCAGAGGCAACTGATTCTGATCAAAAAGTGCAAGCATGGCCTGTAAGGTTGAATGGGGAATGCCTGCAACAGAAACCTGCAGGTCCTTGTCAGGAAAACCATTAATAATATGCATGGTTTCAATATCCTGCGCCAGATGCTCCTCCACCAGATAAGGGAGGGCTGTTGCCAAGTGCTTTTTCTGGCCAGCATTAATTGTCAGGTGCTTATATAAACAAAGTGATCCCCCCACGAGAAAAATCGCCTCATCTGGCAGGCGGTCAACTTCTTCTTGATCTTCAGGTTCGTCAGCACACCATGCTTCTTTGAGCTGATTGACTGGTGTCAGATGCAGTTCTCCCAGAAGCGCGCCTCCCGATGTATATTTTCCCCACTGCACAACCGTATTGGCATCAATAGGACTGAACGGAGCAGGTATGCGAATCAATAACAGTTTTTTCATTATTTAAATCCCGGGTTCCTCGTTGAATCGACTTCATTTACAGGAACCCAATATTGACTCGGGCCTATTTCTCTTCCGACAATCTGTACATGCCCCTCACGACTTCGGTAAAAAATCGTTTTCAAGTAAAAGGTGGTCTCTCTGTACGTAGCCTTAATCCGGGTACTGAAATACTGGCTACCAAACACCACCCGTTCATTTTGATTTTTCTCATTAAAGACGCCAGCCTTTCCAGATAGAGCGACAAGCTGATTCAACTCTTCAATATTTGCCAATCCGGTATCGCCCCGGCTGTTACTGATCATTAAGGCATCCCCCTGAGAGATATTCTTGTTTAAAGAGCGGATCACCTCTGGCAATGCAGTGTTCATATTCATTTTTGATGATCTGGGTATAACCGTAATATAGGGCAATAGTTTTTCAATTTCTTCGTTATTAAAACCATCAATTAACATCAATTCCGAGACCGAAGTCATTTCAGTTTGTCCGGTTCTTCTTGGGGGAGTAAGGGATAAATAGACCTGATCCTCCGCTCCCTGCGATTCATTTTTCTGCTCTTTGCCCATCCAACGCGCCATTTTATAGGCCAGTTGAGGGTCCATGGATTGTGCTAACAGAAGATTCTCAAACATCTGCGTACCCGGTGAACTACCTTGTTCAACCCGTTTTCCACCCGATGGCCTATTGTCATCAGTAAGCCAGTTTAAATTAAACCGGCTCTGCTCATCCTGAACCTGTAACTCTATAACGCCCTGCTCAACTTCATAATTGATGGTTTCGACATTCCACAGCTCATTTTCATGATCCACCATTCGGTTATTCTTTTTGTCCTGTTCAAAATCTTTTTCCAGCCGCCATGCAACATACTGTTCAGCTCCCAGCGCATAGTGTTTGGCCTGCGTTCTTTCCAGATATCGGGCATTCTTCGCGGTGTGCAACCAGAGATTCATGACAATTTCAGAAGTGACTGTCGTGATCAGCAAAAAAATCAACAGCACATAAATGAGCGCAATCCCTGACTGATAACACGACAGGTATTTACTTGTCGGCGCCAGAGCTGATTGACAGTTTTTTGCAGATTCAATAGCCATCGACACTTTCCCTGGGGGGTTGTGGCCGTATACTACTCGGTACGTTATGCCTATTGTCCTGGGAAAAGCCTCCTTCAATCCCTTGATCAGGCTTATACGTTATCAGAGGAACGACGATAACAATGGATCCTAAATCCTCATGAACAATGGTCAACTCCACTGCAGCTGGCATTTGATCCAAGGGCCCTCCGGGAGCAGCCCCAAAAGCAGCTGACTGCAGATTCTGCCTTGGAGGCCAAGCGCTTATCCACTGCTTACGATCATTGAGGAACCGTACTTTCAAGCTGTTCACGCCAGACATCATCACCTGACGAATACGAGCAGATTCCGGCGCCCTGTCCAAAGTTGGCCAGTAATAACGAATTAACTGCTTGTCCTCCGCTGCATAAGCCACACGCTGCAGTGTACTTCGTGTTAGCTGAAGGGGGTTTTGCCATCCTGAACGGGTAAACTCCATTAATGTTCCGCCCAGCCCCGGAGCTTTCAATGCAGGCTGCTGTATGCCGCTTTCATCCCTGACCGGTCTTCGGGTTATTTGATACAGATCTTTTTCCAGGACTATTTCAGCTCGCTGTAATTTATCCAGGCCATCCAGAACAGACTGCGTTGTTTCCTGCGCACGCGTTACTGACATAAACAGCTTGTAGGCTGCCGTACTGATCATGCCAAACATTGCGATAGCAACCATTAACTCAAGAAGGGTAAAGCCACTCGTCACCCGGGAACAGTTCAATTGCTTAACCATAACCCGGCCAAAACATTGGTTGGACATTATTGCCGAGGCCTCCTTAGCCAGGTAGATAACCTTGCCAGGGGAGTGGCTCCTTTTTCTGGTTCAGATTCACCGATAAATACCTCGACCTGCACTTTTCTGAAATCAGGTGAGTCTGTGGATACAGAGGTTTCCCGAACATACCACTGATAACCGGCATAGCTTTCAATGTGGGGCCTCACTGCCGGACCACTCCAGCGCCCCTCAGCATGAAGCACATTGAGATAATGATCAGCAATCTGCGAAGCCAGTATTTTTTCCTTCTGATATCGGGTCTGCCGAATACTGTTGCCATCAGAAAGAATCAGCATAGAAGCAGCCAGGGAAAAGACAGCCAGAGCAACCATAACTTCCAGCAAGGTAAAGCCATGGCAGCCATTCTGGATTCTGTTTCGAAGAAAAAGCCGGTTTAGTCTGAAAGCACAATGACTCATAGAAATGCGCATCACTCCCTGACCCGTTCAATATCTGACAATCCATCTGTGAACAGGTAGAGTAATTGCTTTCTATTGGCAACCGGAACAATACTGAGCCTGAACGGGGTTACCTGGTAATCTGAATAGAAAACTACAGATGGGTACTCTTCATCCAAGTCATCCAAGTCAAAAGTCGTGGAATTCTCAAGTAATTCCAGGTTCACGCTTATTGCTTCCGGTATTAATCTGGGCTGGAAAGGAGACTGTTCCAACTCATCCCACCCCTGACTACCTGCCGATAATACCCACCAGCGGTAATACCCCATATGATCAATTGAGAAGCCGTATTGAATATTTTCCAGCAATGCTTTGTCACGAACCTGGTTAAATAATACCTGCAGTATTGTCGCTTCTTCCTGAACCACCTTCTGAATACTCCCGGTTATCGGGCTTAGCAGGGTAATACCTAAAAGAACACCAATGATGACCACCACCACCAGCATTTCGATCAGGGTAAAACCTCGCTGTTGAGGTGATGCCATTACGTATCCTTGCCTGTTTTCAATTAGAACTGTTATGGCTGGTTATCCCAGTTAGCGATATCGGCATCAAGACCTTCTCCCCCCTCACGGCCATTAGCTCCGAGAGAATAAAGGTCATACTTGCCATGATTACCGGGTTGTAAATACATGTAGGGGTTCCCCCATGGGTCCATTGGCACTTTTTTCAGGTACCCTTCAGGATTCCAGTTTCTGGGCTCTGGCGGAGCAGATGGTTTCTGAATCAGCGCTTCAAGCCCCTGGTCCAGAGTGGGATAAAAACCATTATCAAGCCGGAAGAGTTCCAGTGCCTGAGAAATTGTTTCAATATCAGCTCGGGCAACAGTGACTTTTGCCTGATCAGGCCGGGAAAGGATTTTGGGAACCACCATAGCGGCGAGGATCCCCAGAATGACCACCACCACCATTATCTCAATCAGGGTAAAGCCCTGATCAGCTTTCACTAAATTAGCTGTATTATGCGCTCTTCTTCTGAGCCAATTATTTATCATGTTGGTTGACCTCAATGTTCTGTGAATGTGCCATTCAGCATTTTTACCTGGGACGGTTTGCTCCGTTTCACTCCGCCCCGGGCTTTCTGGCGCTCAAGGCTTTCTAGCGCTCAAAGCTTTCTGGCGCTCAAGGCTGTCACATCAATTCAGCAGCTGGTTCATATTCAGTATGGGCAAAAGGATGGCAAGGACAATCATCATGACCACGCCACCCATCAAGACCAGCATCAACGGCTCAAACAGTCCAAGCATAACGGTGATTCGACCTTCCAGCTCCATTTGCTGATTCTGTGCGGTTCGTTCCAGCATCTGATCCAGCTCTCCGGTTGCCTCACCACTGGCAATCATGTGCAGCATCAGGGGAGGGAAGTAACCGGTCTCTGTCAGGGCCCTGTTTAAACTGGAACCTTCGCTGACTCGCCTGGCAACATCCTGAAGGGCATTTTTGATGGCATCGTTATTAACTACCTGAGCGGCAATCATCAGAGCCTCAACCAGTGAAATCCCACTGCGGGTTAATATACTCAATGTACTGGCAAAGCGGGCAGCGTTAGCCGTGCGCACAAATCGCCCAATAAAGGGCAGCTTCAACAGCACTCGATGCCAGGAAAGTCGTATTGACGCTTTTTTCAGTAAATGCCGGATAAACAGGATAGCTGCAGCAATTCCACCAAAAATCACAGGCCACCAGGTCTGAAATCCCTCACTGGCATTAATCAATAGTTCCGTGATTAATGGCAGCTCCTGTCCGGAATCAAGAAATACCTTAACAACATCCGGTACCACAAATCCCAGCAGGAAACTGACAATCCCAATAGAAGCCAGCATCAAAATGACTGGATAAACCAGCGCCTGCTGTATTTTCTGACCGGAACGCATCCTGGCCTCAGTGTAGTCGGCCAGACGGTTAAGAACACGGTCAAGATAACCGGCATGCTCCCCTGCAGCGACGGTTGCCCGATACATCTGGGGGAAGACTTCCGGAAATGTTTCCAGGCTTTTGGCCAGGGTATAGCCTTCAAGTACCCGGGAACGAATGGCCAGCAGTATATTTTTTATTCTTCGCTTTTCCTGCTGGGCCGCTACAGCATTCAGTGCTTCCTCAATTGGCATTGCCGCCTGGATCAGCGTAGCGAGCTGCCGGGTTACCGTAGCCAGCTCAATAGCTGAAATCCCGCGACGTAGAAAGAAGGTGCTTCCTGCCTCCCCCTGCTGTTTGCGATCAGTAAGCGTATTCACCGACAGAGGCGTCCACTGTTTATCCCGGAGCATCTGACGAACCTGACGCCCACTATCCGCTTCCAGTGTACCTTTATGCTGTTTTCCCTGATGATCCAGGGCAATATATTCAAATGCGGCCATATTCGTGAGTCTTTTCCTGTAGCTGCCAAAAGCGGAAAATTCCGTTTGTCCATTCCGGTTAAAATAGCGCCCTGTAAATCAACGGTATTTTCACAATAAAAAGCAGCCTCTCATCTGGCACTAATCAGTCTTCCTGGGTAACCCGAAGTACTTCTTCAAGTGTTGTTACCCCTTCCAGTACTTTTCTGCTGCCATCTTCACGTATGCCGGGGCTGGATTCACGAGCATAGTCAGTAATCTCCTGCTCTCCTTTGAGAGCATGGATCATCCGCCTGACCTGCTCATTGATAACGACAACTTCATAAATGCCGGTACGGCCGCGATAGCCACTAAAATTACAGGCCATACACCCTTCAGCGTGATAGAGCGTAACCCCATCAGAGGCATCGATACCTAACTGCTGACACTCGGCATCATCGGGAGTGTAGGGAGCTTTACAGTCACTGCAGAGCACCCTGACCAGACGCTGTGCAATCACGCCAAGTAGACTCGAAGACATCAGAAAGGGTTCAATCCCCATGTCCTGCAGACGGGTCAGTGCACCTACAGCCGTATTGGTATGAAGTGTTGAAAGTACCAAGTGTCCGGTCAAACTTGCCTGTACCGCTATTTCAGCGGTTTCCCGGTCACGGATCTCTCCGACCATCACCACATCAGGGTCCTGTCTTAGAATAGCTCTCAATCCCCGGACAAACGTCATATCGACTTTGGTGTTTACCTGAGTCTGACCAATCCCTTCCAGGTGATACTCGATGGGATCTTCAACCGTGAGAATGTTTCGAGTCTGGTCATTCAGCAGCGACAGACTGGCATAAAGAGAGGTTGTCTTGCCGGATCCTGTTGGCCCTGTCACCAGTATGATGCCATAGGGCTTTTTCAGCAGACCTTCGATAAGCAAACGGTTTCGCTCCGTCATACCAAGATGCTTGAGTTCAAGACGGCCTGCTGCTTTGTCCAGAAGCCTCAGTACAACCCGCTCGCCATTGCTGGAAGGCAACGTGGAAACCCGGACATCCACTTCTTTACCAGCGACCCTTAACGAAATTCGGCCATCCTGGGGTACACGCTTCTCGGCAATATCCAGCCGGGCCATAACCTTGATACGAGAAACCAGTAAAGAGGCAATGGTTCTCTGAAGTGACAGTACTTCCCTTAAAACACCATCAACCCGAAGCCGAACCACGAGTGTCGACTCAAACGTTTCGATGTGCACGTCGGAAGCACCTTCCTTGACAGCCTCTGTCAACAACGCATTAATTAAACGGATGACCGGAGCATCATCACTTTGCTCAAGCAGGTCTTCTGTGATCGGAACGGCATCCGCAAGACTGGTCAGGTCCAGGTGATCACTGATTCCAGCAGCATCCTGCAATGCTTCTGAACTGTCATGGTGATAGCAGTGAGCCAGCACCTCTGACAGTTTTTCGACAGTGACTCTTTCATAGGCAGGAAAAACACCAGAAAAGCGACTGACTTCAGCAATCAGATCAGCCGACGGTGTGTTATGAAAGTACAGTGTGGCAAACCCTTGATCATTCTCAACAAGGACAACGCCATGCCTTTTAGCAAAACTAAAAGGCAATCTTGGTATAACGCTGGCTTCATTTTCAGCATCGCCTTCGGGATTGTCTGCAGGGGCATAGCCAGCGGTTAGCGATGTAGCCAATCTCATTAACTCCTTAAATCAAAAGAGCCGCACCTGTCATTTCCGATTAATTATTTTCCGACAGGTTCATAAATACCAATCTCGTATTGTTGGTACAAAAATCCAAGCAAGCAGAAGCAGTCTGGAGCATTATTCCTGTTTTACAAATCATAAGATCAAAATTTTCTTCTGATTTTTCAAAAAAACACAAAGCTTTTTTTGAAAAAAACTTATTTCTTTAAAAAACAAGACTCTTATGCTTTTATTTAGACTAAAGAATAGCTTATTAATTCAATTCGTTAACTTCAGAAGATATGGCCATGAAATCAGTGGTTTCCTCCACATTTCTGCAATTGGGGCATAAAAACAACCGGAATTTTATGATTCTGATTATTTTAAGCGTCATGCTGCTCAGCACCAGTTTTCAGGCATTTAATTTTTATCAGTTAGTCAATAGCGAATCCTCGAAAGATAGTGATAAAAACAAAACTATCGTTTCAAATAAGACCATGACAATCAAACCTGAAGACTTTGAGTTGATTTTTGGTTTTAGCGACAATCAGGAAATAATTCAAAACAATGATGAGATCCCGATAACCAAAATGAACCTGATTCTTAGAGGGGCTCTATCGGGCATTGAAAATAAAAAGTACGCAAGTGCAATTATCCAAATATCCAACCAGGACCAGTTATATGAAATTGGTGATGCTCTTCCCGGAGGCGCCATTTTAAATCAGGTTTATTCTGATCACATTGTCATTAAACGGGGTAAGCAGCTTGAAAGACTATATTTTCCAGAAACAGCCAGGGACTCCAGAGCCGTTCAGGAATTCAGGCCTGTTGCTGAAGACATCCCCGAGTCAACGGAGCGGCGTCCGGGCAACCACGACTACCCGGATGACATGTCTCTTGAACAGCGAATGCAGGACCTCAGGGAGCAGCTGCAGGAAGCCAGTCAGGAACTGTAACGACAACAATGACAAACTGCTAAGTTAATGGTCATAACATGAACATCAGATCACCACGCTTTTTACAGTTTTTGCAGTACCCTCTTAACAGGAAGTCAATGAGAGCAATTCCTCTGCTACTTGTGCTGACAGTCACCCCTCTGCTGGCCAATAGTGCAAACAGAGGTTTACAGCCTGCTGCAAATAGTACTGCACCCTTGCCTGATGACAAGCTGTGGACACTGAATCAGCAAAATGCCGATATTCGTGAATTTATCACCCAGGTTGCCAAAATAACCGGAGAGACATTTGTTATCGATCCACGGATCAAGAGTGGCAATACGGTTACCGTCATTTCAAGCAAGCCTTTGACTAAGGACGAAGTTTACGATGTTTTCCTGGAAGTACTATCCGCTAATGGTTATACCGTCATTCCAAAATCCGACGGTCATATTATTAATGTTGTCCCCACCACCAGCGCAAAAACCAGCAGCCCGGGAGATACTCAGAAGCCAATTGATGGCGTAATGACCACCAAAGTCATCGACTTGCACAGTGTGTCCGCTGTTGAAGTCATCCCGATCATTCGCCCATTGATTGCTCAATATGGGCATGCTGCTGCCTCCGCCTCCAGCAATGCGGTCATCATCAGTGATCTTGCGGATAATGTTGAGCGCATCACCAAACTGATCAGGGAGCTGGATGATGCTGGCAATAACGACTATGAAGTCATCCAGCTTAAACATGCCTGGGTCGGGGATGTGTCAAAAATAATCTCTGATACGCTGGTCACCGGAAAGGGACAGCTACCCAGCGGGCTTCAGGTGATCGCCGATGAACGGAGCAATCGTCTGGTGGTTAAGGGCAATGCCAGCAAACGGGCACGGGTCAGAAAGCTGGCTGACACTCTTGATAAGGAAGGCATTCGCAAATCAACCACCAAAGTCATGTTCCTGAGTTTTGCAGACGCCAAAAACATTGCTGAAATCCTTTCTGAAGCATCAGGCATTATTCAGGATAGTCAGGGAAAGAAAGTCGCTTCAAACCCATCGTCACCTGTTACATCGGGTCCAGTTTCGCCAACGGCGTCATCAGGTCAGTCGTCTCCCCAGGCCCGAACCACCACCAAGTCAGGGGCTAAAAGCAAATCGGCAGCAACGGGTGCTTTTGTAAAAGCGGATGAAACCCAGAACGCTCTGGTCATGATTGCCGACCCGGAAACCCTCCAGGAGATGGAGAAAATTGTCAGGCAGCTGGATGTACCCAGGGCTCAGGTACTACTGGAGGCTGTTATTGTTGAAGTGTCCGGTGGCATTAATGATGCCTTGGGAATTCAGTGGGGCATTGATGGAACAGATACTATCCGTGGTTCATTAACAACCAACCCTTCCGGAACGACTTCCAGTACAGTCACCGGAACCAAAAGCAGTATTACTGGCCACATACTCGAAAACTCCGGTATTGCCCTCGGTTCACTGGCACTGCGGGCAGATAATTTTGGGGTTCTGGTCAGCGCATTAAGCTCAAGATCCAATAACAATATCCTGTCTACTCCCAGCATGCTGACCCTGGATAATGAGGAGGCAGAGCTGATAATAGGAAAAAATATTCCCATAAAAACCGGCTCATACCAGACGTCATCCAGCGGAAACAGTAATAATCCCTTCACAACAACCGAGCGCAAGGATGTGGGGCTAAAACTCAAGATCACCCCCCATATCAACGAAGGCGGCAGTCTAAGACTGATACTGGAACAGGAGGTTTCTTCACTGGATGTGGGCACAACCAAACAGCTCCTTGGCTCGGATAGCAATGATCTACTGTTCAATACCCGTTCCCTGAAGACTGCGGTACTGGTGGACGATGGACAGACCGTCGTTATTGGTGGACTGATCGAGGACATTAAATCCAAAAGCAGAAAAAAAGTACCACTGCTCGGGGACATCCCGATTTTGGGCAACCTCTTCCGTTACAGTCTCAAAGGTGATGAAAAAAAGAACCTGATGCTGTTTATCCGTCCTACCATCATGCGCAACTCTGAAACCCTGGTAAAAGCGACCCAAGACCGGTTTACCAAACTGAAACTGATCGGCAACGGCAATGCCAGACAGTCTATTAACCTTCCAGATCGACCCAGTGAGTTATTTGATACCGAGACTTTTGACCTGAGAAACAGCAACTGATTTTCACTGACAACCGGCGAAACCAGAGCCTCCTGGGAAAAGTGTGGGTAAGTGAGAAGCTTGATTATTCGGGTTAGCCCTATACTTGTGTTTGGTTACCGATCTGAAACGTCAACAGCTCCTGGTTAGCATTAATTGGTAAACTCCTGTCTATAATCATCGAGGCATACTGAATTTCGGTCATCCCCGTAGTGCAATTTAAGAGGATTCCGCTAATATAGCGCGCTTTTTGGTACATCGGTCATAATCTTCAGGTAAACACTGCAGGTAAGCGTATGATTGAGATGGCCCAAGCAGTCTGAGAGCCCTCTGTTTGCTGACGGAGGCTTTCTCACCGTAAACCATTTTCAAAATACAGTTCGCAGGTCCATCTCCGGCCTACGCACCGTTCAGTCGGTATCGTATAATAGCGGACTGTCAGTCAGGCAAGGTTAGTAGTCAAATATGACGAGTTTCGTTTCTGGACAACGCTGGATAAGTGATACTGAGACCGAGCAGGGACTGGGCACTGTGCTCACCTTTGACAGTCGTATGATCACCCTGCTGTTTCCTGCAACCGGGGAAACCCGGCTTTACTCCATAAACAACTGCCCACTGACCCGCGTTGAGTTCAACCCCGGAGATCGTGTCGAAAGCCACGAGGGCTGGATTATGCTGGTCACCGAGGTGATTGAGAAAAACGGCCTGTTGACCTACTGTGGAACACTGCCTGACGGCGAAATTCGTCAGCTTCCTGAAGCCGAGTTGGGTAACCATATTCGCTTCAACAAACCACAGGATCGAATGTTGGCGGGGCAGATTGACCAGAACAGCAATTTTACCCTGCGCTACAAAACGCTCCAATATAACTATGGCCTGCGCAAGTCACCCATGCGCGGACTGATTGGTCCTCGCACCAGTCTGATCCCACACCAGCTGCATATTGCCCGCGAGGTTTCTCAGCGCCATGCGCCGCGAGTCATGCTGGCTGACGAGGTCGGTATGGGTAAAACCATTGAAGCCGGCCTGATTTTGCACCAACAACTGATTACCGGTCGTGCCAGTCGTGTACTGATTCTCTTGCCGGAAAGCCTGGTGCATCAGTGGCTGGTGGAGATGCTGCGCCGTTTCAACCTGCGTTTCAGTGTCTTTGACGAAGAGCGCTGTCGTCAGTCTCCGGATGAAAACCCGTTTAATACCGAACAGCTGATTATCTGCAGTATTGGTTTTCTCTGCCATGATGAGGATCGTCGTAAACAGGCGATGGCAGCGGACTTCGACCTGCTGATTGTGGATGAAGCCCACCATTTGATCTGGTCTGAAGAAGAAACCAATGCCGAATATCAGTGTGTGGAAGCGCTGTCCCAACAGATTCCCGGACTACTGCTATTGACCGCCACACCGGAGCAGATGGGTGCCAAGAGCCACTTTGCCCATTTACGCCTGCTGGACCCGGACCGCTTCCACGATCTTGCCGCCTTTGAAGCGGAAGAGAGCCGTTATGAGCCGGTCGCTGAAGCTGTGCAAGAACTGCTTGGCAATGAGAACCAGGCGCTTCCTGCCCGGGCAAGAGATCATTTGGTTGGCTTCCTTGGAAAAGACAGCAAGCCACTGATCGATGCCCTGGATAAAGAGCCGAATGCGGATGACGAAGAGGCAAGAAATACCGCCCGCACACAGCTGCTGCGCCGCCTGCTGGATCGTCATGGCACTGGTCGCGTCATGTTCCGTAATACCCGGGCAGCGGTTGGCGGATTCTCTGGTCGTGCTGTTCAGGGCTACCCCCAGGTGCTTCCTGAGCTCTACGAAATCGCCCTGGAAGAAGAGTCCAACTATCGCCACAACCTCTATCCGGAGCTGGCTTACCAGGCCCAGATCCGGGTCGATGATATGGACCCCTGGTGGAAAGTCGACCCCCGGGTAGACTGGCTGATGAATCTGCTCAAGCTGCTTAAGAAAGAGAAAGTGCTGGTTATCTGCGCTAATGCCAATACGGCACTGGATCTGGAAAATGCCCTGCGCATACTGTCCGGTATTCCGGCCGCGGTATTCCATGAAAACATGAGCATTATTGAGCGGGATCGCGCTGCGGCCTATTTTGCCGAAGAGGATCATGGTGCCCAGGTACTGGTTTGTTCCGAAATTGGCAGTGAAGGCCGTAACTTCCAGTTTGCCCATCATCTGGTCCTTTTTGATCTGCCTGAGCATCCCGACCTGCTGGAACAGCGTATTGGACGACTGGATCGTATTGGCCAGACTGAAGCCATCAAGATTCACGTGCCTTATCTGCTGGGCACCGGTCAGGAGTCGCTATTCCACTGGTACGACCGGGGATTGAACGCCTTTGCCGATACCTGCCCTGCCGGTAGCATGGTGCAGATGCAACTGGGTGAAGCACTGGTACCTTATCTGCAACCGGGAAGCCAGGCCACCACAGAAGCCATGGAGGCCTTGTTGAATCAGGCTGCGCAATTGAATCAGCAGCAGATGGAGCATCTTCATAAGGGCAGAGACCGACTGTTGGAACTGAATTCCCGTGGCCTGATCTCCAATGAAGACATGATCAACGACATTGAAGAGCAGGAACAGCCAAGACAACTCAAGCGGTTTATGGAAAAGCTGTTCGAAGGCTTTGGTGTTGAGGCGGAAGACTATTCCAAACACTGCCTGGTGATTCGTCCGGGCAGTCATATGATCACCACCTTCCCCGGCCTTCCGGAAGATGGCATGACCGTCACCTTTGACCGGGAAATGGCGCTGTCCAGAGAAGATATGCACTTCCTGACCTGGGAGCACCCCATCGTCAGTGAAGGGATGGATATGGTGCTGACCAGCGAGCTGGGTAATACCTCTGTTGCCCTGCTCAAAAACAAAGCCCTGAAGCCCGGCACCATGCTGCTGGAAGCGATTTACGTGGTGGAAACCAGCGCTGACCGGACCCTTCAGCTGGATCGCTACCTGCCAGCAACGCCGATTCGCTGTCTGATCGACCCTGGATTCAATGATCTGTCCGAAAAAGTGGCATTTGATACTCTGAACGCCCAGCTTCAGCCTTTGAAACGGGGTGTTGCCAAGAAACTGGTGAATGCCCAGCGGGCACCCTTTCTGGCCATGCTGGATAAAGCCGAAGGGTATGCCAAAGATCGGGTACAGCCCATTGTTAATCAGGCCTGCCAGAACCTGCTGACCGATGTCACCGAAGAGATCAAGCGACTGGCGGCTCTTAAAGTGGTCAACCCGAATGTTCGCGATGAAGAGATTGAGTATCTGAAAAATCGTGCTGCACTGGGCCATCAGGCACTGCAGAAAGCGGTTCTGCGACTGGATGCTCTGCGAATAATGATTGCCGGTTAAGCCTTTCATCTTTCACCGATAAATAAACGCCCCCAGTAGTACAGCAATGAGGGCGTTTGAATATCAGCAGGTCAACTCTGCTCTCTTCTTATCAGGCTTTACCCATCCGCAGTAGAATTTCTTCTTTTGCCTGCAAGCGCTCCAGTTCTCGCTGCTCCTCCTGCTTCTGACGCATCAGCTCATTGAACTCCATCCGAGCCTGTTGGGCCAATTCAGAAGCAGCTTGCCTCTTCTCATTGGCCTCGACGGCAGCCTGGGTTAATCGTTCAACTTCCTCAAGCATATGCGCTGGTGCATCACCCAGATCAGAACCCGTTGCACCACGAGCCATGGCCTCCCTGCGAATCTGCTTTTTCAGGGCAGCCAGTGCTTCATGGGCCTGACGCTCTGCACTTACGGCCTCTGTCGCCTGATCCTTCAGCTGTTCAAAGCGAGCCAGTGCAGAACCTTCCAGGCTCCACGGGTCCACTTCCGGCAGTTCTTCAATATTGATGGTCGGTTCTTCATAGCCTTCCTGGCGGGAGATATCCAGCATGGTGGCTTTCACCGCTGAAATCATCAGCATCACCGCAATCACCAGCAGCGGCAGACCGCCGACAATGGCTGCCGTCTGCAATGTTGTCAGACCACCCATAAACATCAGCACAGAAGGCATCAGCGACAGAGTGAATGCCCAGAACAGGCGGTTCCAGCGCATGGGATCTTCAGTCACATTCGTCTGGACAACTGACGCTAGAATAAAGGAGATAGAGTCAAAGGTGGTGGCAGTAAAGATAATACAGAGCAATGTGAACAGTACGATCACCAGATAACTGAACGGCAGCTGTTCAAGCACACTGAAAATAGCGGTTGTTGCGCCTTCAGCATTGAGAATACCCACAACATCCAGTTGACCGGAAAGCTGCAAGGACAGGCCGAAGTTACCCAGCACGATAAAGTACACGGCACACCCCAGGGAGCCACAGAAAACCGCACCACCGACCATCTGTTTAATGGTTCGCCCTTTGGAAATACGGGCAACGAACAGCCCCATACTCGGTGCATATACCAGCCACCAGGCCCAGTAGAAGATGGTCCAGTCCTGTGGGAAGTGAGTATCTTCAAAGGTGCCATAACCGCCGAAAGGTTCTGCCCATGTGGCCATGACAAAGAAGTTGGACAACATCCGCCCAATAGAGTCCAGACCCGTCTCCACCATAAACAGCGTAGGACCTACCACCAGGACAAAAGCCAGCAGACCCAGGGCTCCCCAGAAATTGATATTACTCAACAGTTTGATACCGCCATCCATCCCCTTGTACGAGGAATAAGCGAACAGCGCCGTACACACCATCAATACACCAATCTGGGTACCATTGGTGGATGGAATACCGGTCAGGTAGGTAATGCCCTCATTGATCAACGGTGCCGCCAGCCCCAGTGTGGTAGCAGCACCACCGAGCAGACCAAAAATAAACAGCACGTCAATCACCTTGCCCAGAGGCCCTTTACTGCGCGCTTCTCCCAATACCGGCATCAGGGCTGCAGAGACCTTCAGCACCGGGTTTTTGCGCACATGAAAAAAGTAGGCAATGGGAATGGCCGGAATCATATAGATAGTTCTCGTCCAAAAACACAACCAATTGAAAACTGTAGATTTTACCCTGAAAAATTAAGTGGAGCCCTACTGCTATCTGGCGACTAAACTTCCCAAGAGCAAGAAACATAAGGGATTGCCAAAAACAGAGGACTCCAAATGCGCAAAAAACGCAACCCGCAGTGTAGTATGGAACTCCATTACGTACCTCATGAAATCTGCTCCCAGCTTTCCGGTATCTCGCAATGGCTTGACGCCCATCCACAGTTCAATGACTGGATTTATGAGGACTTAAGTTCTGGTGATAAACAGAACACTGGGCGGAACGGACTATCAGCAGAATCCGTTCTTCGTGCGGCACTCCTGAAACAGTATTTGAATTGTGATTATGACTACTTGTCGTTTGTTTTGATGGACTCCATGCTCTTTCGAGACTTTTGTCGCCTCGAACCAAACCAGCGCCCCAGTCGCTCCAGTTTGCATGGGCTCATCAGCCTTCTTACTGCATCTACATGGGAACGGATTAATAACTGTCAGCTAATGACCGCTAAAGATCAGGGTATTGAAAAAGGGCGCACTGTGGCTATTGACAGCACAGTCACCGAATCGGATATCAAACCTCCTTGCGACAGTGATCTTTTAGCCAGTTCCGTTAAAGAAATTTGTCGGCTGCTGGAACGGGGACAAACACTGACAGCGACACCGCTTTATGAATATACCCATCACAACCGAGCCGTAAAAGATGCGGCCAGAAAATGCATCTACGCTGGCAAAGAAGAGCGGCATCAGCATTATAAAAAACTGCTGCAGTTGACCCGAAAATCCCGGAAGGTACTTATCGAAGCTACTGTCACGCTAGCAAACGCCCGTCAGCAGGGGCAGTGTCTCCTGGCTGATGATGCCGACAAGTGGCAGGCCGATGTGGATCACCTGTTACCCCTGGTGGATGCAATAGTCTCCCAGACAGAGCGCAGGGTCTTTAAGGGTGAAAAGGTGCCAGCCCAGGAAAAAGTGGTTAGCCTGTATGAACCCCATACGGATATCATCGTAAAAGACAGGCGGCAAGTACAGTATGGCCATAAACTGAACCTGGTTCAGGGAAAAAGTCGATTGATCCTGGACCTGGTTATTGAGGAAGGTAACCCAGCGGATTCGGACCAATTCATTCCGATGATGGAAAGACAAAAAGAAATTTATGGTCGTGTACCTCGCCAGACAAGCGGTGACGGCGGATACGCGTGTCGCGCTAATTTGGAAAAAGCCAAGGCCATGGGAATCAGCGATGTAGCTTTTAATAAGAAGCGCGGACTTGAAGTCGAAGAGATGACTAAAAGTCAGTATGTGTATAAAACGCTCTTTCGCTTCCGGGCAGGTATTGAAGCGGGAATTTCGTGGCTAAAGAGATGTTTTGGGCTATCACGTTGCCACTGCAAGGGTTCTGAGCGTTTTGATTCTCATTGCTGGTTATCGGTGGTCTAGTACCTTTCCAGCATGGTGGGAGGATGTTTTCTGCCTGCTTTTCGCGTTTTTCTCCAATATCCGTCCCAGATTAGAGAAAAAAAGGGAAGAGTTTTTGCGGCTCTCTGGAATTTCAGGAAATATCAAAACGAACGTACAATCTAATTATGATTGCCTGATGCGTTTTTGGACGAGAACTAGATACACCAGGCAACCGGCCCCCAGTGGAAGATACCGTAAGTGGCTGCCCAGCGAACCGCCTCTTCACTGCCCGGCTCAAGCTGAAAAGGCGGTGACTGATAATAGTAGGCCCACTCAATACAACCCCAGTAGAGAATACTGGCACCGATACCACCACAGAACAACATGGCCGCCCAGGAGGTGGTCGAATACTCCGGCTGCTCATTAGCTTCACCCAGCTTGATCTGGCCAATATCGGAAAATACCACGTAGGTCATAAACACCACGGCGGCCAGGCCCAGTCCCAGGTAAAGCACCCCCATTGTGTCCGTCATAAAGGTTTTTGCGATGGCAATCCAGTGAGCGCCCTCATCCGGAAACAGTGCCAGCGGTATAACCACCGAGATCAACAAAATAACCGCACCAAAAAAGGTCGGCTTATCAACAAGCTTAAAATGCTCTTCCATAATCTTTGGTCTTCAAGAATGAACAGCCGTTGCAGCTGTGAAAACAATAATTATCAGTTGTGTGCAAAAAGGGATGTTAATTTTTTCGGCGATATGCTCATCGTGAGCATCATGCCTGATATGCCATTCCAACCGGTCATTTATGCACCGGAGTTACCGAAAGGATAATAAGCATAAAGACCTACAAAATCTACGGAAATATCTATTATTGAGCAGATTAAATACGGAAAGAGGTAGGCAGCAGGACAGGTTTATTCTGTTTGATCATCTTGCAAGCTGTATGAGAGTAGCGCGTGACCGGGTGCCCCGTAGCGAGGAGGTCAGAAAAAGGAATTTCAGGAAAGGCGATTTCTGGACACTCAATCACTGAGCATCCAGACAGGAATCAACCCCGGTAAAAGTCAGCCTCACCCTCCGGGCGATTTTTAAACCGCCGATGGAGCCACATATACTGCTCAGGATGCTCACGAATTCGCTGCTCAACGAACTGGTTAACCTGAAGCGCATCCTGGTAGTCATCACCGGAAGGGATGCCTTCCAGGGCAGAATAAAGGTGAACGTCGTAGCCTTTGGCATCATCAAGGCGAGTCACCGTCATGGGAATCACTTTAGCCTTTCCCGCTTTGGCAAGGCGGGAGGTACTGGTAATCGTTGCGGCGGGAATACCGAAGAAAGGCACAAAGCGTCCATTTTGGATGCCATAGTCCTGGTCTGGAGAATACCAGACGGTTCTGCCTGACTTTAATGAGCGCAGCATGCCACGAACATCCCGCCTTCTCAGCAACTGACTGCCAGGATCAAAACGATGCCTTAAGCGACGCTGAACGTATTCAAAGACCAGATTCCCATGCTCTCGATAAGTGGCATCGACGCTGTGGCGCTGGGTAATCAAGCGACCAGCCAGCTCTATGGTGGTGAAATGCATCACCATCAGGATGGTGCCATCATCAGACTGCAGGTTTTCCAGACCTTGATAAGAAACGATCTTCTCCAGCCTGTCTGAAGGCCACCACCAGGCAATGGTAACCTCCATAATACCGATGCCTACCGACTCAAAGTTTTTCTTCAGCAGTGTTTCTCTTTCATCCTGACTCAACCCGGGAAAACATTTCTCCAGATTAACCCGGGCAACATGAACACGGTCACCCGCCACATGGTAACTGATACGTCCCAGCCATCGTCCCAGTTGGACAATCCAGCGATAAGGCAATAGTGAAGGTATAAAAGTTAACCCGATACCCAGCCAGGTAAGCCAGTACTTCGGGTGCAGATATGACCGGTGAAAAACATCGTCTTCACGGGCATCAGCCTGCGGGTGCATATCAGGGTTTCGCAACATATAGATTAATTCAATACTTGTATCTGATCGTTGATTTCTCTACGCTACAACTTGTTGTATAAAAAGCTGACCATTTAATCTGCTGCTTATCAAAGTTGTACGTTATGACCCTTCAACTGCAAACCGGTACTGCCGCTGCAGCTTTCAAGATGACCGGTGGTATTTATACACTGACTACTCTTGAATTGCATTCTACCAATCCAGTGGAGATTACCAACCAGCTGGAGAGCATGACCCGTAAGGCGCCCAATTTTTTCCAGCAGACGCCGGTTATCATCGCCTTCGACCAGCTTGGCCCGGAACAACCGCCGATTGATCTTTACCAGCTGCGACACAAGCTCCAGCAGTTTGGCCTGATCCTGATCGCTCTTCGTGGCGGTCATGAAAACCATAAACAGGATGCCATGATGGCAGGTATCCCCTGGCTTCCGCCCCCAAGGCGACGAAACCCGAAAGAAGAACACTTTGCTGATCATGTAGACACCAATGTTGTTATCATGCAGAAATCCCGTACCACCAGTACCCCCGAAGCAGAGACTGCAAGCCAGACGCAAACGACACCGGTGATACAGAAGACCACCCTGATAGAGCACCCGATCCGCTCTGGGCAACAGGTCTATGCAGAGGGTGATCTGGTCATTACCAGTCCGGTCAGTTCCGGTGCCGAACTTCTCGCAGGCGGCAATATACACGTCTATGGTCCATTACGCGGTCGAGCATTGGCGGGTGTCAATGGCAATACTGACGCCCGTATATTCTGCTTGCAGTTTGAAGCCGAGCTTATTTCCATCAACGGTCAGTACAAGATGCCCTCAGCATCCAGTAACGGTGATCCTCTCTGGGGAAGCAGCGTAACCGTATCCCTTGAGGTGCAAAGCTTGCACATAAAGAAACTTTAAGAAATACTGAACAATAGTTCAGTTCTTGATTCATGACAGGATTTCACCTTGGCTCGTATTATTGTTGTGACTTCTGGAAAGGGTGGCGTCGGAAAAACCACCACCAGTGCTTCCATTGCAACAGGATTGGCTCTTAAAGGTCACAGGACCGTTGTCATTGACTTTGATGTAGGCCTCAGAAACCTGGATCTCCTGATGGGGTGTGAGCGACGTGTCGTATACGACTTCGTCAACGTAATTAACGGTGAGGCTGAGTTGCACCAGGCCCTGATCAGGGATAAACGCACAGAAAATCTATCCATTCTGCCAGCGTCGCAAACCCGGGACAAAGAGGCCCTGACTCACGAAGGGGTCGAAAAAGTCCTGAACCAGCTGGCAAAAGACTTTGAATACATCATCTGCGACTCTCCGGCAGGTATCGAACACGGTGCCCTGATGGCACTCTACTTTGCCGATGAAGCCATTATTACCACGAATCCTGAGGTGTCATCCGTCCGGGACTCTGACCGTATACTGGGTATTTTGCAGAGTAAATCCCGGCGTGCTGTTGAAAACCTTGAGCCCGTTAAGGAGCATTTACTGGTTACCCGCTACAATCCTGATCGGGTAACACGAGGGGAAATGCTCAACATTCAGGATGTCGAAGAAATTCTGGCGATACCACTGATTGGTGTTATTCCTGAGTCCGCCTCAGTCTTGAAAGCCTCCAACCAGGGTGTACCCGTAGTATGCAATACCGACAGTGATGCCGGTCAGGCATACAACGATGTGGTTGCGCGCTTCCTTGGTGAAGACATACCACACCGTTTTCTTGAACCCACCAGAAAAGGGTTCTTACAGCGCATGTTTGGAGGAATAGGATGAATCTTATGCAGCTATTCCGCTCACGCAAAGAAGACAACAGCGCCGCGATTGCCAAGGAAAGGCTGCAGATCATAGTAGCCCACGAACGGAACAGTCGAAGTGGGCGTGATTTTCTGCCAGCTATGGAGCGGGATATTCTTCAGGTTATTCAAAAATACATTGAGATCCAGCAGGAGTGCATTGACATCAAGCTGGACTCTCAGGATGGTTGCTCTATCCTCGAGGTCAATGTACAGCTGCCGAACTGACGGCAGCTAACCACCTCCAGCCCCCCGTCATCTTGATGAGCCACTGCTGATAGAAAAAAATCATCGCGCTCAGAGATCTGACCTCTGGATCCATTCGTTGTAATGATTTCGCCGTTGCCATAAAAAATCTTCGATCGGAGGCTTTCGCAGATTGGTTGCCAATTTGATGAAACGGATGTAGTCAGCTGAGCGCCAGAATAAGAGATGTTCAGTTTTCTAATCGAGGGTTCGGGCAGCCATGCTGCCCGAAAGGTCAAGATCAGGGGTTGGCTGGCTCTTCTGTATCCAGTAACTCCTCAGCATCAGAACGAGGGTCAATCTGGGCAACAATGGGCGTTGTGCGGGGTACTGGAATAAAGTGCTGCTCTTCGCTGGTATAGATCGCAGGACGGTAAGCCATACGAATCAGGAAGAAGATACCGGTAGCACCCATCACGGTAATGAAATACAGCATCAGACCTTCTGACATATGACCCATAAACAGTGATGCGAAGATCGGGCCGATACACGCGCCAAAGCTGTAGGCCAGAAGCAGTCCCTGGGTTCCTGCAACAATATCATCCGGGTGCATATGGTCACACCCGTGGCTGATGGCCAGTGGGTAGAGTGTGAAGGTTGCACCACCAAACAGAAATAACAAGGGATAATACAGCCAGTGCCCGTGGGAACTGAGGATGAGGCCGAAGCAAACGGTACAACCTGCCAGGGCGACCAGTATCAACATTTTACGCCGATCGATAATATCGGAGAGGTAACCCACTGGAAACTGTAGTGCCATTCCGCCAATCATAGTGATGGCGAGAAAGATAGCTACGGAGTGATCATCGCTGCCGCTGAGGTCGGCCAGGTAAATGGGCAGCATTGAATACAAACCGCCCAATACCAGACCACCGGCAAAACAGCCGAGCACCCCGGAGGGTGTCAGTTCGAAAAGCTTTCTGAATCCCAGCGAAGAGGCTTCTTCTATCTCTGGCGTTGGAATTCGGGTCATTGCCGGTGGGAAGATCGACAATGACAATAAAATACCGATCAGGATAAAAGGCGTCAGGCTACTACTATCGAGGAAGCCGACAAAAAGCTGTCCAATGGCATTGGCTCCATAGAGGGACACCATGTAGAAGGACAGGACCCTGCCGCGGTTGGAGCTGTCACTTTCACAGAGAAGCCACGACTCAACCACAACAAATATGCCGGCAACTGCCATACCATTAAGGAAGCGCAGTACTAACCAGCTGGTGGTATTCTCAGACAGCGCAAGACTTAATACGGTGGCGCAGAGCAACGCCATAAAGCAGGCGAAAGAGCGAATGTGGCCCACCCGGCAAACGATACTCTCTGAGCGAAATGACCCTGCCAGCAATCCCAGGTAGTAGGCGGTACCCATCAGACCGGCCATAAAGTCATTGCCATCTGTCGCGTTGATTCTCAGGGGAATCAAAGTCGTCAGGTATCCGCTGGCCAGGGCGAAAATAAACATGCCTGACAGTGGCGCAACAAAACGTATCATAGTTTGTAGCCCGATAACGGTGTTAACAAGTAAAGAAGATGAGCGATTTATTCCAGGTTTTATCGGCCTGACAGGAAAACGGAATAGAAAATCCCGACAGGAATTATAGATGCTCGCAGAAACGCTCCGGTTTCGATAATTATGGTCCAGAATCCGGTATTTTGATGAACTCTTCACTGCAGGATAGGGGAATGTGATCTGATACATCGCAGGAAAAATTCTTAAACATTCCGGATCACGGGTTGCACAATACAGCTTTATTCAATTGAGCCCGATTTCCCGGTTGGATAGTAATACCAATGCCTTCGGGTATCCATAGGAAGGTGATGGTGATGGCATAATTTTTTTTCAGTTTACTCAGCCGACTTGATTCTTTCGCTATAAAACACAGACAAGTTAAAAACACCCATTATTGCGAAGCACCAGAATGGCAATCAGGGGCAACAGAGTCTGTGGGTAGATGATCATATTAATCATTATTATTTTTGGGGGCGGTCTTCAGGAAGATTTAGCAATGATTGCACAGTCGCCGTCCTGCTCCGGTGCCTCTTTACTCTGCCCGTAAAAATTCACCAGTCTTTTGATTCGGCTGCGTCCTTGAGCCATTCGGTATCGGTTGGTATCCCTCAGGCTGTATACGCAACCACAGTATTCCTGTTGATAGAATGCTTCCCGTTTGGCAAGCTCGATCATTCTCTGGCTGCCCCCTTTTTTGCGCCAATTGTAAGTCCAGTAGGAGACGTCGGGGTAATGCCCTGCCGAGCGTATACCACAGCCATTGATCTGTTCCATGTTCTTCCAGCGTGAAATACCCAGTGTGCTGGAGATGAGCGTAAAGTTGTGCTCATAAGCATAAAGAGCGGTTCGTTCGAATCGCATATCAAAACAGGCGGTGCAGCGTTTACCCCGTTCCGGCTCATTTTCCATGCCCCGGGTGCGTTCAAACCAGTTTTCCGTATCATAATCAGCATCAATAAACGGAATATTAAGCTTGTCGCAGAACCGTTTGTTTTCATCCTTACGAAGCTGGTACTCCGCTACTGGGTGGATGTTCGGGTTATAGAAGAAAACGGTTTGTTCAATGCCAGAGGCTTTAATCGCTTCCATCACTTCACCGGCACAGGGGGCACAGCACGAATGCAGCAGGATTTTCCGGGTGCTGTCAGGTGTATTCAGGTGAGGACGTTGATAATGATCAACAGAGAGAGGGTTATGTTTCATGGCAACCGTACCGGTCTGAGATGCACAGTGGATATACAACCAATAAGTTTAGAAGATGTGGTGGTTTGGTGTGGGCATTTCATGTAAGAGGGCGAGATCAATGAACCATAAGTCCAGTTGATGACACCCTATTTATTATTATCTGAAATTTCACCCGCTATATTTCGGTACCAAAGTATCTAAACAGCATTGAAGTCTGCTACTAACCTCATTTCACTGACGTTCAGGTTTGTAGTCAGCAGGCCTGATCAGTTCAGTCGGAATCCGGACTTATTGATGGTGATTGGTCATGAAATATATTGGTAGAACGTCCCGGGAGAGAGGATGCAGTAGCAAGCCTGCCTGTTTGTTACTGCTCATTACTCTGATGGTTGGCAGCTTTCAATCCGCTTTGTCCTGGGGGCTTGTGCTCGGTGATATAGCCCCTGACTTTAAGGCGCGTCTTTCAACAACGGACCAACCGGTATGGTTCTATGACTGGATACAGGGTGAGGGGGGGCGGTATACCGTATTGTTTTCTCACCCCCAGGACTTCACGCCAGTCTGTACAACAGAGCTGGCAGAAGTTCAGAAACTGATGCCCTCTTTCAAAAAAAGAGGGGTGAATGTGATTGGCCTGAGTCTTAATACTGCCGAGACGCATCAGCAGTGGCTGAAAGACGTTGCAGCCGTTGCTGAAGTTGCTGAGATCGAGTTTCCTCTGATCGCTGATGTCCAGCTTAAGGTGGCCAAACTGTATGGTATGTTACCATCGAAAATCAAAGGCGGTTTACCTCGCAGCGCTGAAGAAAATAAAACCGTTCGCTCGGTTTTTATCATTAACAACAAAACCAAAGCTATTGAAGTTGCCTGGACCTACCCGATGCAGATTGGGCGCAGCTTTGATGAGTTGTCCCGGGTGCTGGATGCCCTTGATGAAATAGCCTGGCAACAGGGCGAGATAGCGACACCGGCAAACTGGCATAAAGGGGATGATGTTATCCTGGCACCGGGTGTTGATAGAGAGCACTTCGCTGAGAAAGACCTTCCT